>NZ_CP015449.1:0-320500 GCF_003096075.1 Dietzia lutea | reverse complement strand
TGGCGCAAGCCTACCGCCGAGCAGTCGTCCCGGCCTCCGGTCGCGGACTTCGCAGATCCCCACGCAGCCGCTCGTCGGCATGGCGTCTCGCGCGGACCGCGGGGCGGGCCAGACGCCATGCCGAGGAGCGGCTGCAGATCTGGCGGGCAGGCGCAGGGGCGAGACGCTAAGTGCGGGGGCGAGCCGCCAGGCGCGGGGGCGAGACGCCAGGGCTAGGAGCGGCTGCCCGGCGTGCGCGATGCAGGCGCAGGCACACTCGGCGGCTACCGCGTCAGCTGCCCGAGGCCGTGTCCTCCGCCCCGACCTGGATGAGCGTGCCCCACGGGTCGTCGACCCGCAGGACGGCGCCGTCGTGGCGGGCCCGCAACCCGTGGTCGGTCAGGCGCTGCTCGAGCGCGTCGACGTCGTCGGCGGTCGGCAGGTCGATGTTCACCTGCCCCAGGCCGAGTGCGGCCGCGCGCGGGCCCGCCCCGGCGGTCCCCCACGTGTTGACGGCGATGTGGTGGTGGTACCCACCGGCGGCGATGAACAGGGCGGAGCCCGCGTCGCTCATCACCTCGAATCCGAGGGCGTCCACGTAGAAGTCGCGGGCCACACCGATGTCGCCGACCTGCAGGTGGACGTGGCCGAGGGTCGCGCCCGGCGGGGTCGCGGACGCCTCGGGCAGGTACGTGCGCAGGAACGCGTTGGGATCCAGCGGATTGGTGGCCACCTCGAGCAGACCGTGCGGCTCGGTGGCCCAGGTCTCGCGGGGCCGGTCCGCGTACAGCTCGACGCCGTCGCCCTCCGGGTCGTCGAAGTAGAACGCCTGGCTGTACAGGTGGTCCGAGCTCCCGGTGAACGACCGGGGCGCGTACCGGGCGACCGAGGCGACGGCGGCGGCCAGCGACGGCTCGTCGTCGAACAGCGCGGCGGTGTGGAACAGACCCGCTTCGCCGGACTTCCGCGGCGGCCGGTCGGGCATCCGGCGCATCCGCACGAGCGCGGAACCCGCGCGGCCGAGCACCGCGGTCTCGCCCGAATGCTCGAGCACCTCCAGGGTCACGCCCTCGGAGTAGAAGCCGATCATCGCGTCCAGGTCGCGGACCAGCAGCTCCACGGCACCCATGCGGGTGTCCGGCGCGAGGAGGTCGTCGGCGGGCCGCTCGACGAGGCTGCGGGGGCCGGGGTTCTGGACGTAGACGGGCACGGCGCTCCCCTGGTTCGTCGGGTCAATCAGTCGGTCGGTGCTATTTGATGTGTCATCTATAGCACCGGGGCGGGCAGCCGTCTATTCCGTGACGTATCAATCGCCCCCGCTCGAGCGCGAACCGGAGAGGCGGCGCATCCGGGCCAGGGTGCGTCGCCTCTCCGCCCGGGGACGCCGGGGAGCGGGGGACTCAGCCGGTCACTGCGGCAGCGGGGCCAGTCCGGAGTCCTCGAGGGCGCGCCGGCCGCGGTCAGAGATGACCAGCTCCAGGAAGTCGTCCGTCGCCGCGCGTTCCCTCTCGGCGTCGGACCCCTCCTCGCCGCGCACGACCCTGGCCACGGAGTACCGCGTCGTCCCCGCCGCCTGGGCGAGCTCGCGGTCCCGCTGGTCGACCTCAGCCTGAGCGACCCAGCCGTGCGAGGCGGCGACGTCGGTCCGGTAGACGATGCCCACGTCGATGTCGTTGTCGGCCAGACGCGCGGCGAGGGCGCGCGAGCCCGAATCCCGTTCGACCCCCGGCGGCTCGACGCCCGCGGCGGATAGCAGCGTCTCCGCGGCCTCCCCGCACGGCACGTCCATCGCGCACAGCCCGACCCGCAAGTCCGGGCGCTCGAGGTCGCGCAGCCCCGTGATCCGGCGCGGGTTCCCGGACGGCACGGCCACCACGACGTGGTTGCGGGCGAAGACGCGGGGATCGACCGCCACGCCGGCGTTCACGACCTCCTGCATGGCGTTCTCGCTCGCGGAGGCGAAGATGTTGATGTCGTCCCGCCCGGGCAACCCGGCGGCGAGGACGTCCGACCGGCCCAGTTCGAGGCTGACGGTGACCCCGGGATGTTCCTCCTCGAAGAGGTCGATCATCTCCGTGAACGCCGCGGACAACGACGGGGCGGCCGCGATCCCGATGGTCATGGTCGCGCCCTCCGGCTCCTCCGCCGCGCACGCGCCGACCACCGTGCACGCCAGGGCGATCGTCAGCACGCTGCCCCCCCGGCTCCGGTTCATCGCTCAGCCGCCGGCGAACGGGGGCAGTACATCGACGGCGGAGACGCCGTCGATCGAGGTCTTCGGATCCCGGGTTGTCTCGTCGCCCACCAGGAAGGAGGACACCGTGACGATGCTGGCCAGCGGCTCACCGTGCCGCTCGCACACCTCGCGCGCCAGCTCCCCGACGGTGGTGGCGTGGGTGTGCAGTCGTTCGCGGGCGGTACCGGCGGCGTCCTCCGCCGCGGCGTAGTAGCCCACGGTGATCACCCGCGGCGCTCGTCCCACATCCGGTGTGCTGCTCACATCATCAACTCTATCGCCCGACACTGACACGTCAACCACCAATGGCTCCCATCGAGCGCCGCGGCCTGTGGAAGGCCGTACCGCCGATCCCGTGACCGGCCTGCTTGCCCCACATCGCGCCCCGCCAGACCTCGGCGACCTCGGAGTCCGGGGCGCCCGAGCGCAGCACGCCGAGCACGTCGGTCTCGTCGTCGCTGAACAGGCACGACCGCACCGTGCCCTCGGCGGTGAGGCGGGTGCGGTCGCAGGCCGCGCAGAAGTTGCGGGTCACGGTCGCGATCACCCCGACCGTCGCGGGCGCGCCACCGACCGTGTGGCCGGCGACGCGCCACAGCTCGGCCGGCGCGGACGGATCCTCCCGGCCCGCGGGGACCAGCTCGAACCGGGTCCGCAGCGAGTCCAGCACGTCGGCGGCGGTGACCATCTCCGCGCGCGACCAGGTGGCCTCGGCGTCGAGGGGCATCTCCTCGATGAACCGCAGCTGCACGCCCTCGGCGAGCGCCCATTCCAGAAGGTCGGGCGCGCCGTGCAGGGTCGCGCGCAGGGGCACCGCGTTGACCTTGACCGGAGCCAACCCGGCCTCGACGGCGGCCCGCACGCCGCGCAGGACCGAGGGCAGCCGGTCGCGGCGGGTCAGCTCGGCGAACTCGGCGCGGTTGACCGTGTCCAGCGAGATGTTGATGCGGTTCAGCCCGGCCTCGACGAGCCGCCCGATGCGGTGCTCGAGGCCGACCCCGTTGGAGGTCATGGCGATGGGCAGGTCCGGGCAGGCCTCACGGGTGCCGGCGATGATGCGCTCGAGGTCGGACCGCATGAGCGGCTCGCCGCCGGTGAAGCGGACCTCGTGCACCCCCAGCTCGCGGTGCGCCAGCGCCACCAACCGGATCACTTCGTCGGCCGTCATCCGCGCGGCGTCGGGGATCGGCGGCAGCCCCTCCTCGGGCATGCAGTACGTGCAGCGCAGCGAGCATTTCTCGGTCAACGAGACCCGCAGGTCCCGGGCGACGCGGCCGAAGGAGTCGACGAGCAGCGGCGTCGCGGGGCGTGTGTGCGGGCCTGCGCCCGGTGTGCGGCGGGTGTCCTGGACGGTCACGGCGTCCACCTCCCCTCTACGGTGTGGGTGGCCCCGAGTGTAGGGGTCCGCGCCGCGCCCCGCTCACTCGTCGTCCGGCCGCCGCTCCGGCACCGTGACGTCCGGATTGGGCCCGAGCAACGTGAGTTCGTGGACCTCGTCGCGCTCGGCCTGCGCGCGCAGGTGCGGCGCGATCGCCCGGCCGAGGTGATAGCCCAGCACCACCACGAGCGTGCCCAGGGCGATGCCGCCGAGCTGGAAGGCGTCGGTGATCTGCAGGGTCGTGTCGCCGATCGCGATCACCACACCCGCCGCGACCGGCACCAGGTTCAACGGATTGCCGAAGTCGACCCGGTTCTCCTTCCAGATCTTGGCGCCGAGCAGGCCGATCATCCCGTAGAGCACGACCGTGATGCCGCCCAGCACACCGCCCGGGGTCGCGGAGATCACCGCACCCAGCTTGGGGGAACACCCCAGCACGATCGCGGTCAGCGCGGCCACCACGTACGCGGCCGTCGAGTACACCTTGGTCGCGGCCATCACACCGATGTTCTCGGCGTACGTCGTCGTCGCCGACCCGCCGAACGACGTGGCCAGCACGGTCCCCGCACCGTCCGCGGCCAGGGCGCGGCCCATCAGGCCGTCGGTCTCGGTCCGCGTGATCTCCCCGATCGCCTTGACGTGCCCGGCGTTCTCGGCGATGAGCGCGATCACGCCCGGCACCACCAGCAGCACGAACGCCAGCGAGAAGCTCGGCGCGTGGATGCCCACCACGCCGGCGGCCTCGTCGGTCATCGGCGGCAGCCCGATCCACGGCGCGTCCCACACGCCCGACCAGTCGACGCGCAGGTGCTCGGTCACCTCACCGGAACCGGCGTCGAGGGAGGTGATGGGGCCGGTGACCAGGTCGAGCACCCAGGACAGGAGGTAGCCGAAGATGAGGGCGAGAAAGATCGCGATCCGCCCCGCGAAGCCCTTGAGCCCGACGGTCATGAGGACCAGCACCACCATCACCGCCAGCGCCACCCACTGGTCCTGGGGCCAGTACGTCTCGGCGACGACCGGCGCGAGGTTGAAGCCGAGCAGCATCACGACCGCGCCGGTGACCACGGGCGGCAGCACCGCCGTGACCACGCGCCCGCCGACGAGATGCACGAGCA
Organism: Dietzia lutea; assembly: GCF_003096075.1. Taxonomy (NCBI): domain Bacteria; kingdom Bacillati; phylum Actinomycetota; class Actinomycetes; order Mycobacteriales; family Dietziaceae; genus Dietzia; species Dietzia lutea. Next base: position 315,789 of record NZ_CP015449.1, on the reverse strand, counting down.
CGCCCACGACCAGCAGCGTCGCGCCGGCCACGAGCATCGCGCCGGTGACCTCGGCGCTCGTGCCGCCCTGCGCGCGGATCGCCGCGACCGCGCCGACGAAGGCCACGGAGGTGCCGAGGTAGCTGGGCACGCGGCCCTTGACCACGGCGAGGAACAGCAGGGTGCACACGCCGGAGAAGAGGATCGCCAGCTGCGGGTTGAGGCCCATGATGATCGGGAAGACGAACGTCGCGCCGAACATCGACACCACGTGCTGCGCGCCGATGCCGATGGTGCGCGGCCAGCTCAGCCGCTCCGTAGGGGCGACCACCTCACCGGGTCGGATGTTCCTGCCGTCGCCGTGTACCGACCAGAGACCCACGTCTTCCCCACTCTCGCTGCGTCCGGCCGCACCCGCGCGGACCGTAGGCACAGTACAACGCGGTTACCGTGGGGACATGAGTTCCCTGCCCGACCGGCCCGACCGTCCGTCTCCCGCCGAGTACCGCGACCTTCTTCGCGCGCACCTGGCGCCGGTGTTGGAGCGGGCGGCGCGGAGCACGCACCTGCCGCTGGCGGCGTGCGCGGACTCGGTCCTGGCGGTGCCGCTGCGGGCGTCGGTGGATCTGCCGTTGTTCGTCAACTCGCAGATGGACGGGTACGCGGTGCGGTCGGCGGACATCGCCGGGGCGGGGCCAGACTCGCCAGCGCGGCTCCGGGTGGTCGGGGCGGTGCACGCCGGTGACGGTCGAGGTCCCGGGGTCGACGACGACGAGGCCTGCAAGGTGATGACCGGCGCGCCCGTGCCCGAGGGCGCGGATTGCGTGGTGCCGGTCGAGGACACGAGGGTGAGCGACGCCGGCCCCACTGCGGTGCTGGTGGCGGCGCCGCGGTCGCCGGGAGAGTTCATCCGCCGCCCGGGCGACGACGTCCGCGTCGGCGACGTGGTGATCGACGCCGGGGTGCGGCTGGCGGCGCGGCATCTCGCGGCGGCCGCCTCGCTCGGGGAGTCGGGTCTCGATGTGCGGCCACGGCCGCGGGTCGGGGTGGTGGCCACGGGCTCGGAGCTGGTCGCGCCGGGGCGGCCGCTGGGGCCGGGGCAGATCTGGGAGTCCAACTCGATCACGCTGGCCGCCGCCCTCAAGGCCTGCGGGTGCGAGGTCACCACCACGACGATCTCGGGCGACGACCGCGGCGAATTCACCGCGGCCCTGGACGCGGCCACCGGCGACGCCGACCTCGTGGTGACCGCCGGTGCCGTCTCGATGGGCGACGCCGAGGTGGTGCGCCAGGTGCTCGCCGACCGCGAGGGCGCCCGCTTCGCGCCGATCGCCATGCAGCCCGGCGGCCCGCAGGGCCTGTCGACGTGGCGCGGCACCCCGGTCGTGTGCCTGCCGGGCAATCCCGTCAGCGCGCTGGTGTCGTTCGTGGTGCTGCTGCGGCCGGTGATCCTCGAGGCGGTCGGCCGGGCGCCGATCCACCCGGTCCGCGCCCGCCTGGCGCGGGACGTCACCTCCCCCGCCGGGCGGGTGCAGTACCTCCGCGCCGCGATGGTCCCCGACTCCCCCGGCGCCGACCTGCCCGCCGCCGACCCCGTCTCGGGCCCGGGCTCGCACCTCGTCGCCTCGATGGCGCGCGCCGACGTGCTGGTCGAGATCCCGGCGGACGTCACCTCGCTGGCCGCGGGCGCGGAGGTCGACGCGCTGCCGCTGTAGGCGCGTGCCCCGACCGCGGCGCGGCGGCGACGAACCCCGGGCTCACCGGCCGGCGCGGGGAGCGAGCGCCAGGGCCGGAATGATGATCAGTGCGACGATTCCGCCGGCGATCGCCAGGACGCTGAACCCGGCGGCGTGCATGAGCACACCGGACACCGCGCCGGCGCCGGCACCGAAAACGTTGACCCACACGTCGATGGATCCCTGGGTCGAGGCGCGGGTCGCGGGCCGGGTGCCCTTGACCACCATGGTGGTCCCGGCGACCAGGCCGAAGTTCCATCCCAGGCCGAGGAGCACCAGGGCGATGATCAGCGCGGTCAGGCTGTCGTCGGGGGCCAGCGCCGCGGTCACGCCGGCGGCGAGCAGGATCGATCCCGAGGAGATCGCGGTCGGTCGGGGGCCTGTCGCGTCGACGAGGAGGCCGGTGACCAGCGAGGGGAGCCACATCGCGCCGATGTGCAGACCGATCACCAGGCCGACCGCGCCCATGCTGTGATCGTGGGCGCGCATGTGCACCGGCGTCATGGTCATGACGGCGACCATGACGAACTGCGAGATGACCATCACCAGCGCGCCGACCAGGACCAGGCGGGGCAGGCCGTCCGACCCACTGTCCGACGACCCCTGCTCGTCCGCGGCGTGCGCGGCGTCGGCGTCGAGCGCGGCGGGCGCCTGGTTCTCCAACTGGCGGGCGAGCAGGAACGGGTCCGGTCGCAGCATGGTGAACAGCACGGCGCCGGCCAGAAGGTATGCCACCGCGGCGAGGAGGAATGGTCCGGTTAACGCCGGCAGGCCCAGGTTCGTCGCCAGGCCGCCGAGGGGCCCGATGAGATTCGGGCCGGCGATCGCGCCGATGGCCGTGGCCACCATCGCGACACTGACCGCGGTGCCCTTACGTTCAGGGGACGCGAGGTCGGTTCCCGCGTAGCGTGCCTGCAGATTGGTGGCAGTGCCGGCACCGTAGACGAACAGTGCGGTGAACAGCAGTGCTGGGCTGCCCAGTTGGGTGGCGATGACCACGCCGACTGCGCCGAGGCCGCCGGCTGTGAACCCCAGGCCCAGTCCGATCCGCCGACCGACGTGTTGGGTGACGCGCCCCACCAGGAACGCGGCCAGAGCAGCACCGAGGGTGAACAGAGCGGTCGGCAAGCCCGACAGGGATTCGGTCCCCATCATGTCCTGGGCGATCAGCGCGCCCACGGAGATGCCGGCCGCGAGGCCGGCGCCGCCGAAGGCCTGGCTGATGACGACGACGGCCAGCGTGCGGCGGTGGATCCGCTCACGCCTGTCGGCGGTCATCACGCCGGCGACGCGGTCGACCACCTCCCGCTTGTCGGCTGAGCCCGCATTCCGTGAATCCATGGATCGAGAATGCCCGGCGGCCGCCCGCCGCCGGTGGCCGAGCCCGGTACGTGCAGTGCGCGCAAACTTGCACTCTCTGCAAAACGGGCGCATCATCGTCCGGTGACCACGACCGAACCGCCCGAGGCGGCCCCCACCGGCCTCCGCGAGACCAAGAAGGCCCGCACCCGGGCGTCGATCGCCCGCGCCGCCCTGCAGCTGGTCGCGGAGGACGGCCTCCAGGCCACCACCGTCGAGGCGATCGCCGCGCGCGCCGACGTCTCCCCCCGCACGTTCTTCAACTACTTCGACTCCAAGGACGAGGCGGTGGTCCACCTGAGCACGGACAGGTTCCACCGCCTGATGGGCCGGCTGTTCGACGGCGCCGGCGACACCGCCGACGAGAACCCGGTCATCCGGGTGCGCGACCACATGCTGCGTTTCCTGGCCGACGCCGACGCGGAGCAGGCCTCCGACGACGAGCTCATGCGCTCGGCACTCGAGCGGGACCCGTCACTGTTCGGGACCCTCCACGCGTCGATGACCGCCATCGGCGAGCAGTTCGAGGCCACCATCACCGGCGCCTACTCCGACGACCTCGCCCGCGACCGGGCGCGCGTCGGTCTGAGCGTCGCGCTGGGCCTCACCCAGACCGCCGTGCTCGACGACTGCCACGGCCGCACCGAGTCCCCCGTCGCCGAGCGCGTCGCCCACTACTTCACGGTGCTCGAGTCCGCGTTCCGCTGACCCACTCCGCCACCACCACCGCCGCCGCCACCCACGAAAGGCACCACCGCATGACCAGCACCTCGTCGACGCCACCCGCGTCGTCCGAGAGCGATCCGATCACGCTGACCCCGCGTACGGTCTGGATCATCTTCGGAGCGCTGATGGCGAGCATGTTCCTCGCCTCGCTCGACCAGTCCATCCTCGGGCCCGCGCTGCCGACCATCGTCGGTGAGCTCAACGGCGTCGAGTCGCAGGCGTGGATCATCACGATCTACATCCTCGCCGTGGCCGTGACCATGCCGCTCTACGGCAAGTTCGGCGACCTCGTGGGCCGCCGCAACCTCTTCCTGCTGGCGATCGCCATCTTCACGCTGGGCTCGGTGGGCTCCGGCTCGGCCGGCCTCTTCACCGATCCCGCCACCGAGGCCGGCTTCTGGGAGCTCGTCGCGTGGCGCGGCGTCCAGGGCCTGGGCGGCGGCGGGCTGATGATCCTGTCGCAGGCGATCATCGCCGACATCGTGCCGGCCTCGGAGCGCGGCAAGTACATGGGCCCGATGGGCGCGGTCTTCGGCATCTCCGCGGTCGCCGGCCCGCTGCTCGGCGGCTTCTTCACCGACTCCGCCCACTGGCGCTGGTGCTTCTGGATCAACGTGCCGGTCGGCATCATCGCGTTCTTCCTGGCCTGGAAGTACATGACGCTGCCGACCCGCACGAGCACGGCCAAGGTCGACTGGGCGGGCATCCTGTTCATGGTTCTGGGCACCTCGGGCCTGGTCCTGGTCACGGACCTCGGCGGCGACCAGCTGGCGTGGGACTCGCCCGGCATGATCGCCATGATCGCCGGCACGGCGCTGAGCATCATCGCGCTGATCGTGGTCGAGAGCCGCGCCGAGGAGCCGATCCTGCCACTGCACCTGTTCACCGGCCGCGTCTTTGTGATCGCCACGCTCATCGCATTCGTCCTGGGCGTCGCGATGTTCGCCGCGATCGGCTTCATCCCCACGTTCCTGCAGATGGCCACCGGCACCTCCGCGGCCGGCTCGGGCCTGCTCATGATCCCGATGATGGTGGGCATGATGGCCACCTCGATCGGCTCGGGCCTGGCCATCGCCAAGACCGGCCGCTACCGCGCCTACCCGATCGTCGGCATGGCTCTCACGGTGCTCACGGTCATGGTGATGACGCAGATGACCGGCTCGACGCCGATCTGGCAGATCATGGGCATGCTGCTGTTCTTCGGCGCCGGCCTGGGCCTGGTCATGCAGGTCATCGTCCTGGCCGTGCAGAACGCCGTGGACCCGCGCGAGGTCGGCGTGGCCACGAGCTCGAACAACTACTTCCGCGAGATCGGCGCCGCCATCGGCACGGCGTGGTTCGGCTCGCTGTTCACCGACCGGCTGATCCGCAACCTCACCGACACCGTCGCCGCCAACCCCGAGCAGGCCATGGCGTCGGGCCTCAACCCGAGCGCCGTCACGCCCGCCTTCGTGGCGAACCTGCCCGAGCCGCTGCACCAGGGGATCGTGGACTCCTACGCGAACGCCCTCGCACCCGCGCTCTGGTACGTGGTGCCGGTCCTCGCCGTCGCCCTTCTCTTCGCGTTCTTCCTCCCCCAGGTCACCCTCAGTGACCAGGCCGGCATGGTGGCGCGTGGCGAGGCGGTGTGGGAGGACGGCAAGGCCGTGCCCCTCACCGACGGCGCCGACGCCTCCCGCGCCGATGCCTCCCGCGACGCCGCCACGACCGACGCCGGCGGGAGCGGGGACGGGGGCGACGACGACGACGAGGTCAGCCTCGCCTCCGGCGGACCCGCACCCGGCCGGGTCTGACCGGACCGCCGTTCTGACGTCGAAAAGACTGTTCCGCGCACCCGCCACTGGCGGAACGTGCGCGGAACAGTCTCCGCGATGACGTGGTCCCGGTGGACTACACCGGGTGCGTCAGAACCAGTGTTTGCGTCCACCGACCGCCCGGCCCGCCGCGCCGAGGATGACGAGGATGACGCCGATCGCCAGCAGGACCAGGCCGATCGTCCAGAGGATGGGGATGTCCAGGAGGAATCCCAGGATCAGCAGGATCGCACCGAGGATGATCATTTATTCGTCCTTTCGATTGGTCGGATCAGGATGCGCAGAGCGTAACCAGACCCACGCAGAACCACGACCGGTCGCGACCGATGCCGACCGTTGCCGACCGATCGCAGATGCTCAGCGCCCGCTGTCCAGCGCCTGCTGCCAGAAATCGATCTCCAGTAGGGTGGCCGTGCGGAACACCTCGGTGAGCTCGTCGAGCCTGCGGTCGGTGAGCCCGCCGCCGGCCAGGACGTCGAGCTGCTCGATCGCGGCCCGCGAGGCGGCGGTGAACTCGACGCCCGAGTACTCGGCGATCCACTCGCCGTACGGGTGTGCGTCCTGCCCGCCCTGTTCGGCGAGCCGCGGCATCAGTTGGGCGCCGATCTCGGCGTAGCCGATCGTGCACGGGGCGAGGGCGACGTGCAGGTCGAGCGCGTCACCGGCCATCCCGCAGTCGAGGACGTACCGGGTGTAGGCGACGGTGGCCTGCTTCTCGGCGGCGGCCTCGAGCTCGGCGCGCGGGATGCCCCACCGCTCGGTGAGGCGCAGGTGCAGCTCGGTCTCGGCGAGGATCGCGCCGGTCGACCGGTGGGCCGCGGCGATGTCGGCGAGGGTGCGGCTCTTATAGGCGGCCAGTGCGTTGGCGCGGGCGAACTGCACGAGAAAGTGGAAGTCCTGCACGAGGTAGTCCCGGAACACCGCCTGCGGCAGCGTCCCCGCGCCGAGCTCGGTGACGAACTCGTGGTGGGTGTACGCCTCCCACTCGGTGCGGCAGCGGTCTCTGAGGGTCTCGAACAGGGTCACTCGGCTCTCCCGGCGTGCGCGGACATCAGGCGGGCAACGATCGCCCCGTGGGGTCGGGCGCCCGGCCCGGTCCTGGTGTAGGTCTCGATCACGTCGAAGTCTGCCATCCTCAGCTCCTCGGCCAGGGCCTCGACCGGCCACCGGTAGGCCGCCGTCACGGCGTGGTCGAACCGCTCGACCTGCGGTCCGTGGAAGAACCCGAGCAGTAGCTCGCCACCGGGGCGCAGGACGCGCGCCATCCGTTCGAGCGCCGGCCGGACGGCGCGCGGCTCGTGGTGGATGAGGGAATACCAGGCGAGGATGCCGGCGACCTCGCCGGGCGACGCGGGCAGCGCGTCGAGGCCGCCCACATCGAATCGGCACCCGGGATAAGCGCAGCGGGCGTGGCTCACGAACTCCGGCACCTGGTCGACCCCGCGGACGTCGATGCCCCGGGCCGCGAGATGCCCGGTCCAGTGCCCGGGTCCGCATCCGGCATCGATCAGCGGCCCGCCGAGCCGAGCCGCCCAGCGGGTCACCAGCTCGAGGTCCGCAGGGTGCACCGCTGCGATGGAGCCGAGTCGGTCGATGTACTCCGGTGCTCGGAGCGCGTACGCATCCTTCACGTCACCTGTCACGACGACCTGCCCCGTACGCGGCTGGGCGGAGCACCCTCCCACCGCCGGAAACCGCGGGTGAACGTGGAGGTCTCGGAGTAGCCCAGCTCGTCGGCGACCTGCGCCACGGGCACGCCCTGCGCCAACAGTTCCGTGGCCCGCTCGTGGCGCACCTCGTCCACGAGCCGCCGATAGGACGTCCCCTCGGCCGCGAGGCGTCGGCGGAGGGTGCGTACGTCGACGTGCAGCTCCGCCGCGACGTCCGTCATCGACGGCCAGGTCTGGTGCTCGTGCCGCAGCCGGCTGCGGACCTGCCCCGCCACGCCCACGCGCGCCAGTCGCTCGGCGAGCAGTTCGCGGCACTGCCGCTCGAACAGTCGCGCCGTGTTCTCGTCGCCCTGCGGCAGGTGCGCGTCCAGTGCCTCGTGCGACACGGTCAGCCGGTTGTCGGCGGCACCCGGCGTGACGGCCTCCGGCGCCAGGCCCCACGCCTCCCCCAGCAGTCGCGCGCTCTCGGGGCCGAGGGTCGTCTCGAGGGCGACGGGGGCGAGCTCGATCTGCGCGCCGCGGAACGCCACCGCCAGCCCGGACAGGTCACGCTCGACCACGAAGGTGCGGACGTCGGCGGGGATCTCGTCGTCGGCCGCGACCAGGAACGCCCCACCGCCGGCCCCCTCCACCACGCCCACCTCGAGCGAGAACCGCAGGTGCGTCGGCGACAGCGCGAGGTAGGGGACCGCCCGCTCGAGCGCCGCCCGCACGGTGGGCCCGGCGAGCATCATGAACCCGATCGCCCCGGTGCGCCCGATGGTCGAGTGAGCCCCGATCTCCACCCCCAGCCCGGGCCGGTCCCCGAGTCGGCCGAGCAGATTACGGATCACCGCGAATTCCTGGTGCGCCCAGATCTGCGCGGTCTCATCCGTCAGGTCACGCGGATCGATCCCGGTCCCGGCCAGGCACTCACTCACCGTCGTCCAGTGCGCCGCGGCGCCCTCCACCATGATCCGCACGCCCTCCGTGCCGCGCGGCACGGCCCAGACGGGCGACGGTGGTGACGACGGCGACGAGGACGACGACGGCGAGGTCATCGCCTGAACGTACCAACCACCCACCCGGATGTCCGGAAATGCCAACTTTGCGACCGCTTGCGCCATTTCGCCCCGGCAGAAGCGTGTCTACGGTCACAGGTATGACTCTCGCCGACGATCTCCAGTCGCTCTACTCACGGGCCAAGGCCGCCGTGGGCGAGGAGGACCTGGAGCACATCCGCACCGTCACCGCCTACGGGCGGGCGATCGACGCGCGGCGCCGCGAACTGCTCCGGGAGGGCGGGCCGCGCGCGATCCGCCGTGCCACCGCGCTGGAGATGATGTACCGGCTCATGCAGTTCTCCGAGCTGGGCCACAACATCGTGCACGGGAGTTACGACCACCTGCCGGACAACGGCGAGTACCACTCCGACCGGTACGACTGGGACTTCAACGTGGACGTCGACCACTGGAAGACGATGCACCACGCGGGCCACCACCCCAACACCAACATCGTCGGCAAGGACCACGACCTCGGCTACAGCATCTTCCGCGGCAGCGCCGGTCAGGACTGGTACGGCCATCACCTGGGGCAGGTCGCGCTCATCTCCGCGCTCGCGGCCGTCGCCCCGGCCGCGGCTCCGTTCTTCTTGGCCAACATCGCGCGCAAGGTCTCCGGCGAGCGCTTCCTCAGCTCGTACACCCTGCGCTCGCCCGCCCGCATCGCCGGCCGGGACCTGCGCCGCCGCTTCGTGGACGAGCCGTTCCGTTCCGGCCACAAGCCGCTGCCCACGCTGGCCGCCAACTACCTCGGCGGCGTCACCGGCTACATGGCGGTGCTGTTTCTCGTGTTCATCGAGCACCACGCGGGCGAACTCGAGCTGTTCACCGACCCGGGCCCCGACGAGACCGCCGACCAGTACTACGAGCGCCAGATCCGCGCCACGCGCAACTTCCTACCGAGCACGCAGATGGACGACGCCCTGGCGCGGATCCTCGAGGAGGAGGTGCCGTTCGCCAACCGTCCCGACCTGCGCATCTTCTACGGCGGGCTGGACACGCACGTCGAGCACCACCTGTTCCCCGACCTGCCTCCGTCGATGCAGCGGAAGATCGCGCCGGAGGTCCGGGCGATCGCCGCCGAGTACGGCCTGCCGTACCACGAGACGCCGCTGTTAGAGACCGTGCCGCTCATCGCCAAGACGCTCACCGGGCTGTCCGCCCCGTTCGGCGAGCGGGAGTTCGGGCGGCCGGGCCGGCTCCTGCGCGATCCCGCCGACCTCGTCCGGCGGCTGCGCGCGGGGTTCGCCTATGAGCCACTGCCGGAGTCGCCGTATCTGGACAAGCCCCGCTTCCACAACGCCGCCGCGAAGGTCGTGTCCGCCACGCCCGTCGCCGACGGTCAGGCCCTGTCCGTGCGCCTGGCGCGGCCGCGCGGCTGGGACGACGTCGAGTGGGACGCGGGCGCATACGTCTCGGTCCGCGTCGGCGGCGGCCGCGACGCCGGCGCCGACCTCGTGCGCCAGTACAGCCTGGTCCGTGACAGCTCGGACGCGAAGGCGGTCGGCGGCGGTGGCGGCGACATGGAGATCTGCGTTAAACGCGTCGAGGGCGGCCGGGTGTCCAACCGCCTCAACGACGAGCTCCGCGCCGGGTCCTACGTGACGCTGGTCGGCGTGCCGCAGTCGTCCGGTGACTTCCCGCTCCCCGACCCGGGCGCCAAGTCCCTGCTCATCGCCGGCGGGGTCGGCATCACCCCCATCATCAGCCTGCTGCGCCGTCTCGCCCGCGATGCGCGTCGGGCCGGCGTCCACCCCGACGCGACGCTGATCTATCTCAACCGCGACGACCGCTCGATCATCTTCGAGTCCGAACTCCGCGAGCTCGCCCGCTCCTCCGGCGTCACGCTGCGCCTGTTCACGGACGCCCCGTCCCCGCGGGCCGGCCTCGAGACCGGCCGGCTCAGCCCGGAGCTGCTGCGGCGTGTGGTCCCGGACGCCGCCGAGCGCGAGACCTACGTCTGCGCCCCGCCCGCGCTCATCGACCTGACCCGCGGCTGGCTGGGCGACCTGGACCAACCGGCCGGGCGGTTCCACGCCGAGTCGTTCACCGCGCCCGAGCTGGACCGACCCGAGGACGACGGCAGCCGCTACACGGTCCGCTTCGCCCGCTCCGGCACCGCGGTGGAGATCGACGGCGCCACCACGCTTCTCGAGGCCGCGGGCCGCGCGGGGATCGCCGTCCCCACGGGCTGCGAGCGCGGGCTGTGCAAGGCGTGCGTGACGCCCAAGCTCAGCGGGACGACCCGCGCGGAGGTCGACGGGCCCGGTAGCGGTCCCGCGCCCGGGCCCGGCAGCGCGGCCGTGCAGGACCGTGTCACAGTGCAGGACCGTGTCACCGTCTGCACGGCGCTGGCCTGCTCGGACATCGAGCTGGACCTGTAGCGGGTCGGCCCGCCCGGGCTCAGTCCCACTTCCCCCGCGTGTACTGCGGCGGGTACGGCGCATCGCGCCAGTCGAGGCCCAGCTCGGCGGCCGCGCGCTGCGGCCAGGCGGGCTCGCGGAGTCCGGCGCGGCCGAGGAACACGACGTCGGCGCGCTCCTCGACGAGCAGCCGCTCGGCGAACTTCGGGTCGCTGATCAGGCCGACCGCGCCCGCGAGCACCGCACCCGACGCGCGGACCTCCTCGGTGAGCGGCACCTGGTAGCCCTGCTCGAGCGCCACCGGCGGGCGGTCGGGCGTGTTCGCGGCGGATGAGACGTCCACCAGGTCCACGCCGTGCTCGGCGAGCCGGTCCGCCAGCCAGCGCGAGTCCTCGGGCGTCCAGCCGCCGGGCACCCAGTCCGTGGCCGAGATGCGCACGAACAGCGGCTTGCCCTGGGGCCAGACCTCGCGCACGGCGTCGCAGACCTCCAGCAGCAGCCGCGCGCGGTTGTCGCGCGAGCCGCCGTAGGAGTCGGTGCGCTCGTTGGACAGCGGCGAGAGGAACTCGTGGAGCAGGTAGCCGTGGGCGGCGTGGATCTCCACCACGTCGAACCCTGCCTGGTCGGCGCGGCGGGCGGCGTCGGCGAAGGCGCGCACCACGCCCCGGACGCCGTCGGCGTCGAGCGCCTCGGGCGTGGCCATGTCGCCGAACGGGATCGCCGACGGCGCGACCGTCGTCCAGCCGCCCTCGGAGACCGGCATGGAGCCGCCGGGGTAGCCGGGCCACGCCCGGTACGTCGACGCCTTGCGCCCGGCGTGCGCCAGCTGGATGCCGATCGCCGCTCCCTGGGAGTGCACGAAGTCCACAACGGGCGCCCACGCGTCGCGCTGGGCGTCGTTCCACAGGCCGGCGTCCTCCGGACTGATGCGCCCCTCCGGCACGACGGCCGAGGCCTCGGCGAGGATCAGCCCGAACCCACCCTGCGCCCGCGCGCCGAGGTGGACCAGGTGCCACGGCGTCGGCACGCCGTCGCGGTCCTCGCACGAGTACTGACACATCGGGGACAGCCACGCCCGGTTACGGATCTCGAGGTCGCGGATGCGGATCGGTTCGAAGAGCAATGCCATTCCCGCGATTAAACCCCCACCCGTACTGCCACGTCGCCGGGCCCCGCTCGGCGATGACCGGGCCGGGCGCTCATCGCAGCGGGTCGAACGGCGTGAGCACCGGGTCGACCTGCCCGGTGACGATCTGCTTCGCGAGCAGTCTCCCGGTGGCGGGACCGAGCACGATCCCCCACATCCCGTGGCCACCGGCGACGTACACCCCACGGCCCGCGGTGGCGCCCACCAGCGGCAGCCCGTCGGGCGTCACGGGCCGGGAGCCGACCCACTCGTCCCGCCTATCGTCGAGGTCCACGCCTCGGAACACCCCGTCGACCTGATCGAGCATCGCCCGGACCCGCCTGTCCCGGGGCGGCTCGTCGGGTCCGAGGAACTCCATCGTTCCGGCGATCCGGAGCCGCCCCTGATACGGGGTGCACGCGATGCGCTGCGCCGGCAGGTAGACGGGGTGCGGGATCGGCTCCTCGACGCCCACCGAGAACGAGTAACCCCGGCCCGCCTGGACTCGCGCTCTCACCCCGAGCGGGCGGGCGAGCTGTGGCATCCAGGCACCGGTGGCGATGACGACCGAGTCGGCGCTGAGCCGCTCCCCGGTCGCGAGGACGACCCCGGGGGCGCGTCCGGGCCTCACCTCGGTGACGGCGTCCCCGGTGCGCAGCCGAGCGCCGCGCGCGCGGACCGCGTCGCCGAGCGCGTTCACGAAAGGTCCCGGTTCGATAAAGCGCTGGCCGTCCATCCGGTAGGCCGCCGTGACCTCCTCCGAGAGGATCGGCGCCAGTGTTCGGGCGACGTCGAGCCGCTCCACCTCGACCTCCATCCCGTGGCCGCGAACCCACTGGAGTTCGTCGAGGAACGCCGTGGCCGACGCGTGGTCGGTGAACCCGACCACGAAGGGGCCCTCTCGCGTCCGGGCCTCGACCCCACCGTCCGTCAGCTGGTCGAACGCCTCCAGAGCGAGGGCATTGATCGGGGCCAGGCCGGCCATGGCCCGATGCCACGCCCGCATCGTCCCGTGTGCGAGGAATCGCGCCAGGAACCCCCACAGTCCGGGGTCGACCCGGAGTGGCACGTGCAGCGCGGCATCCGGGTCGAGCAACGCCTTCAGCCCGTACGTCCACACACTCGGATCCGCCAGCGGCAGGGTCAGGGCCGGGGCGAGGTAGCCGGCGTTCCCCCACGAGGAACCGGCGGCCACCCCCTCTCGATCGACCACCGTGACCTCGACACCGTGTTCCTGCAGATGCCAGGCCGTCGACAGCCCCACCATCCCCGCTCCGATGACGATCGCCGTCTCCATCTGCCCGCCTCCTCCACTGGTCACACTGCGATACCTCCAGCATGCCCGCCGGAGGTCCTCCCCCGATCCGATCGGCCACACCCGGCGCCGAGGACTAGCGTGGAGGCCATGGCAGACCCGCATCACACCCCCTCCGGCCTCACCCACCTCGACCCGGAGGGCCGCGTGCGGATGGTCGACGTCGGCGACAAGGCCGTGACCACGCGCACCGCCACCGCGGAGGGCGTCTTCCGCACGCGCCCGGACGTGGTGACGATGGTCGCCGGCGACGCGCTCGGCAAGGCGGATGTCCTGGCCACCGCGCGACTGGCCGGCATCGGGGCCGCCAAGAAGACGTCGGAGCTCATCCCGCTGTGCCACCAGATCCCGTTGAACTCGGTGAAGGTGCACTTCGACCTCGACGACGAGTCGGGCGAGATCCTCGTCCGTGCCACCGCAAAGACCACCGGCCGGACGGGCGTGGAGATGGAGGCGCTCACCGCCGTGTCGGTCGCGGGGCTCACGCTGCACGACATGGTCAAGGCGGTCGACCCGCTCGCCACCATGGACGGTGTCCGACTCGCCGCCAAGTCGGGCGGCAAACGCGGAGACTGGAGACGGGAGGAACACGGCACTGAGCCGAGCGGTGGGATCGTCGACGACGACGAGGGCGCTCGCTCGAACTCCGGGCCCGCGGCCCTCGAGGTCGGCCGGACCGGCGTCGTCGTCGTCTCCTCCACGGCCGCCGCCCGCGGCGACCGCACCGATACCACCGGGCCCGCCATCGAGGCCTGGCTGCGTGAGCGCGGCTTCTCGCCGGTGGAGGTGCACGTCGTGGCCGATGCAGATGTGGCCACCGCGGTCACCGAGCAGGTGCGCCGCTCGCCGGCGGTCCTGCTCACCACGGGCGGCACGGGGGTCGCGCCCGACGACCGCACGCCCGAGGCCACCGCGCCGCACCTGACGCTCGAACTGCCGGGTGTCGCGGAGGCGATGCGGGCCCGCGGTCTGGCCGCGACGCCGACGGCGGCGATGAGTCGTGGTCTCGCCGGGTTCGCCGAGCGCACGCTGGTGGCGAACCTGCCCGGGTCGTCGGGCGGGGTCCGTGACGGGCTGGCGGTGCTCGACGAGTTGCTCGAGCACCTGCTGGACGTCCACGTCCACGGGGGTGGGCACTGATGTCGACCACGACCCCGGCCCCGGGGCAGTCCTCCGGGCCGCACTCCGCGCCGCTGGCGCGGATCACCGACGAGCGGATCGAGCCCCGCGACGTCGAGCAGGCCGTGTGGAGCACGGCGGACGGCGCGATGGTGACGTTCTCCGGGATCGTGCGTGATCACGACGCCGGTCGCGCCGATGTCGAGCACATCGAGTACTCCGCTCACCCTGTCGCGCAGAATGTGCTGGCCCGGCTCTGCGAGGAGGTGGCCCGCGAACACAGCGGCCCCGCCGACGCCGACGGTCGGCCCGTCGATCCGCAGCGCGTGACGCGCGTGGGCGCGGTGCACCGGGTGGGCGTGTTGACGGTGGGTGAGGTCGCCGTGGTCGCGGTGGCGGTGGCGCCGCACCGGGCGGAGGCGTTCGCGGCGTGTTCGGACCTCATCGAGCGCCTCAAGCACGAGGTGCCGATCTGGAAACGTCAGCGCTTCTCCGACGGCTTGTCGGAGTGGGTGGGTGTCGGCGACTGCTGAGAAGCCCCGGCGGCGCGCCGTGGCCTCTCAGGCGGGTCGGGTGTGGGGTCCGTGTCTGGTGTGGCCTGGTGGGTTGATCAGGGTGCCGTCGGGTCCGATGATGCGGTCGGCGAAGGCCTCCCACTCGCGTTCTCGGATGGCGTCGCGGGCCCGCGCCAGGGGGCCTTTAGGTCTGGTGCGGTGCTCGTGCCCGGTGTCGGTGCAGATGATCAACTCACCCAGCGGGCCGGTGCGGTAGGTGTTGGTGCCGAACGTCTTCTCCCGGTGATGCTTGCGACACAGGCACACCAGGTTCCACTCGGTGGTCGGCCCACCCAGTTCCGGATCACGCGTGTTGAACGCGATCACATGATCCACGTCGCAGTCCTTCGCCGGCACCGAACACCCCGGATGCCGACAGGTGCCGTCGCGTAGCCGGATCCGCTCGGCCATCGCCGGGGTGATCACATACCGCAACGCGCGCTCCGGGTTGTCCAGCACTCCGGGGGCGGGGTCGATGAGCTCGAACCGCACACTGGCCTCATCGCCCTCGAGCAACTCCGTGCACAACCACTCGAAGCTGCTGTAGGTGCCGTGGACGAACTCCACCCGATTCGGCAGACCCCGCACCGCCGAGGCGATCACACTGATCCGAATCGGCACCCCCGCCCGCGCCGCGTTGCCCAGCGACGGACGCGGCAGATCCGCCCCCACCCGCACCTGGCCGAGCTCGATACCGCACTCCTCGGCCGGCGCCGCCGCAGCGTCGGCGGTGCCGGTGGCGGGATCGCCCGCGGATGCGCCGGTGGTGGCGGTATCGCAGGCGGCTGCGTCGGGCGGGTACACCGCCAGCGCGGCCAGGGCGTCCGCGCGCGACTGAGCCATCGGCCGGTCCAGCCCGTCCGCGGCCGCCACCGCGGCGTCGGTGTCGATACGACGGCGCAGCAACTCCGCATCGGCCGCGGTGAGCTTGGCCCACATCGTGGCCATCCCGTTGCGGCCGCCGCGGAACCGCACCTCGCGGGTCTCGGCCGCCGCCTCAGCCGCCTCCTGCGCCCCGGCCGGATCGCACCGCTCCACCGCGTCCTCGATCGCCGACTCCACCGCCGACCGGCTCGGCCGGTCCCCGCCCTCGAGATCGCCGGTGAAGCGGGCCAGCACCTCGTCCTCCACGTCCCCCACGATCGCATCCGGCACCTCGGCCAGACGACACGCGATATCGACCGCCAGATCCTCGGGCATCACCCCCCGCCCCACCACCGAACACAGCCGGGACAGACGGGTATGGATCTGCACCCCCGCGGTGACCAACCGCTCGGCATGCCAACACGTCAACTGACACGCCGCCACCAGATGATCACGCGCCCGCGCCGCCGGCGCCAACCGCGCATACCCCGGCCGACGCGACCCCGCAGGCCCCTGCTCGTCCTCGGTCTGCGCCGCGCGGGCGAACTGCTCGACCAGCACGTACGCGGCCTCCAACCGCGTCGCCCCGGCCCGGTTCTGCGCCAGCGTCGCCGCGCGAGCCGCCTCACTGACCGCCGCCATGTCCAACGCGCCCAGACCCTCAGGGACCGCGAACAACGTCCTCGCCGTCGTCACCAACCCCACCCCCTCCGCCGAGCGCCACACCGAACGATGATCACCTATCTCGAACTACAGTTCGATCATACCTCCGCGCCCGCAAGCGCACAAGGGTTCGAACAGATCGAGACAGGCAACGCGACCGGGCCGCGGCCGCCGCGTCAGGCCAGGCGGGTGCCGACCCACTCCGCCAGCACGCGGGCGCAGGCGTCGACGCCCTCGACCCACGTGGTCCCGGCGGATTCGTCGGCGGAGTCCGAGACGTGCTTGACCAACCGGGTGGGCACGCCGAGCATCGCCCCGGCCGCGGCGACCGCGTACCCCTCCATGTCCACCAGGTCGGCGACACCCGCCAGACGGTCACGGACCGGCCCGCCGGCGACGAAGCGATCGCCTGTCGCGAGCACCGGCGCGGCCGTACCACCCGGCGTCGAGGGCGCGGGCGCCTGCTCCGGTGTCACGGCACGGGTTGCCGACAGGGCGAGCGGCGGACCGTCGTGACGACCGGTGACCGCGTGCAGCGCGGGGTCGTCGAAGTCGTGCTGGAACACCGTCGCGACCTCGTGCGTGCCCTCCATCCCCGGGTGCAGACCGCCGGCCGTGCCGACGTTGACCAACTCGCGCGGCCGGGCGCCGCCACCGAGGGCGTGCGCGACGGCCACCGCCGCGCGGACCTTCCCCACCCCGGTGACGAGGACGGGGAAGTCGGTGACGAAGTGCCGGGCCTCCTGCTCCAGGGCCACGACGACGAGAGGATGGGCAGGGTCCACGGTCCCGATGAGTTCCACGCGCTCACGGTAGCCGCGGCACCGGTGGCGGGTGGCCCGGCGGCGCCTACGGTGGGAAACGTCACCACCGCGGCCGAAGACCGCCAGCGTGCCCCGGCCGCCCGAGCGAAGAGGTCGTCCACGATGTCCGTCCACGCCGCCCGCGCCACTCACACCGCCCACACCGCCCCCGCGTGCCCTCGCGCCCGCGCCGGTCGCGCCCTGCTCGCGCTCCCGGCCGCCGCGCTGCTCGCCGCGGCCGGGTGCACCTCCGGGTCCGACGACCAGGCCGCCGAGCAGACCCCCGCCGAGCAGACCGTCACCGTCACCGAGCAGTCCTCCTCGCCGACCGTCCCCGAGCAGGACCGGGCCGCCGGCGGTGGTGCCGCACCCGAGCTCGTCGACTGCTCCGGCGAACGCACCGGGGAGGACATCTCCGGCGACATCCGGGTCCTCGACGGCCAGACGTGCATCCTGCGGGACCTGGCGGTCAACGGGGACATCGACGTGCTCGGCGGCGGCCGCCTCGAGGCGTTCAACGTCCGCGTCACCGAGGACATCGACGCCGAGGGCCACACGGCCGTGCTCGTCTCCGGCGGCGAGGTGACCGGCTCCGTCGAGCTCGAATACGGGGGCGAGGCCACCCTCGATAACGTCCGGATCGGCGGCGACGTCGAATCGGAGGAGAACTCCGGGACGCAGCGCTTCGAGGGCAACACGATCGGCGGGGATCTCGAGTGCGAGGCGAACGACCCGGCCCCGACCGGTGGCGGCAACCAGGTCGCCGGCGAGCGCCAGGGTCAGTGCGCGGGCCTGTGACCGGTTGCGGGGCGTGACCGGCCGCAGAGCGTGACCGTGTCAGCCGCCGGGCGGGTCCCACCACCGGCGCTCCCGTGAGCCCAGCGGCAGCCGGGCCACCACCTCGTGGCGGGCCCGGCCGCGGGGGCCCTCGCCGAGGAACGAGTCGACGAGGGCGATCTCGGAGACCTCCCAGTCGCTGCTGGTGAAGGTGTCGAGCACGCGGAGCCACGCGGTCGCGTCGTCGCGGCCCCCGAGCCTGGCCAGCGTGAGGTGCGGCCGGAACCGGGCCCCGTCCGGAACGCACCCGGCGGCGTTGGCGGCCGACCGGGCGCCCGCGGCGAGCGCGTTGAGCGGCCGCGCCTCCGGCTGATCCACGCCCGCCCACAGGACCTTGGCCCGCTCGACCGACGGAAACGCCCCGGCACCCGCCAGGCGCACCCGGAACGGCTCGTGCTTGCGGGCGACCGCCTCCAGCCGCTCGGTGAGCTCGTCGAGGCGCCAGTCGTCGACATCGGGACAGAACGTCAGCGTGAGGTGCCACTGCGAGGGGCTTGTCCACGCCAACCCGGGCCGCGGCTCGAGGAACGTCTCGAGCTGGTCGCGAACCTCCTCCGGCGGTACGACCGCCACGAACATCCGATGACCCATCACCCCACAGTGGACCAGCCGCCTGCCGGCCACAACCCCGCCAGCCACAACCCCAGCGCCGCGGCGGCCACCGTGACGAACATCGTGCCGAGCCCGTAGACCAGCGCGGTACCGAAGTGTCGCTCCCGGGCAAGGCGGACGGTGTCATAACTGGCGGTGGAGAACGTCGTGTAACCGCCGAGCGCCCCGACACCGAGAAGGCTCAGCGGGAGGGAGCCGTCAACGAGCAGGCCGGTGAACAACCCCAGCGCGAGCGACCCCGACACGTTGACCAGGAAGGTCCCGAGCGGGAACCGACCCCGCCAGCGAGCGGATACCGCCCGGTCGAGCGCGTACCTCGCCGCGGCGCCCACACCGCCGCCGAGCGCGACCCACAACGCCGTCACGACATCGTCTACCAGCGCGCTCACGCGGCACCAGGCGCCCGGTCACGCGCCCGATTCCGCGCCCACGCGGCCAGCACCACGCCGAGCGCGGTGGCGACAGCGCCCAGCACGAGCGTCACCACGCAATAGGCCAGTGCCGCCGACCCGTCACCCGAGCGGGCCAGCGTAGCGGCCTGCAGCGCTATGAGGGAGTACGTGGTGAAACCCCCGCAGAAACCGGTCCCGAGGAGCAACCGCGCGCGTTGTCGTCGTCGTCCCCCATCACGGTTCCCACCGCCCTCGAACCCGGTCACCAGCGCGCCCAACAGGAACGCCCCCAGGACGTTGACGGCGAGGGTCACCGCGAGCGCCGGCGCGAACGCCTCGGTCACGGCGACGCGCGCGTACGTCCCGATCGCGCCGCCGAGCGCGACCCACGCCACCGCGGCGGGGAACCTCACGCCGACGGCCCACTCACCCGGACAGCCCGGCCTCCAGGGCGGCGTCGAGGCCGTCGCGGTCGCCGGTGACCTCCGGGTCCGCGGCGTCCGCGCGCACGCGCCCCCACAGCAGCAGGGCGAGAGTCTCCGGCGGGCCGGCCACCTCGACCTCCCCACCGTCCGGAGGCCCCGGCAGTTCCCACTCGAGCGCGCCCAGCGCGCCCGCACCGACCGGCTCGGCGCCCGCCGCGAGGCCGCCCGGGGCGAGGCCCCCGTCCGCGTCACTCCCGGCCGCGTGGGGCACCGCGCGCAGGCGGATCGTCAGCGGCAACGCGGGCACGCGTCCGGAGAAATGCGGGCGCATCACCGTGCAGAACTCGTCGATGCCGTCGACGGCCACGTCCTCCGACACGGGCGTCGTCGCGGCCGCGCCGTGCAGCGCGGTCTCGACGTCCCAGCGGTGGATCGTGGTCTCGTGCAGCTGCCGCCGGAGCCAGAAGTCGGCGCGGCCGGCGCCGGAGAAGGTCCAGGCGGGCGCGTCCGGGGCGGTGTCAGTGAGGGTCCGGAGCATCTCGTCGGCGATCCGCGCGTACCAGTCGGCGAGGCCAGGCGCGCCGTCCGAGGCCGGCGGCGCCGAGCGCTGCACCGCGCTCATGCCGCGGGCCCGGGCGTCGGGCGTCGCCTCACGGACGGTCTGACCCGCCCACCAGTTGATGGTGCCCAGGTGCGCGACGAGGTCGTGGACGGTCCAGTCCGGGCACGACGGCACGGCGGCGGTGATGTCCGCGCCAGCCGACCCGTCCCCCGCCAGCGCGAACCGCACCAGCCCGATCTGCGCCTCGAGCGCGTCGAGCATCCGGGCGTGGCTCAGGCGGGACGCGGGGCCGGAGTCGGAACCGTCGGGGCCGTCGGTCATACCCGCCTCGCCCTCTCCGAGCCGCCGAGCGAGCCGCGGCCCCCGGAGTCGCCGCCCGGCCCGCGCCGCGTGAAGTCGATCTGCCGACCCGCGTTGGACACGGCCACCACGGTGCCGGTGGCGAACACGCCGTCGCGGTCGAAGAGCGAGGCCGTGCCCACCGCGACGCCCTCGGCGCTGATGTGCTCGTCGGCCTCGATCCCCAGGTCACGCGAGCGCGGCAGGCGCGCCAGCGCCACGGTGAGGTCGGCGTTGATGAAGCCGATCCCTTCGTCGCCCCAGTGCGTCATGAGGCTCGTCGACTCGGCCAGCGTCACCGCGCGCTGGAACGGCGTGGAGTCCTCGCCGGTGATGGTGTCGAGGGGCTGCTGCCAGAAGCGTTTACGCTGGTCGTTCTGGTGCAGGCCCATGTCGCGGTCCCACGTGACGGGGTTCTCGCCGCTGCCGAAGAAGACGTTGGAGCCGGGCTTGTCGGGCTCGTCCGCGGCCCCCGTCGGGGGCTCGACGACCCGGCCCGACCGCCAGATCCGGCCCGGCGGCTGCTCGCCGCGGCGCAGCTGGACGAGCGTGGCCCGGGCGACGGCCTTGTCGCCCTGCGTGAGCTCGACGTCGGCCACGCGGATGCGGTTCCCGGCCCGGATCTCCTCGGTGCGCGCGACGAGCGGCTCGTTGCGGACCGGGGCGAACAGGTCCACGGTCAGGCGCGCCGGCTGGAAGCCGTCGGCGCCGTGCTCGAGCTCCAGGGCGCGGGCGGCGGCCGCCACGACGGCCGGGCCGTTGACCATGCTGTCCGACCAGGCACTGCGCGCGAAGATCGTGGGGATGTAGGCGCCCGAGTCGTCGAGGGTGAAGAACGCGCGGTCGCTCATCGGGCCGCGCCGTCCGTGCCGGTGGCGCCGAGCGTGCGCGCGGTCCCCGCCGAGCCGCCCGCCCACGACCGCAGGATCGCCGCGAGCTGCGTCTCGAAGTACTGCTCGGCGCTGACCGACCCGCGCCACACGCTGAGCTCCAGCGAAACCACGCCGTGCAGCGACGCCCAGATGGCGGTCGCGGCCTCGTGCACGTCGGCGGCCCGGAAGACGCCCTCGTCGACCGCCGCGTCCACCACCTCGAGCAGCGGCTCGCGCCACAGGGGCTCGTCGGGGTCCCCGGCGCCGCGCTCGGTCCCGGCGCGCGGTGACCGCACCGGCTCGCCCACGACGAGGCCGTAGAGACCCTCGTTGTCGAGCGCCCACAGGCGGTAGGCGCGGCACAGCGACCGGACGTCGCCCTCGACGCTGTCGTGCCGCAGGGCGTCGCGCAGGGCGGCGGCGAGCTGGCGGTCGGCCTCGTGCGCGACCGCCGCGAGCAGTCCCGCCTTACCGCCGAACATCGTGTAGATCGCCGTGGTGGAGGTGCCCTGGGAGGCGGCCAGTGGCCGCAGTCCGAGCGTCTCCGGGGGCGCGTCGCGGAGCCGCCGGGTGGCCTCGTCGAGGATCCCCAGGCGCAGCGAGTCGTCGTACTGGGCGTGGGTGGAGGCACGCGTCGAGGTAGGGGTCACCCCGGCAGGGTACGACGACGACGACGAGTTCACCGTCATAGCGGCGTGGCGTGTCGGCGGGACACCGTGATACGGGCGTCGCGACAGTGCCGTCACGCAGGGTCCGCACCCGCTGAGACAGTGTTACCCGGGCGTCCGCCGGGGCGGCCTAGGCTGGGTCCATGACCACCCTGAGCCGTCATGACAGCGACTTCGTCCTGCGATTCTCGGAGCGTGTGAACCCCGAGCCGACGGACGAGCCCGGCAATCCCGAGAACGTCTTCTCGCCGGACCTCCTCGACTCGCTCGGCGCCGCGCTCGACGAGGTCGAGGCCTCCGAGGGCCCGGCCGCGCTCGTCACCACGGGCGCCGGGCGGTTCTACTCCAACGGGCTCGATCTGGGGGTCGTCGCCTCGGACCCCGCGGGGCTGCCCGCGTACGTGACGCGGGTGCAGCGGCTGTTCGCCCGGATGCTGCGGCTGGAACTGCCGACGGTCGCGGCGGTCAACGGCCACGCGTTCGGCGCCGGGGCGATGCTCGCGCTGAGCCACGATCACCGGGTGATGCGGTCGGACCGCGGCTACTTGAACCTCCCCGAGGCGAGGTTGGGGATGCCGTTCCCGGCGGGCATGAACGCGCTCGTGACGACCCGCCTCGGCCATCCGGTGGCGGCCACCGCGATGCTCACCGCCCACCGCTACCCCGCCGCCGAGGCCGTCTCGGCCGGGATCGTGCACGAGGCCGCCGACGCCGAGGCGGTCCTCGACCGGGCCGTCGCCGCGGCCGCGGAGCTGGCCCCGCTGCGCGGGGCGAACTACGCGGGCATCCGCGCCGGGCTCGTCGCGGGGATACTGCCCCACCTGGACGCGCCGGTCGAGCGGCTTTGAGGCGCTGAGGTGGTTGAGAGGCCGGGCGGCTGAGACGCCGAGGGAATACGCCGCGAATTGACCGGCCGCGGGTGAGGCACGCAATAGAAAAGGGACCCACAGCCCGTGTGGGCTGTAGGTCCTTCTCTCGCCGGAGAGAAGACAGTTCTTACGAAAAGCGTCCACCCCGGCAGTGTGATTCAGTTCTCGTAAACGGAGCCCATGGCCCCGCCCGCCCTCTCGGCCGTGCTCTGTCCACGGCGATCAGTTGACGGCGATCAGTTGGCCGCGGCGTACGCGTCCATGATGTCGGCGGGAATTCGACCGCGGTCCGAGACCTCGTATCCGTTGTTCCGCGCCCATTCGCGAATGGCCTTGGTCTCACCGGAAGAGGACGACTTACTCGCCGTCCGGCGTGCCGGCTTGGCCCTGTTCGTGGTCACCCGGTGGCCGTTCTCGACGTACGGCGCCATGACCTCGCGGAACTTCTCGGCGTTCTCATCGCTGAGGTCGATCGTGTATTCCTTGCCGTCAAACGCGAACGAAATGGAATTGGCTTCTGTGCCGAGATCCGTTCCGTCGAGGTCGTCGATGTACTGCACCTGAAACTGCTGTGCCATGCGTGTCTTCTCCCTGTTCCGACTGGCCCTCTTTCGAAGACATTATGCACAAACAATTCACAATCCGCACACACTACGTTGGGGAACCGATCGGTGGAAATGTGTGCGACGCTGACCCTTTAAGTCGATTCACAGCGTTCGGCGTGCACTTCCACGGTGTACTCAGCGAGCGATTGACGCGTAATTCTCGCGATATCTCCGCACGATCAGATCGATGATCTCCGGGTGCGCGCCCAATGGCGGAGAGGTGATATTCCCGCCCGCGGCGGCCAGTCGATCGGCGAAGAATCCCGGCGCGAGCAGGTGCGTCGCCACGGCGATCCGACGGTGCCCGTCGGCGCGCAGCCTGGAGACCGCCTCGGTGACCGTCGGGCTGGCCGCGGACGCGAACGCCGCGGTCACGGGCGTGCGGAGCAGCTCGGCGAGGTGCTCGGCCAGCGCGCGGGTCTCCGCGATCGACGACGCATCGCTGCTGCCCGCCGCGCCCAGAACGACCGCGTCGGCGCCGAACGCGCCCGTCGCCCCGGCCTCGGCGAGCCGCTGCACGAGCGCCCGCACGAGCTCGGGCTCGGCGCCCAGGTGCGGTGTCTGGACGACGGGGCCGGGCGCCTCGCGGCACGCCTGCCCGACATCGTGGACGACGTGGAACCCGCGCGCGAGGAAGGCGGGGACCACGACCGTTGGCACGCCGTCCGCGAGGATCTTCCCGGGCCCCGGCTGCTGGACGTCCACCCAGGCGAGGCGGCAGTCCACCCCGACGAGCTGCTTGCGCGCCTCGAGAAGGACCCTGCCCAGCACCCGGCGGCCGGCGGCCGACCGGGTCCCGTGCGCGACCAGCAGCAGGCGGGGGCCGGCCGGACCGGGCGTGGCAGTCATGTCACCGAGCATGCCGCAATCGGTGTGCGCCGCCGCATCGGCTCCGCGAAACTGGGGGGATGAACAGGCTGGGTCCATGAACAGGCGGCGGGCATGAACAAGCGGAGGCGGCGGCCCGAGGTGACGGTGGCCAACTGGGAGGCCGTGTACGACTTCTACGGGCCCGGTCGGCGGCGGGACGGCTTCACCTATCCGCTCCTGGCCCTGGTGGACGCCCTCTACCGGCCGCGGCTGCGGATCGCCGACGCGACGGTCGCGCGGCTGCACCGCCTGCACTCCGACGGCGTGGGGATCGTCGTGGCCGTCAACCACCCGTCCGCGCACGACCCCACCGTGCTCGCGGCGGCCCTGTTCGACCGGCGGATCCGCTTCCTCGCGAGCGGGACCGGGTTGACCAAGGACCCGTTGTTCCGCGGGCCACTGCGGCCGGTCTTCGAGTACACCGGCACGGTGCCCGTGTTCCCGGCCAAGAATTACGAGGGGACGGCGTCCGACATCCACGAGGCCGCCGCCACGCGCCTCATCGAGCTCTGCGTGGGCCGGCTCGTCGACGGGGGCGTCGTGCTCACCTTCGTCGAGGGCACCAATTCCTCCGCCGACGACCTGCGCACGCTGCGGCTCGAGTCGGTGAAGAAGGGCGTCGGCATGATGGTCGCCGGCGCCCGCGAGGCCGGCGCCCCGGTGGCCGTGCTGCCGCTGGGGCTCGCCTACCACGGTCGCGAGCACGCCAAGCTGCCCCCGCGACGCGCCGTCGCCGCGGCGGGGCCGATCGTGGTGTGGGACTCCGGGCCGCCGCCGACCGTCGACGAGGTGCGCGCAGCCGTGCGGGACGGGATCGACGAGGCGCTCACGGCCGCCTGGAGCTAGGCCGGCCCTGTCACACCACGCCCGGCACGACCTCGAACTCCACTCCGCCGGCCTCGAGCTCGCGGGCCCGATCGGCCAGAGTGGCCGACGCGGCGATCCGCACGACCCCGTGCCCCGCCGCGTACCGTGTCGCCACCATTTCCGCCACGCGGGCGGCGGGCAGGTCGGCGGCGGCTTCGAGTACCTCGACGTCGTCGTCGAGCTCCGCCACCAGCGCGGCGTCGGCCGCTCCGTCCACGACCAGCACGTCCGCGGTGTGGATGAGGCGCCGCGCACGGACGGTGAGCAGGTCGCCGTCGCCGCTGCCGCCGACCAGCGCGACCCACCCGGTGGCCGGGCGGCGGCGCGCACGCAGGCCGGCGGGCGCGGTGGCCAGGGAGCGCGCGACATGGCGCCCGACCCGCACCGACCGGCGCGGGTCACCCGAATCGACGGCGATGCGCACCGTGCCGGCGGGCGTCGCGACGGCCGTGCGGGCGGGCACCCGCGCCGAGCCGAGTGCGGAGTCACCGGCGGTGACGCACCAGATCCGCCGCTGCTCGCACAGGGCGGCGACCTCCGCGTCGACCCGTGGGTCGCCGGTGGCGACGTGCACCATCCAGGGACTGTCCAGGTCGGCGGGGGTGAAGGGCCTGGCGACGACGACGAGGTCGCCACCCGCCCGCTCCGCGAGGTCGGCCATCGCCGGGTCGACGCGCGGGGCCACCACCCGGACGAGAGCGCCGGCCTCGAGGAACGTCGCCGCCCGGCGGGCCGAGACGGGTCCCGCCCCGACGAGCAGCACCTCGCGCCCGGCCAGGCCCACCGTGAGCGGGAGCCCGTCCAGCACGGGAGCCTGGGTGGGCGCCGGGGCGTTCACGGCGACGGCGATGGTCACAGGTGGATGCCGCACTCGGTCTTGGACGAGCCCGCCCAGCGGCCGGACCGCGGGTCGGCGCCGGCCTCGACGCGGCGGGTGCAGGGCTCGCAGCCGATCGACGGGTAGCCGTCGTCGAGCAGCGGGTTGAGCAGGCAGCCGTGCTCGGCGGCGTAATCGTGGACGCGCTCCATGGTCCACGCGACCAGCGGGTTGATCTTGATCATGGAGTGCTTCTCGTCCCACTCGACCATGGCCGCGCCGGCCCGGTGGTCGGTGTCCACGCGGCGCAGGCCGGTGATCCACGCCTCGTACCCGGACAGGGCGGCGTCGAGCGGCTCGACCTTGCGCAGGCGGCAGCACATCTCGGGGTCGGTCTCGTAGGGGCGCGGGCCGAGGGCGGCCTCGTGCTCCTCGCGGGTCGCGGGGCTGCGCACGTCCACCACGTTGAGGCCGGGCGTGGCGGCGAGCGCGTCGCGGACGCCGACCGTCTCGGGGAAGTGGTAGCTGGTGTCGAGGAACAACACGTCCACGCCGGGGGCGTACTGCGCGGTCATCTCGGGCACGACCGTGTTGGCCATGGAGCACGCCACCGCGAGCGCGTCACCGAAGGTCTCCCCCGCCCAGGCCAGGACCTCGGCCGGGTCGATCTCGCCGTGGTTGCCGTAGAGGCCGCGGTCGTCGAAGCGGCGGCCGGCCTCCTCGGCGATGGCCTTGAGCTCCTCGGTCGTGCGCTTGCGGCCGGGGCCGGGGGTGAGGACGGTGCTGCGGGGCAGCAGTTCCAGGCTCACAGCGGTCATACGAGGACCTCCTCGTCCACCCGGTGAGCCCACTCGGCGAAGGTCTCGCCGTTCTCACCGGTCTCCATGTAGTTGCGGATCACGCGTTCGACGTAGTTGGGCAGTTCCGCGGACGGCACGCGCAGCCCGCGGACGGTGCGACCGAGGCCGCCGGACTCCTGGTCCTCCGACGCCAACCCGCCGCCCAGGTGGACCTGGAAACCGGGGGTGTCGCCGTCGAGGAGCTGGCCCTTGAGGCCGATGTCGGCGGTCTGGATGCGGGCGCAGCTGTTGGGGCAGCCGTTGAGGTGGATCGACAGCGGCGTGCGCAGCGGCGCGTCGTCGGCGAAGCGGCGCTCGAGCTCGTCCACCAGCGAGGTGGCGGTGTCCTTGGTGTCGACGAAGGCGAGCTTGCAGAACTCGATGCCGGTGCACGCCATGGTGGCGCGGCGGAACGAGCTCGGGCGGGCGTGCAACCCGATCTCGGCAAGGCCCTCGACCAGCTGGTCGACCTTGTCCGGCTCGACGTCCAGCACGAGCAGCTTCTGGTGCGGGGTGAAGCGCACGCGGTGCGACCCGGCGGCCTCGGCGAGGTCGGCGACCTGCGCGAGCTTCTCGCCGCCGACGCGGCCGACGGTCGGGGCGGCGCCCACGTAGAAGCGGCCGTCCTTCTGCTCGTAGACGCCCACGTGGTCGCCGGAGCCGACGCCACGCTCGGGCGCCGGGCCGTCGGGGAGCTCGCGGCCGAGGTACTCATCCTGCAGGACCTGGCGGAACTTCTCGGCTCCCCAGTCCTTGATGAGGAACTTCAGGCGGGCGCGGGTGCGCATGCGGCGGTAGCCGTAGTCGCGGAAGATGCCCACCACGCCGGCCCACACTTCCGCCGCCTCCTCCTGGCGGACGAACACGCCGATGCGCGTCGCCAGCTGGGGGTTGGTCGACAGGCCGCCGCCGACC
This sequence comes from Dietzia lutea, assembly GCF_003096075.1. Classification (NCBI taxonomy): domain Bacteria; kingdom Bacillati; phylum Actinomycetota; class Actinomycetes; order Mycobacteriales; family Dietziaceae; genus Dietzia; species Dietzia lutea. The sequence continues at coordinate 288,169 of NZ_CP015449.1, read as the reverse complement.
CAGAGGTCGTAACCGGGGCCGAGCTCGGGGTGCTCGACGCCGACCAGCGAGATGTCGTTGATCTCGTGGACCACGTCGAGGCTCGGGTGGCCGGTGATGGCGGACTTGAACTTGCGCGGCAGGTTCGAGAACTCGGGCGTCCCGATGTACTTGGCCTTGATCTCCTCGATCACCGGGGTGGGGTCGAGGATCTCGTCCTCCGCGACGCCGGCGACGGGGCTGCCGAGGATGACGCGGGGGCAGTCGCCGCACGCCTCGACGGTGTCGATGCCCACGTCCTCCAGCCGCTGCCAGATGGTGGGGACGTCCTCGATGGCGATCCAGTGGTACTGGATGTTCTGCCGGTCGGAGATGTCGGCCGTGCCGCGGGCGAAGTCGGTGGAGATGCTGGCCAGGACGCGCAGCTGGTCGGTGGTGACCGCGCCGCCGTCGGTGCGGACCCGCATCATGAAGTACTCGTCCTGCAGCTCGTCGGCCTCGAGCTTCGAGGTGCGGGAGCCGTCGAGGCCCTGCTTACGCTGCGTGTACAAGCCCCACCAGCGCATACGCCCGGACAGGTCGTCGCCCGAAATCGAGCCGAAGCCCTCCTTGGAGTACGTGTCCAGGATGCGCTGACGCACGTTGAGGGCGTCGTCCTCGAGCTTGAACTGCTCGTTGTGGTTGAGCGTGAGCTTGCCGTCGATCTTCCACTGCCCCTGTGGCTTGGCCGCGCGCGCGGGACGAGCGGTGCGGGGGGCGGCTGCAGTATCGGTCATGGCGGCGAGGATAGTCAGAACAGACTGGTCTGTCTAACAAGGGTGTCCTAACCGGATCGAGCGCTCTCGCCACCCCGAAGTCTCCTCGCCCGCGCCGCGCCCGGGCCCGCGCCGCCCGAGAAGAGCGCTCTCAGAAGGGTGGCGGCGGTTGGAGGAGTTCGTCGAGGTGCTCATGCAGGGCGTGGAGGATGGCTTTTTCCAGGGCGCTGTCGGGGGGTTTGTTGCGTTCCCACCAGCGGCTGGCCGCGGCGGGGGTCAGCCGTTCGCGCGGGGCCGAGGCCGAGTCCGGGCCTGGGGTGGTGTCGGCGGGCGTGTCCCCGGTGTCGGGTGGCGGCGAGGTCGCGGCGCGGGCCTCGGCTGCGTTGCGGGCGGCGGCCCGGGCGCGTTCGCGGGCCAGGCGTTGGGCGCGGCGGGCGAAGTAGGTCGCCTCGTCGAGGATCCCGACGCCGAAGACGGGGGCGGGGTTGCGGCGTTGTTGACGTGCCCAGGCGTCGGCTTCGTCGCGTTGGTGCTCGCGCCGGTATTGGGCCAGGGGGCCGTCGGGTCGGGTGAGCATGGTGGTGCCGTCGGGGGTGGTCACGATCAGGGTGCCGTCGGGTTGGAGTTGGTAGGTCCAGTCGGAGAAGGTTTTGAACCGGTGGTGGCGCCGGCACTGGCTCACCAGGTTGGCCTCGACTGTGTGGCCGCCGCTGGCGGGGTCGGCGTGGTTGAACGGCACGACATGATCCAGGTCGCAGTCGTCGGCGGGGACCGCGCATCCGGGGTGGCGGCAGGTGCCGTCGCGGAGCCGGACCCGGCGCGCCAACTCGGCGCCGGGCCGGTATTTCAGGGCGGCGCTGGTGTCGTCGGCGGCGCCGATGCGGGGGTCGACCTGCTCGAAAGAGGCGCCATCTGAGGTGGCGAGCATCTCCAGCAGGGTCTGTAGGGCGGCCTCGCCGGTGCGGGTGAACTCCACTCGCGCGCCGTGTTCGTCGCGGCCGTTGTCGCCGGTGGCGATGACGGTGACCTTCGGCCGCAACACCGGAGCCTGACCGCCGCCATTGCCGCTGCCGCCGGTGGGGGCGCTCGGGCCGCCCGGGCCGGCGTCACCGTCGGTGTCGGTGTTGCCGGGAGTGGTGTTGGGCTGGGTGGGGGTGTCGCCGCAGATCAGGGACATCAGGGCGTCGGCGCGGCGTTCGCCCTTGGAGTAGTGCGGCTCGGGTTCGGTCGGGGCGTCCGGGTCGGTGTCGGGGTCGGCGTCCCGCGCCGCGGCCTGGGCGGCGGCCTGGGCGGCGGCTGCGCCTGCGTCGGCGGCGTCGTGTTCGGCGACCCGCTGATCCAGGGCCTCGGCCAGCACGGCGGCCTCCTCGGTCGCCAACAACGCGGAGACGCTGGACATGCCGTCGACGCCTTTGCCGATGCGCACGCCGCGAGTGCGGCTGGCGTCTTCTTTGCGTAGGCGGATGGCGTCGGGGTCGTGGCGGCCGATGACGGCATCGATCTCATCGCGCAGGGCCTTGTCGCCCAGACGGACACCGGCGGCGACACCGCCCAGGTAGTCCTCGACGACCTGGCGCTGGATCTGCTCAAGAACATCGCCGCGGACGGTGGACATCTGCCGGGCCAGCAGTTCGGCGACGCGTTGTTCCATCAGGCCGGCGGCCATCGCCTCCAGGATCGCCGGGTAACGGGTGTGCAGCTCCCACGAGAAGGACAGCATCTTCTCCGCGCGCCTAGCGGAGATGGACATCGCCGCCACCACATACCCGGCCGCGGCGACAAGGCCATCGACAACAGCGTGGCCGGGGCGGGCCTCGTGGCTGCCGTCGATACCGTGCCCGTACTCGCGCCAACATTCCTGCACCAGCGCGTAGCAGGCGACCAGACGCTGCGCGGCCGCGCGGTTCTCCGCCGCCCACCCCTCCCGCGCCGCCGCCGTCAAGCCCGTCAACGCCGCCGCAGCGCCGTCAGCGGACGGGCCGGCAGGGCCGGACGAGTCGGCAGAGCCGAACGAGTCAGCAGAGCCGGAAGGGGACGCGGGGCCGCCGGTCGTGCGCCCGGTGTCGCCGTCCATGCCCCACCCCCCGTGGTCGACTGTGCGGCGATGCCGCGACTCGTCTCGAATACGTGTTCTATTCTACGTGCACGTGATCGACACCACAAGAGGCATCTGCGAGGCGAATTGCGGGGATCGCTTCCTGTAGCCCGATCCGCATGAGAAGCCACCTGTCGCTGATCCGGCGTGTACCCGCTTGCCCGAATTGAGCGAAGTTAGCTAGCGTGTCCGATTTTTCACGAACTCGTCATTCAGCAGGTTGACAGTTCGCAATTTCCTTAGCCGGCACACGCGCAGGGGAATCCGTGAGGTCCGCGGTGGCAGAGCACTCAGGCCGGTCTTAGCTTCTGGTGGTGTAGCCCCACAGACCGTGGGCGTCTCGTCGAAAGGACACGATATGGACACGGGCTCCTTCTCTGACTTCTGGTACGGCGTCGCCGACGGGTCGGCCGAACTCGTCCCGGCGGAGTTCGGCTCCGCCGCGATCGACGGGTTGTTGCGTCTGCCCGCGTACGTGCTGGCCACCCTGGGCGGCGGCGCTGAGCTCTTCGGCTCCTGAGCCACACCCCTTCCCGCTTCGCCGCGGTCGTGCCCTGAACACGACCGCGGCGTCGCGCATTTCGGGGTACGTCCGGATCGGCGGGGGCCTGCCTGCTCAGAGTCCGCAGAACTCCCGCCAGGCGTCGACCTCGCGGCGGGCCTGTTCGCGTCCCGAGACGTACGCCTCGGCGAGCCGGTCGACCCGGCGCTCGTAGCTCCTGATCATCACCCGCTCCGGGCGGAAGATCAGCGCGTCGCCGGACTCCTCCAACGCCTCGATCTCGTCGAGCGTCTCGTTGTACAGCGCCCAGCGGTGCAGGAGCGCCTCCCCCACCGCCGGGAAGCGGCGGAAGTACGAGCGATAGAACGGCGTCAGTCGGCGGGGCGGGATCTTCCGGTACCCCTTCGGCTGGGTGAGCACGACCAGTAACTTCTCGAACCCCGCCTCGCGCGCCGCCGACAACGGGATCCCGCCGTCGTGGCCCAGGGCGCCGTCGACGTAGTACTCGCCGTCGATGAGCACGGGCGGCATCCACACCGGCATGGTCGACGACGACCGCACCATCCGCATCAGGTCGGCCATCGTCTCGACGTCGTCCTCGGTCCAGAAGACCGTCTCGCCATCCGAGCAGCGGAACGTCCCGATGCGCGCAGCGGTTCCGCTGGCTTCGAACGTCTCGAAGTCATACGGCAGCACCTGGTCCGGCAACCCGGCCTGCTCGTAGATGTACTCGGCGTTGAACAGCCCCTTGCCGCGCGCGAAACTGCGCCAGTCCCCGAAGTTCGGGTCCGCGGCCATCTCCACGAAACTCTTCCGGGCACGCACCGCGTCGCGGGAGATGTAGTTGGCGAGGTGGGACGCCCCGGCCGAGATCCCGGCGACCAGACCGGCGTGGATCCCCGCCTCGATCAGCGTCTCGACGACGCCCGCGGTGTGGACCGCCCGCATGCCACCGCCCTCGAAGATCAGGGCGACGTCGGGGGCAGTGGGCTCCAGCGTCGCCGCGCCGACGCTCGTATGTCTCGGTCCCGCATCAGTCACTCCCACAGCCTAGGAGGTCAGGTGACCGGGGCCCCATCCGTTAGTGTCTACCCGTGACCCAACTCACCGAGCTCGTCGCGAGCGTCAACGACGTCTACTGGTACGGCGTCATCGCCCTCCTGGTGATCGCCGGCCTGTACTTCTCCGTCACCACGCTGATCGTCCAGATCCGGCTGTTCCCGGAGATGCTGCGGACCATCACCGAGAAACCCTCCGACATCGACGAGGGCAAGAAGGGCATCTCCGCCTTCCGTGCCTTCACCATCTCAGCGGCGTCCCGGGTCGGCACCGGCAACGTCGCGGGCGTGGCCATCGCCATCACCGTCGGCGGGCCCGGCGCGGTGTTCTGGATGTGGCTGATCGCCATCATCGGTGGCGCGACCGCGTTCATCGAGTCGACGCTCGCCCAGCTGTACAAGGTGAAGGGCAAGGACTCCTACGTCGGCGGCCCCGCCTACTACATCCGCGACGGGCTGGGCTGGAAGCCGGTGGCCGTGGTGTTCGCGGTGATCATCACCGTGACCTACGGCTTCGTGTTCAACGCCGTCCAGGCCAACTCGATCTCCGAGTCCGTCCGCAACCAGTTCGACCTCCAGGGCACCGGGGCCGGCGTCGTCATCGGCCTGGGGCTGGCGGTCGTGACGGGCCTCGTCATCTTCGGTGGCGTCCGCCGCCTGTCCGCGGTCACCGAGATCCTGGTCCCGGTCATGGCCGCGGCCTACGTCGTCGTCGCCCTCATCGTCGTCGCCATCAACATCACCGAGGTCCCCGACATGATCGGCCTCATCGTGGGCCACGCGCTCGGGTTCCGCGAGATCGCCGGCGCCGCCATCGGCGCGGCGCTCATGCAGGGCATGCGCCGCGGTCTCTTCTCCAACGAGGCCGGCATGGGCTCGGTCCCCAACGCTGCGGCGACCGCCTCGGTCTCCCACCCCGTCAAGCAGGGCCTGGTCCAGTCGCTCGGCGTGTACTTCGACACCCTCGTCGTGTGCTCGGCGACCGCGTTCATCATCCTGCTGGCCGACCCCGAGTTCGGTGGTGACCGCGAGGGCATCACGCTCACGCAGGACTCGCTCGCGTCGCAGGTCGGCGAGTGGGGCGTGCCGTTCCTCATGGTGGTCATCTTCTTCCTGGCCTTCTCGTCGATCCTCGGCAACTCGTACTACGGCGAGGCCAACATCAACTTCCTGCGCGACAGCCCGCGATCGATCAACGTCTTCCGCGCGCTCGTCCTGCTGGCGGTGTTCGGCGGCGCCCTCGGTTCGGTCGACCTCGTGTGGGGCCTGGCCGATCTGTTCATGGGCTTCATGGCCACCATCAACCTCATCGCGATCCTCCCGCTGAGCGGGCTCGCCGTGGCGCTGCTGCGTCACTACCTGCAGCAGAAGGCCAAGGGCCACAACCCGGTGTTCCATCGCGACGACCTGCCGCGGGCCCGCAACGTCACAGCCTGGGACGGCTCCGACCCGATGACGCACCAGGCCGTGGCCGACGAGGCCCGCGAGGTCAAGGCCGACGAATGACCGACGCCGCCCGCCGGAGCCTGACCGCGCTGCCGAAGGCGCACCTGCACGTCCACCTCGAGGCGGCGATGCGCGAGGCGACGCTGCGGCAGTGGTGCGCGGAAGACGGCCTCGAGGTACCGCCGCTGGTCGAGTACCCGGACTTCACGCGGTTCCTCGACGCGTACGGGTTGCTCATCGACCTCCCGCACACGCCGGAGCGGGTCGAGCGGCTCCTGGACGAGGTCATCGCCGACGCCGCCGCGCAAGGGGTCGTGGCGCTCGAGTTCGCGTCGATCCCCGAGAAGGCGGTGGCGTTCGGCTCGGCCGAGGAGGCGCTCGAGTTCCAGCTGCCGGTCATGGCCGAGGCGGGGCGGCGGCACGGTGTGTGGGCCGGCGCGATCGTGAGCATCGACCGCGGCGCGGGGCCCGAGCACGCGCTCGAGGCGGCACGGCTGGCCGCGCGGTTCGCCGACCGGGGCGTCGTGGCGGTGGGCCTGGTCGCCGACGAGCGGGACAGTCCGGTGGCCGCGGCGGCGGAGGCGTTCGCGATCGCCCGCGACGCCGGCCTCGGCGTGGTGCCCCACGCCGGCGAACTGGGCGGGCCGGAGGAGGTCCGCTCCGCCGTCGAGCTGGGGGTGGACCGCATCCAGCACGGGGTGCGCGCGGCGGAGGATCCGGGCGTGCTCGAGCTGCTCGCCGAGCGCGGGACGTGCCTCGACGTGTGCCCCACCTCGAACGTCGTGCTGGACGTGAGCCCCTCCCTCGAGGAGCATCCTCTGCCCGCGCTTCTGGCCGCCGGCGTGCGGTGCTCGATCGGCGCCGACGACCCGCTGCTGTTCGGCGCGGACGTGGTCGACGAGTACGTGTCCGCGCACGAGCGGATGGGCGTGCCCGAGGCGCGGCTCGTGGAGGTGGCGCGCACGTCGATCGAGTCGTCGTTCGCGCCGTCGGACGTCAAGCGGAACGCCCTCGGGCGCCTGGGTGCGTGGCAGGACGGGGCCGCCTGGCAGGACGGCGGCGCGTAGGGCGCGTCAGGCGCCCCGAGTCAGGAACCCCGGCGGATGCGGTCGGCGGCGAGGATCATCGGCACCTGCAGCGGCAGCCGCGCCCACGCGATGACCTGGTACGGCCAGACCGGCTTGCGGCGCCACGCGCGGACCATCTGCAGGTTGCCGGGGAACACGCCGAGGAACAGCGCGGTCGCGGCCGCACCGCCCAGCTTGCGGGTGCGGGGCGCGGCGAGCAGTCCGGCGACCGCCAGCTCCGCGACGCCGGACCCGTAGGTCCAGGCGCGGCGGCTGCCGGGCAGCTCAGGCGGGACGAGGCCGTCGAACGGGCGCGGCTTGGCGAAGTGCAGCACGCCCATCGCCCCGAGGGCCGCGGGCATGGCCCAGTAGCGGGCGGGCCGGGAACGGGCGGTGCGGGGGCGAACGGTGCGGGGGCGGGCGGTCTCGGTGCTCATCAGCCGAGACTACGGGCGCGGCGGCCCGCTCACCGGATCTCCGGCAGGACGCGCTCTCCGATGAGCCGCAGCGACTCCCACCCCGCCTCGAGGGGGATGCCGCCGCACAGTGGGTGGTTGGTGATGAGCCGGAGGTCGCCGTCGCGCACGAGCCGGACGAGCTGGCCCGGGGTGGCCACGACGTAGACGCCCTCCTCGCGCAGCTCGTCGACTGTGCGTGCGTCGGAGTGCACGAACGAACTGCGCGCCCCCGACCGGGCGCCGTCCGGCCGCGCGCCGCCGGGTTGCCACGCGCGGTAGCCCTCGGCGTCGGCGAGCAGGTGGTGGCCGTGGCGCGCCCAGAACTCGTCGGGGTCTTCAGTGCAGAACACCGTGGCGGGACCGGGTACGGGGGCGACGACGAGACCCGGCCGGTGCCCGTGTGCGAGGCATTCCGCCCGGTAGAGCGCGGTGAGCGCGGGATCATCGAGCTGTGGCTGGTAGTGCATGCCCAGTCTCCCGGCCCGCCGGGCGGCCGCGCCCCCGCCGCCGAGGAAGACCAGCGGGTGGGGCTGCGAGAACGGCCTCGGGGTGGGCGAGGTCCGCGGGGAGCCGTCCACCGGGTCCTCGCCGACGGCGTCGCCCCGCCACGCGGCGAGCATGGTCTGCAGCTGGGCGTCGAGTCGGGCGCCGCGGTTCCGCCACTCGCGCGAGTGCAGGGCGTACTCGACGGGCCGGTAGCCGAGGCCGAACGTGAAGCTCACTCGGCCGGACGCGAGGTGGTCGAGCACCGAGATGTCCTCGGCCAAGCGGACCGGGTCGTACAGCGGGGCGATGAGCGCCCACACGGTGATGGGGATCCTGCTCGTCACCGCCGCGACCGCCGACGCGGCGATGAGCGGGGACGGCAGGTAGTCGTCCTCCGAGGCGTGGTGCTCGGAGAGGTTGACGGCGTCGTGGCCGCTCTCCTCCGCGTAGCGCGCCATGTCGAGCGCCGCACGGTACCGGTCCCGGCGCTCCTCGGGGCCGGCGCCGGGCGCGCGGAAGTCGAACCGCGTGACGACGTGGACCATGCGGCCTACACGCCCGCCCCGGCCAGCTCCGAGTACGCGGTGCCCCGCTCGGCGCGCTCCCACCAGGTGTCCCCGCCCTCGGAGGCGGCCCCCACCCCCTGCCGGATGAGCTCGCGCTTGAGGATCTTGTTGGTGGCGGTGGTCGGCAGCTCCGAGGCGATCCGCACCCACCGCGGCCATGCCTTGGGCGACAGGTCTGGCTGCGCGGCGAGGAACTCCTCCAGGCCCGCCGGGTCGAGTGTCGAATCGTGGCGCGGGACGATCGCCGCGGCGAGCTGGTCGCCCACCCCGCGCGGGTCCGGCAGCCCGTAGACCGCCACCCGGGACACCGCCGGGTGCCGCAGCAGGATCTCCTCGATGATGCCGGTGGCCATGTTCTCGCCGTCGACGCGCAGCCAGTCCCCGCTGCGGCCGGCCATGTAGATGAAGCCGTCCGCGTCGCGGTACGCCAGGTCGCCCGACCAGTACATCCCGTCTCTCATCCGGTCCGAGGTCGACTTGTCGTCGTTGTAGTAGCCGGCGAAGAACCCCGCCCCCTCCGTGTTCACGAGTTCGCCCACACACTCGTCGAGGTTGGCGACCTTGCCGTCGTCGTCGTATATCGCGCGCGGACACTCCTGGCCGGTGACGGGGTCGTACACGGCGACCCCCGGGAACGGCACCCCGATGGACTCGAGCGGCGACTCCTCGGTGCGGGTGATGATGATCGCCAGCTCGGTCGAGCCGTAGGCGTCCCACACCCGGCAGCCGAAGCGCTCGGCGAACGCCGGGATGTCCTTGGCGGCGGCCTCGTTGCCGAAGGCCGCGCGCAGGGTGGTCTCGGCGTCGTCCGGGCGGGCCGGGGTGTCGAGGATGTAGGCCAGCGGCTTGCCGACGTAGTTCATGTAGGTCACGCCGTAGCGGCGGATGTCGTCGCCGAACCGGGACGCGCTGAAGCGGCGGGCCAGCGCCATGGTCGCGCCCGCCGCGATGGCCGGGGAGAAGCCACCCATGATGGCGTTGGAGTGGAACAGCGGCATGGACAGGTAGGCGACGTCGTCGGGGGTCAGGCCGAAGTTCTGCGCGAGGTTCTCGCCGGACATCGTCACGGTGAAGTTGCCGACCTGTACCGCCTTCGGGTCGCCCGAGGTGCCGGAGGTGAAGATGAGCATGAAGGGGTCCATCGCCTCGACCGGGGGCGGATCCTGCGGCGCCGAGGAGGCCGCTACCAGGGCCGCCCACTCGTCGGAGTCGGTGTCGATCACGCTGACCTGCCCCAGATCGAGCCCGTCGAGCAGGTGCTTGAGCTCGGAGTCGGTGAGGATGACCTGGCACTCGGACTTGCGGATGTCGCGGGCGAGGCCCTCGCCGCGGCGGGTCGCGTTGAGGCCGACGGTGACGTAACCGCCCGCCGCCCCGGCCGCCAGGGCGTAGAGCATCTCCGGCGTGTTTTCCAGCAGCGTCGCGACGTGGCGGGGGCGGTCGGAGTCCAGCATCGCGGTGACCGCGCCCGCCCGGGCGTCGGCGCCGGCGAGGTAGTCACGCCAGGTGATTGAGGTGTCCTCGTAGCGGATCGCGGTGGAGTCCGAGTCGGCGTGGCGGCGGAGTTGTTCGCGGACGGTGTCGGCCATGTGGATTTTCCTTCACGGACGTGAGTGTGATCTGGATCATAGACACATGGGCTGACGGCCGTCAGTGGTTATCGACGGACGGGAGTTCGCCTCAGCGCCAGCCGAGGAACGTCATCCCGAACAGCAGCACCACCCACACGACAGCGCAGAGGATGACCGTCTCCTTGACGTACCCGTTGTTCCAGGAGTCGTCATACCCACGCCGTCACGTCCCAGCCCGTATAGCGGCCGTCACCCAGTACGACGCGCCGGGCGCGCCGAACGGTTCCCCGGAGTTCGGTCGCGGTGCACCCCCTCACTATCTGGGCAGACGACCTGTTCGCCGACGGATCGCAACTGTGGCGACCTCACCACCCTCGATCTACGGGAGACCACATGGACGTCGCCGCCGTGACCGCCGTCGCACCGGACGCGCCGCTGGAGAAGACCACGATCCGACGCCGGGAGACCGGTGCCGAGGACGTGCTCATCGAGATCGACTACGCCGGCATCTGCCACTCCGACATCCATCTCGCTCGCGGGGAGTGGGGGCGGACCGTCTACCCGGTGACCCCGGGACACGAGATCATCGGCATCGTCCGCGAGGTCGGGTCCGACGTGACGCGCCACAAGGTCGGCGACCGCGTGGGCGTCGGCTGCCTGGTCGGGGCCTGCCACGAGTGCCCCTCGTGCGAGGCCGGCCAGGAACAGGAGTGTGAGCGCGGCTCCGTCGCCACCTACGGTTCCCCGCTGCCCGAAGGGCATCCGGAGGGCCACGTCACGCAGGGCGGTTACTCCACGCACATCGTGGTGGAGGAGCGCATGGTCGTGTCCGTGCCCGAGGGGCTCGACCCGGCCGCCGCCGCGCCGCTGCTGTGCGCGGGCATCACCATGTACTCGCCGCTCCGCCAGTGGAACGTCGGGCCCGGCTCCAAGGTCGCCGTGATCGGCATGGGCGGGCTCGGACACGTGGGCGTGCAGCTCGCCGTGGCCATGGGCGCCGAGGTCACCGTCCTGTCCCAGACCACATCCAAGCGTGACGACTCGCTGAAGTTCGGCGCCGTGGAGCACTACGCGACCGCCGGCGACGAGGGCAAGGAGAACCTCCGGGCGCTCCGCGGCAGCTTTGACGTCATCCTCAACACCGTCTCCGCCAACCTGCCCCTGGACCGGTACCTCGCCACGCTCAAGCCCCGCGGAGCCATGGTGGAGATCGGCATCCCGAGTGAGCCGATGTCGCTGCGCGCGGGGTCGGTGACCGGCGGCCGCAAGATCCTCACCGGCTCGATGATCGGCGGTATCCCCGAGACGCAGGAGATGCTGGACTTCTGCGCCGAGCACGGGATCACCGCACAGATCGAGCTCATCTCGGCGGACAAGATCAACGAGGCCTACGACCGCGTGGTGGACTCCGACGTCCGGTACCGGTTCGTGATCGACGCCAAGACCTTCTAGGAGGGCGCCGGCGCGGGCCGTCACGACGGATCGGACCCGCCGAACGGTTCCCTCGTGCCGTGGCCGTGGTGTCTACTCAGGGTGTGGAAGGGACGCCGGCCACGTCCGGTGCACCCCACCACCCGGCGGCGTCGCCCGACGCCGGGACCCCTCCCCTCGAGGAGTGCACCGTGCCGCTCACCTGGACCCCCACCCTGGACCGCGCGCTCGCGGTGGCCGCCCGCTGCCACGCAGGTCAGACCCGCAAGGACGATCCCACGCCCTACATCACCCACCCGGTCGCGGTGGCGCTGATCGTCTCGGATTTCACCGACGACGAGGACGTGGCGGTGGCCGCGCTCCTGCACGACGTGCTGGAGGACGTGCCGCCGTCGGTGTACTCGGCCGCGGACATGATCGCCGATTTCGGCGACCGGGTCACGGAGCTGGTGCGCGGCGTGTCGGAGGAAAAGACCGCGGGCGAGGAGACCCCGCCCTGGCGCGAGCGCAAGGAGGGTTACCTCGCCCGCCTGGCCGAGGACTCGCGGGAGTGCCTGCTCATCTCCGCGGCCGACAAGATCCACAACCTCCGGTCGATGGTCTCCGCGCACGGCCGCCTGGGCGACGACATGTGGGGCGTGTTCAACGCCGGCCCGCAGGAGAAACTGTGGTTCTACGGCGCGATCGCAGACGCGGTGGCCGAACGGCTCGGCGACTGCGCGGCCACCCGAGAGCTGCGGCGGGCCGTGGACGACGTGGTCGCCCTCGCGCCGGTGAGATGACGCCATGCGGAACCAACGCCTCGGCCCGGGCAGCGCCTCCCTGCGATCCGCGGAGGATCCCTGGCACGACTTCGAACACACCCTCACCGGACATCTCCGCAGGCCCGGCGCGGTGGGCGCGATGGAGTTCCGGGCGCCCACCCCGCGCTCCGGGGAGCAGGGGCGATGCGTCGTCCAGCTCGCGCCGGGCGGCGCGGTCGCCTGGGTCACCGTCCGGACGGGCGATCACCCCCTCATCGAGGAGATGCTCGCGCACACCGCACCCAGCGCGCCCGAGCCCGTCGCCCGGGCCGTGGTCGACGCCTGCCGCGACCGGCTACACGTGCCGCATCCCCAGCTGCTCACCCTCCGGTGCGAGGGGACCGTCGGCCGCTACACCGGCGCCCTGCGACTCATCCGGTCGGACTCGGTGCCCGTCGGCCGCGACCCCGCCGACCACCCGAACCCGATCGACGTCGCCGTCGAGGTCACCGGCCACCTGGAGGCGCGCGAGCGGTACGAGGCGATCGTCGAGCAGGTGACGGGTGGCCCCTGCGTGGTCGACGACCGCGGTCAACTGGTTCTCAGCCACGTCGGCCACCCAGTGCACATCGCGTTCGCCGGGGGCGAGCCGTACGCCCGCATCTGGGCGTGGGTCGTGCGGGGCGTGCGCTCGCGCTCCGAGGCCGCGCTCGAGGTGGCGCGCCTCAACCTGGAGGACGACCTCACCTGCTGGGTGCTCGTCGGTCGCCACGTCATGCAGCGCACCACCGTGCCCGTCGCGCCGTTCCTGCCCCGCCACGCGCAGGTCGCGCTGGAGCACTTCCTGCTCACCTACGCCACCACGCGAGACCGGGTCGCAGCGCGTCTCGGCCCGCGGACGCGGAGTTAACGCAAGTTTCTTCGCCCCACCGTCCGCGGCACTCCGCCCGCCACGGCCAGCACTCCTCAAAAATGGACGGTTGTCCAAAAAAGTGTCACCCTCACGGGAGCGGTTGAACCCCGCGTAGGTCGTCCTAACCTCGACCACACGCCGGAGCGGTCGTACGCGACGCCGCCCGGACACCGCGCACGACCGAAGGAGACGCATGTTCATCCACAAACAGAAGCTCCAATTCCAGTCGAAGCCCGAGAAGCCCGACGCCGTGTACGCCCGCAAGCTGCAGGAGGTGATCGGCGGCCAGTACGGCGAGATCACCGTCGCCATGCAGTACAGCTTCCAGGCGTGGAACGCCCACATCCCGGGCAAGTACCGTGACCTGCTCTTCAGCACCGCGGCCGAGGAGTTCGGCCACGTCGAGATGCTCGCGACGATGGTCGCCCAGCTGCTCGAGGACGCCCCGCTCGGCATCACCGAGGCCGCCGTCCAGAACGACCCGGCGGTCGCCGCGGTCATCGGCGGCACCGACGTCCAGCACGGCATCGTCGCCGGCGCCGGTGCGCGCCCCGTCGACTCCATGGGCAACCCGTGGTCCGGCTCGTACGTGACCGCCAGCGGCAACCTCCTCGCCGACATGTGGTCCAACGTCAACGCCGAGTCCCAGGGCCGCGTCCAGGTCGCCCGGCTCTACCACATGACCGACGACCCGGGCATCCGTGAGCTCCTGTCGTTCCTGCTGGCCCGCGACACCATGCATCAGAACCAGTGGCTCGCCGCCGTCAACGAGCTGCAGGCCGAGGGCCTGGAGGAACTGCCCGTGCCGTCGAACTTCCCCAAGTCGAAGGAGGCCGCGGAGCACGCGTACACGATGTACAACTTCTCCGACGGCGCCGCCGCGGCCGAGGGCTCGTGGGCCTCGGGCCCGACCCCGGACGGGCACGGCGAGTTCTCGTACTCGCCCGAGCCGCTCGAGGGCCCGCCGATGCCGCCGCCGACCCATCCGGACGCGCGGTTCTACGGCACCACCGAGCTGCCGAACACGGTCGAGAAGGCCGCCGGCACCGTTCAGGACAAGCTGAACAAGGAGTAGTCGCCGCGCCACCGCGCCGCCGCGCCCTCGGGCGCCCCGGCCAGACGAGAGCGGGCGCATCCGGTGTGTACCGGATGCGCCCGCTTTCTCATGCGACCCTGACGGGACTCGAACCCGCGACCTCCGCCGTGACAGGGCGGCGCGCTAACCAACTGCGCCACAGGGCCGTGCTTTTCGCACGAGAGGGAACATTAGCGGAACCGGGGCCCGAGGGGAAAACGGGGCCCCTGGGAGGTGGTACCCGGGTCGACGGTGAGGACGACGACGAGGACCGCGCCGCCGCGACGTCCTGTCTACCGCCGGGGATCCCGCCCGGGCGGAGGGCGAAGTAGGCGATCACTCCGAGGAGGCCGACCGCGAGGACCGTCAGCACGGCGACGAGGGCGATCACCGCGCCGGGAGTCACCCGATCGGCCACTCCCCGATCGCGGTGAGGTCCTCCGCGGCCGCGGTCACCGCGGTGGGCTCGCAGGCGAAGCCGACGGCCTCCGAGCCGTCCGCGAGGGTCACCCGGCCGAGCTGCATGGGTCTGGGCAGCTCGTCGAGGAACCCGCCGAGCGCCGCCGGGGACATCGTCCACCTCTCGCCGAGCAGTTCCGCGCCCTCGGCGTGCCGAAGGACGCCGGGCTTGGGCGGGTCCGTGTCGAGCCGGTACATCCGGTAGTCGGCGCTGGACCGCACGACGCCACGCCAGACCGCGCCGCGTCCGGTGAGCTGGTGCTCGAGCGGGCCGCCCCGGCGGTGGGCGCCGAACACCACCAGGTCCACGGTCGATGCGCCCGCGCGCAGGGGCCACGCCTCGAGCTGCTCCGTGGCGGCCTCGTTCTCCCCGGCGAAGGCTGCCGTGAGGGCCGCCGCGATGTCGGCCACCACACCGTCGTGGAACGGCCTGCCCACGACCGTGACGCCGAACGTCGCCGTGCCGCGGTCCGCCTCGTCCACTTCTCCCGCCGGGACGGCCACCGCGCAGAGGTCGAAGAGGTTGCAGAAGTTCGTGTAGGTCCCCATCCGGCTGTTGAGGGCGACCGGGTCGGCCTGCACCTCCGCGATCGTCGGATGGAACGGCGCCGTCGGCACCAGCAGCGCCGACGCGCCGAGGCGGTCGAGCTCGGCCAGGGCCTGATGACGCAGCGCCTCGACGGTCCGGCGGTCCCGTAGCAGGTCCACCGCCCGCACGTCGCGGGCGGGCGCGATGATGCTACGGACGGTCGGATCGATGCCGGCATCGGCGGCCACGCCGTCGGCCCCGGCAGCCCCGCCGTCGGCCCCGTCGAGGAAGGCGCCGACCGCCTCGTACCGCTCGGCGACGAGCGCGCCGTCGTAGAGCAGCCGTGCGGCGGCGAGGAACGGCGCGAGATCGATCTCCACCACGTGGAACCCGCGGTCGCGGGCCGCGTCGACGGCGGCGGCGAACGCCTCGGCCCAGCCGGGGGCCATGGCGGTCAGCTCGCGCGGGACCGCGATCGTCGTCCCCGGCGCGGCGGCGAGCGGGGCGTCCGCGGGCCAGCTCCGGGTGCCGTCGCCGCCCGCCATCGCGGCGGTCGCACGGGTGGCCGTGCGCACGTCGCGGGCGAAGATCGTGACGCAGTCGTAGCTCGCGCAGGCCGGGACGACGCCGTCGGTGGAGACCACGCCGAGGCTGGGCTTGATCCCGACGATGCCGTTGAGCGCGGCGGGGATCCGCCCCGACCCGGCGGTGTCGGTGCCGATCGCCAGATCGCAGATGCCCAGTGCGACCGCCACCGCGGATCCCGAGCTGGACCCGCCCGAGACGTGGTCCGGCCGGTGCGCGGCCCGCACGGCGCCGTAGGGGCTGCGGGTGCCGACCAGCCCGGTCGCGAACTGGTCGAGGTTGGTCACCCCCACCACCACCGCACCGGCCGCGCGCAGGCGGGCGACGGCCACCGCGTCCTGCTCGGGGACGTAGGCGAACCCCGGGCAGGCGGCGGTCGTGGGGATCCCGGCGACGTCGACGTTGTTCTTGACCGCCAGCGTCATCCCGGCGAGCGGCCCGCCGGCGGCGAGGGAGGCCGCCATGTCGGCGATGATCGCCTCTCGGTCGCGCACCCGCAGGAACACCTCCGGCCGGTCGGCATCCTCCAGCCGGGCCAGCACGGCGTCGACCCGCTCCGCGGCCGTCTCCCGGAGTCCGGCTCCCGTCGCGGCGCTCATGCGCTGAGCTCCCCGCTGGCGGCCCAGCGCGCGAACTCCTCGGCGCGGGCGTGCTCCATTCGGCGCCGGGCGGAGGCGATGGAGTCGGCCTCGCGCTCGCAGAAGGCGTTGTGCTCGGCCAGGGAGAACGTGCCGTCGGTGATGTCGACGCGCCCGCGCCCGGCGGCGGTATCGGCCCGCATGTCGGCCAGCTCCTCGGAGGTCACGGGGTACCAGGAGATGCGGTCGAAATGCCGCAGTAGCCACGGGTGCTCGGCGTCGAAGCCCGGTGCCGGCTCCGGGTGCCGGTGGTTCCACACCTGGGTGGTGCGGCCCACGAACTGGTAGCCGCCGGGTCCCTCCATGCCGTAGATGCACAGGTACGCGCCGCCGATGCCCACGGAGTTCTCGGCGGTCCACGTCCGGGCGGGGTTGTACTTGGTCGTCACCAGGCGGTGACGCGGGTCCAGCGGCGTGGCGACGGGCGCGCCCAGGTAGACGTCCCCCAGTCCCAGGACCATGTACTCGGCGTCGAAGACGGTGCGGTAGACGTCGTCGGCGGTCTCCAGCCCGTTCATCCGGCGGATGAACTCGATGTTCCACGGGCACCACGGGGCGTCGTCGCGGACTCCGTACATGTAGCGCTCGATGGCCTCCCGGGTGGCGGGGTCGTCCCAGCTCAGGGGAAGTCGGACCCGGCGGCTCGGCACGACCAGCGACTCGGCGGCGGGCAGGGCGGCCTCGGCCTCGCGGAGGGCGGCCAGGGTCGACGACACGGTGCTGCGCCCGGGGGTGATCTTGACCTGCAGCGACCGGATGCCCGGGGTGAGGTCCTGCTGGCCGGGGACGGGGTTCGCCAGCAGGTGCAGGTAGAGGGCGTGGGCGCGGGCCCGCAGCTCCAGGTCGAGTTCCATCCGCCCGTACTCGACCAGGACGTTGTCGTCCCCGCCTCGGCGGTAGGTGACCTCGGTGAGCCCGTCCGCGGTGTGCCCGCGGCCCAGCACGCCGTCGTCGCGGTCCCCGCCGTCACCGAGGACGTACGGACGACCCGCGCTCCGCGAGCCCCCGGCGCCCACCCGGTCGGGCACGGCGTCCACCCGGACCCGCACGAACCGCACGGTGTCGCCCGGCGCCAGTTGCCCGAGCTTCCACCGGTCGCTGCTCACCACCGTGACCGGGCAGACGAAGCCGCCGAGACTCGGCCCGTCCGGGCCGAGCAGGATCGGGGTGTCGCCGGTGAAGTCCAGCGCGCCCACCGAGTAGGCGTTGTCGTGCAGGTTCGACGGATGCAGCCCGGCCTCGCCGCCGTCGGGGCGGGCCCACTTCGGGCGCGGGCCCTCGAGCCGGACGCCGGTGCGGTCCGAGTTGAAGTGCACGGCGTAGGTGGCCGCGTACAGCTCGTCCATCCCGGACCGGGTGAGGAACTCGGGTGCGCCGTGGGGCCCCTCGGCGACCGCGATGTGCCAGTGGTGACCGATGGCGGGGATCTCCTCAGCGCAGATCCGGCGGGGCGTCGCGGGCCCGGGCTCGCCGAGGGCGAGCGTGTCCCCCGCGGTGAGGGCGCGGCCCTCGTGCCCGCCGAACCGCCCCAGGGTGAAGGTCGACGACGACCCGAGGTACTGCTCGACGTCGATCCCGCCGCGCACGGCCACGTAGACGCGCATCCCCGGTCCGCTGATCACCGGGATGTCGAGCTCGTCGCCGGCCGCCAGGGGGACCGGCTTCCACTGGGCCACCGGCCGCCCTGCGACGGTGGGCCGCACGTGCGCGCCGCCCACGCACACGGTGACCGGGCCGTCCGCCCGGATCCGCAGTCCGCCGCGCGTGCACTCCAGGCCGGCGGCGCCCTCGGGATTGCCCACGGCGATGTTCGCCAGCCGCAGCGACTGGTCGTCCATCGCGCCGGAGGGCGGGACGCCCACTCCCCAGTACCCGACGCGGCCGGGCCAGTCCTGGACGGTGGTGATGAGGCCGGGGGCGAGGATCTCGAGGCTGGTCATGGGGTGCTCCTGTGGTGACGGGTGGCGTGGGCGGCGGCTCAGGCCGGCGCGATCAGGCCGTGGGGATCAGGCGGCGGGGATCAGGCGGTGACGATCATTCGGACGGGCGTCGGGTCGAAGCCGTTGCACGGGTTGTTGATCTGCGGGCAGTTGGACACCAGCACGATCACGTTGCGGTCGGCGCGCAGCGCCAGGTTCTTGCCGGGCGCTGACCGGCCGTCGACGATCCCGAGGGTGCCGTCGGCGTCGACGGGCACATTCATGAAGAAGTTGACGTTGGGGACCAGGTCCCGCTTGCCGAGACCGTGCCGGGCGCCCTCGCGCAGGAAGTTCTCCACGCAGGCGTGCTGGTGGCGGGTGTGGTGGCCGTAGCGCAGGGTGTTGGACTCCTGCGAGCAGGCGCCGCCGAGGGTGTCGTGGTTGCCCACCTCGTCGGCCGTGATCGTCACCAGCGGCTCGCCGGCGTCGTCGCGCAGGACGCTGCCGGTGGTGAGGAAGATCGAGCCCTGGGCCGCGACGGTCGCCGGGGCGCTGTATCGGCGGGTGGTGTCGTGCGCGTCGTAGAAGAGGGTGTCGACGGCCTGGTTGCCCTCGAGGTCGACGATGGTCAGTGTCTGGCCCGCGCGCAGGACGCGGGACCAGGCCGCCCGGGCGGGCACGGTCTCGTCGGCGATCACTGTCTGTGTCATGGCGGTTCTCCTCAGGAGGTCGGGGCGAGGGCGCCGGTCGGGGCGGCCGCGCTGGTCGGGTTGGCGGCGCGGTGGGCGGCCTCGGAGTTGGCCAGGGCGCGCCGGTACTCCTGGTCCTGATCGACGCCGGGGAAGGTGTCGGCGACCAGGGCGTCGAGGTCTTCCGGGGCGCTCCAGGCCAGGAGCTCCACCGTTCCGGCGTGGTAGTCCGGGGACGGATCGAGCGGGTGGTCGGCCACCGCCACGGCCAGCACGACCGGCAGGTGGACGACGAGGTCGACCGCCGCGCCCGGGCCGGCG
Source organism: Dietzia lutea (assembly GCF_003096075.1). Lineage (NCBI taxonomy): Bacteria > Bacillati > Actinomycetota > Actinomycetes > Mycobacteriales > Dietziaceae > Dietzia > Dietzia lutea. Next base: position 268,884 of record NZ_CP015449.1, on the reverse strand, counting down.
TTCCCGGTGGAGACGAGCGTGCCGTCGCCGGCGACCCGGACGCCGTGGAAGAACGACACCGGATGGGGCAGGTCGCGCTCGGCGAGACCGTGCTTGAGCCCGGCCAGCAGCAGGAGTTCGCGCCCGGCCGGCGAGTCGGACTCCGGTGAGCCGGCCCCGTAGCGGGCGGTGTTCCCGGCGAGGGTCGAGGCCCCGCACAGCGCATCGTGGTGGCCGGAGCCGTCCGCGACGATCGTCGCGAGCACCCGGCCCTGGTCCGACAGGAGAGGGTGGCCGGTCCCGAGGTAGGCCTGCCACGGCACCTTGACGGTGTCGGCGGTGTTGAGCCGCTCCCAGGGCGCGTCCGCCCGCCACATCATGAGCGGGGCGCACGCCGTGCCGTCCCTGTCGGTGAGGCGGATCCGGGTCCCGCGGGCGAGGACGACCGCGGTGTAGCGGCCTCCCGGGATCGACTCCGCCCAGGTGAGGCGGTCCGCCGGCACGTCCGCCGGGGGGTGCGGCCAGTCGGTCGCGGGGACGACGGGCATCGAGTCGGTGATCTCGCCGGCCTGGGCGCGGGCGTGCTCGCGCGCGGCGGTGGTGGTGGCGGTGGTAGTGGCGGTGGTGTCAGTACTGGTCATGAAAAGGTCACTCTCCGATCCGGACGGGGTTGGGGTGGGTCTTGCCGCGGGGGAAGCACAGGACGCCGACGGCCACGACGGCCACGACGGTCGCCACTCCGGCCCAGCGCAGCCAGGGCGTCTCGCCGGAGGGGTCGAAGATCTCGGCGCGCGGCCACGCGAGGTTGACGGTCATGAGCAGCCCGTAGGCCACGGCCAGCACGTTCACGGGGATCCCCCAGCGGCCGAGCGAGAACACGGGCCGGCCCTCGGCGTCGGTGGGCTGCGGCCCCGCGGGCCAGCCCTGCAGGCGGCGCAGCAGCAGCGGTGCCGTCACGCAGAGGTATGCGAGGTAGATGAGGATGATGCAGACCGAGGACAGGGTGGCGAAGATCGCGGAGTTGCCCACGTTGACCAGCAGGATGGCCATGCAGGCCAGGCCGATCAGCACGGACGGCACGACCGGGGCCCCGGTGCGCGGATGGACGCGCGAGAGGGTCGGCGAGAACGGCAGCCTGCCGTCGCGGGCCATGGAGAACATGAGCCGGGACGACGCGGTCTGGATGGCGAGGGTGCAGATGAGGATCGCCACCACGACGTCGGCCAGCAGGACCTTGCCCCAGAAGTTCCCGAGGACCGAGTTGAGCACGTACGGCAGTCCCTCGGTGGCCAGACGCCCGTCGGTGAGGCTGGGCGCGGCCATCAGGGCGCCGAGGATCATGAGCCCGCCGCCGATCGCCGAGGCGGTGAGCGCCATGCGGATGGTCCGGGGCGCGATGCGGCGCGGGTTGACGGTTTCCTCCGCGAGCTCGCCGGCCGAGCCGAAGCCCACCATGACGTAGGCCGCCATCAGCCCGGAGATGATCCACGACCAGATGTATCCGGGCTGCCCCGCCAGCCCCGCGGTGTCGAAGACGACCTGCGGTCCGCGGACGGCGTGGGTGAGAAGGGCCAGGACGACGGCGGCGACGCCGACGATCTCGCACGTCACGCCGATGCTGTTGACGTAGGACATCCACCTGACGCCGACGAGGTTGATCACCGTGGTGATCACCAGCAGCGCCGACCCCAGCAGCACGGCGTTGGCGGCCCCCGAGGGCGAGGTGAGGGCGGGGTCGTCTCCGATGATCTGGAAGCCGGACCAGATGCTCGGCAGCACGACCTGCAGGGCGATCGCCGCGGCGGAGGCGGTGACGATCTGGGCGAGGATCATGAACCAGCCGCCGAACCAGCCCACGATCTCCCCGCCCATCCGGCGCGACCACTGGTAGATCGCGCCCGAGATCGGGTAGCGGGCGGCGAGCTCGGCAAAGCACAGGGCCACCAGGAACTGGCCGGCGAACACGATCGGCCACGTCCAGAAGAACGCCGGGCCGCCGAAGCCGAACCCCAGGCCGAACAGCTGGAAGATGGTGGTGAGGATGGAGACGAACGAGAACCCGGCCGCGAACGAGGCGAACGTTCCGAGACTGCGGTGGAGCTGCTGTTCGTAACCGAAGTCCGCGAGGTCGTCATGGTCACCCCGGCGCTGCGGAGCCGGGGCGGCGAGTCCGGTCGGATCGCTCATGTGGCGGATCTCCTCTCGGGGCGGGGGTCGGCGCTGATTCCTGTCAATCGATAGTTTTCCCGCAACGCATGACACCCGGGTTGCGCGATGTTTCGTCCCCATTAACAGGCCCTCACGCCGCCCCCGCCCCGCCCGCGGGGCCGCTGACGTGGTCGAATGTGCTCATGACAGCCGCCCGCCCACCGAAGGCCGACCGCCCACGCGTGTGGTCCGACGGGCTGCGGCGCGAGCTGGCCGCCCGTGTCGATCCGGCCGTGGCGACCGCGGTGTGGGTGACCGGATCGGTGGGTCGCTCGGAGGCCGTTCCCGGGAGCGATCTGGAATCCCTCGCCGTCGTCGTCGGCCCCGACACCCGCGCCGTACGCCGCGCGGTGGCCGCCACCGACCTGTCGGGCGCGCCGTGGTTCGCCGAGACCTCCGCGGCGTCGGCCGCCGACCCCCGCCTGGTCCGCACGGCCGCCGGGTGGTCCGGCGCCGCCGACGGCTGGGCCGCCGACCCCGCCCGGGACCTCGGGGTGGTCCACCTGGGCCTGCTCACCGACGCCCGCCCCCTGACCGCCGGCCACGACGACCCGGAGCTCCTCCCCCGGCTGGCCGTCGGCGCCGTGCGCGCGCACCCCACGGTGCTCGCCGACGTCCTCGCGGACGCCCTGGCGACCCGGGCCTCGGTACCGTCCCGGCTCCGGGTGCCGACCCGCGCCGACCCCGTGGTGGACCTCAAGGCGACCGTCCTCACCCCGGTCGTCAAGCTCGCGCGGTGGGCCGCGCTGCGTGCGGGGGTCACCGCCACCGCCACCGACGCGCGTCTCGACCTGGCCGCCGATCCCGACGTCCTCCCCGCGGACCGGTGGGAGTCCCTGCGCGAGGCCGCCCGCGTCGCCGCCGGACTCCGGTGGGAGGTCCGGCTCCGCGCCGACGCCGACGGCCCCGGGACCGACCGGGTGCCGCTGTCCGGCCTCACCTCCGCCGAGCGCGCCGGGCTCCGGGCCGCCGCGCGCGAAATCGCCGGCGCACAGCGCACCCTCGACTACCTGCGGTCGACCGGCCAGTTCCGGCAGCCGGGATGACGCGCCACCCGGCCACCGCGGCGATGCTCGCGGTATCCGCGCTCGAGGGATGGGGCCCCGGGGACGACGACGACGAGGTGCTCGGACTCGTCGACCGGGGCGTCTCCGGTCGCCTGATCCGCCTCCGCGTCCTGGAGGCGATACCCGCGGAGGCCCGCCGGCGACCCGGGCCGCGGGTCCTGGCCCGTCGCGCCCCCTACCTCTACCGGGGGACGCGGGTGTTGGAGAACTCCCTCGGGATCACCTCGGCCGGGGCTCTCGCGCGGGCGGAGGCCCTGCTCGTCGTCGCCGCCGGGGCCCGACTCCTGCGCGCCCCCGGGCCCGCCCCGGAGACGGTGTCCGACGTCCACGCCGCGCTGTTCGGGGACGTCTACGCCTGGGCCGGACGGCCACGCATCGTCGACCTCAGCAGGCAGGGATCCGTGTTCGCGCCCGCGTCCCGCGTCCCGGCCCTCGTCGCGCCCCTCGAGCGGCCCTCGCGGATCGTCGCCGACGCGCTGGCCTCCGCGCCGGCGGCCGCGTCCCGCCGGACGGTCGTCGCCCTGGCGCTGGCCGACTGGTACGCGCGGTTCAACCACGTGCACCCGTTCCGCGAGGGCAACGGCCGCGCGGCCGCAGTGGCCGCGACGCTCGCCGCGCGCGCTCACGGCCTCGACCTGGACTTCGCCCGGACCACGCGCGAGATGTGGGTGCAGGCCGCCGTGTCCTCCATGCCCACCCCGCCCCGCCGCTCCGTCGATCCCACGGCGCACCGGTTCGAGTTCCTCCGTGTGACGATCGACGGCAGTGTCACGATGGACCGGACCCCGACCCGGAGGACTCCCTGATGTACTCGCCCGGCCGACCGCGCCTCGTGGACCGGCGGCGCCCAGGGGCCACCCCGGCCGACGAGATCCTCGACGCCGCGGCGGAGCTGTTCACCACCCGCGGGTACACGGCCACCTCCACCCGGGCCATCGCGGACGCCGTCGGACTCCGTCAGGCGTCCCTCTACACACACTTCCCCACCAAGGCCGCGATCCTCTGTGCGCTGCTCGACGCGACGGTGGCCCCGGCGCTCGAGCACGCCCGCCGGCTCCGCGCCGGGGGCGGGGATCCGCGCGAGACCCTGCTGACGCTGGCGACCCTCGACGTCGAGGGCCTCCTCGCCTCGCGGTGGAACGTCGGGATGCTCTACGTGCTGCCCGAGGTCGCGGGCGACGAGTTCGCGGAGTTCCGGGACGCGCGCTCGGCACTCCGGGAGATCTACCGCGAGCTCGTCGCCCTGTGCCGCCCCGACCTCGACGCCGACGATCCGGCCCTGGACCTGCCGTTCCGCGTGGTCGAGGCGGTGATCGCGCACCGCCAGGACCACCCGTCGGTCCCCGTCGACGCGGCACGGTGGGGTCGGGCCGCGGCCCGGGCGGTCGAACTCGGGTGAGCGGCGGTGTCGGACCCGTGGTGCACCATGGCGGTGTGACCGGATCCCAGGCTCATCCCTCCGCCCTCGTCGCCGAGGTCCGCCGCCTCCGGGCGGCCGATCCGCTCGGCCGGATCACCGTGATCGTGCCGTCGTTCGGGGCCGCCCGGGACCTGGTCCGCGCATTGGCCCTGTCCGGCGGCGCCGTCAACGTGGCGGTCCGGACCGCCGCCCAGGTCGTCGACGAGCTGTCCGCCCCGGTGCTCGCCCCGCGGGCCGCGGTGCCGTTCCCGCTCCTGGCCGCCGCGGTGGACAAGGCGCTCGACGCGGATCCGGGCCGCCTGGCCGCCGTGGCCGCCGAGCCCGTCACCGGGCAGGCGGTGGCCCGAGCGTGCCTGCGCCTGGGGACCGTCGAGCCCGGGTCGGTCACCGCCGACACGCCGCTGCACTCCGAGGTGCTCCGCCTCGCCGGCGAGGCGCACGAGATGACGGGCGGCGCCTACTACACGCAGTACGAGGCGGTGACCACCGCGCTGGCGCGGTTGGACGACCTGGGCCGGGTCGTGCTCGCCGCGCCGCTGCGGGGCACGCACGCCGAGCGGAGGCTGCGGGTCGCGCTCGCCGAACGCGGCGTGACGCCCGTCGCCGGCACCGGGTCGGACCATCTGGCCTCCGCGGCGGAGCCCGCGTCCGCGGAGGCGGTCACCGGGACCCACGTCCTGCACGCGTCGGACTCGGACGACGAGGTGCGGGCGGTGGTCCGCTTCGTCCGCTCCCGCCTGGCCGAGGGGGTCCCCGGCCACCGGATCGGCGTCTACTACCCGTCCCCGGACCCCTACCTGCGCCTGCTCCACCGGGCGTTCGCCGAGGCGGGGATCGCCGTGTACGGGCCCTCCGACTCGACGTTGGGTCGCTCCCCCGCCGGCCGGTCGCTGGTGCGCCTGCTGCGCCTGGACACGTCGGTGATGCCGCGGGCGGAGCTGCTGTCGATCATCGCCGAGGGCTCGGTCACCCCCCTCGACGACGCGGGGGCCGCCGTCTCGTCCCGGCGCCTCGAGACCCTCACCCGCACCCGTTTCCCGGTGATCGGCGGCGGCGACTGGGACCGGCTGGACGAGCACCTGCGCACCGAGCCGGAGGCGTCGGGCGAGTCGGGGGTGCTGGGCGAGTCGGACCGCGCGGCCGCGGCGGCCCTGCTGCGGTTGATCCGCCTCATCCGGTCCGGGCTGGCCGCGGTCGACGCCGCCCGGACCTGGACGGAGGCCGCCGACGCGGTGCGCGGCCTGGTCACGGCGGCCTTCCGGCAGGGCCCGGACCGCGCTGCGGTCCTCGCGGTGGTCGGCGCCCTGGCCGACCTCGACGCCATCGCGCCCGCCATCACCCGGGACCGCGTGGCGGGCGCCGTCACCGCCCGTCTCGATCCGGTGGGCGACCGGGTCGGCGAGGAGGGCGCGGGCGTGGCCCTCGGGCCGATCGACGACGCCGTGGGCCGCGACCTGGACACGGTCTGCGTGGTGGGGATGGCCGAGGGGCTGCTGCCCGTCCTCCACGCGCCCGACCCGCTGCTGCCGGAGGGATCCGTCGAACCCCCGTCGGCGGAGGTGCTCGACGAGCGTTACCGCGTCCTCCAGCTCGCGCTGGCCGCCGGCTCCGAGCGCCGGCTGTGCTCGTTCCCCCGCGGTTCGATGCGCGGCGGTGGGGACCGGATCCCGTCCCGCTGGCTGCTCCCCACGCTCTCCCGGCTCGTCGGCTCGCCCGTCCACGCCACCCGCTGGCAGGAGGACGTGGCCGGGTGTCCCGCCGTGATCGGCGTGTCCTCGTTCGTCGACGGGGTCCTGGCTCCGCCCGCGGCCCTGGGGACCGATCCGGCCACCCGGACGGAACTGCGGATCCGGGACCTCGCCGCCGGCGGGTGGCGCACGCGCCCCGACGCCCCCGCGCTGCTCGCGGCCGCCCACGAGATGCGCCGCGACCGCCGACAGGGCCGGTTCACCCGGTTCACGGGCGACGTGTCGTCGGCCGCCGACCTGCTCACCGTCCTCGAACAGCCCCTCTCCCCCACCCGGCTCGAGGACTGGGCCCAGAGCCCCTACCTGTTCTTCCTCTCCACCGTCCTGCGGGTGCGCACGCTCGACGATCCGGCGGCGGACATCGAGATGGACCTGCGCGACTACGGTGACCTGGTCCACGCGATCCTCCAGCGGTACGTCTCCGCCCGGATCGAGAGCGGTTCCGGGCCGGACCGGGACCTGCTCATGGCGGCCCTGCGGCGGGAGTGCGAGGCCGCGATCGCCGCCTCCCCCGGCCTGGTCGCCTCGCTGTGGCGCCGACGCGAGATGATGCTCGCCGCCGAGCTCGACCGGTGGTTCGCCGAGGACAACGCCGACTTCGAGTCCGGCTGGCGGCCGGCCGCGACGGAACTCGGGTTCGGGCGGTCGGACGGCGACGGCTCGGTCGTCGAGATCCCGTTCGAGGTGTCCACATCCACCGGCACGGCGACCGTGCTCCTGGCCGGGTCGATCGACCGACTCGACATACGCGCTGGGACGCAGCGCGTCACCGACTACAAGACGGGTAAGCCTCCCGAGGCGGAGGCCCGCCCGACCGCGGACGATCCCACCCTCCGCGGCACCCGCTTCCAGCTGCCGCTCTACGCCGCGGCCGCACAGTCCGCCGGGCGGGCACCGGTGAGCGGGGCCCGGTACTGGTACTGCACCGAGCGGGGGGAGTTCGAGCAGATCTCGCTCGACATCACCGAGGACGTCATGGACCGCGTCCGCGCGGACGTCGGTCACCTCATCGACGCCCTCCAGCGCGGGTGGTTCCCGCTCAAGGGCGGCCGGGGCTCCTCGCGCGATCTGGCGAACCTGCTCGGCGGCGACGAGCTGGACCGCGCATGGGAGAAGCTGTCACTCACCGAACCGGTGTCGTCCCATCGCGCATTCGCGGGCCTGATCGCCGCGGTGACCACCGAATCCGAATCGGAGACGTCCTCATGAGCCAGCTCCCCGACCAGGCCGCCCGCGACCGCGTCGAGACCGACACTGCCGCCACCCTGTTCGTCGAGGCGGGAGCCGGGACCGGCAAGACGTACGCCCTCGTCCGCCGTCTCAGCACCCTCCTGCTGGACGACGCGGTGCCGATCGACCGGATCGCCGCCATCACGTTCACCGAAAAGGCGGCCGCCGAGCTGCGCGACCGGCTGCGCGTGCACCTGGTGGAGCGGCGCGCGGAGGGTGACGCCCGCGCGGACGAGGCCCTGGCCGGGCTCGACACGGCCGCGATCGGGACACTGCACTCCTTCGCGCTGCGCCTGCTGTCCGAGAACCCGCTCGAGGCCGGGATCCCGCCGCGGGTGACCGCCCAACAGGACACCGCCGAGGCCGCGGCCGTGGAGGCGCTGTGGCAGGAGTGCGCCACCGTCCTGTTCGGCAACGGTCCGACGGCGGAGCGGTCGGGCAACCTGGCGCGGGCCGTCGACGACATGCTCGACGCCGGCGTCGGCCCCCTGGCCTTCCGCGAGGTCGTCGTGGCCCTGCACCGCGACTGGGACCGCCTCCCCACGGAACCGCTCTATGCGGGCCCCTCCGAGCTGTCCGCGTCACCGGACCTGTCGGAGGTCGTCGCCGCCATCGGCTCGATCGTGGGGTGGCGGGACTCGTGCCGGGACGAGACGGACCTGTTCTACGAGACCCTCGGCAAGCACCAGGCGTGGCTGGAGAGTCTCGAGGCCGCGACCACCGATCCGGCCGCGTCCCCCACCTGGGTCGAGCTCCTCGCGAAGCCGGTGGGAGTCGGGCGCGGCGGCAAGGGCGCCAGCTGGGGCGGGAAGGACGTGCTCGACTCCATCAAGGAGGAGATCAAGAAGCTACCGGAGCTGTGCGGTGAGGTCCTCGCCGCGCACTGGCGTCCACGTATCGCCCTCGTCCTGGACGCGCTGATCCCCGTCGTCCGCCGGCATGCCGACGAGCGGCGCCGCCACGGGACGCTCCAGTTCCACGATCAGCTGGTACTGGCCCGCGACCTGCTCCGGAACGACGCCGTCCGCGAGCGGGTGCGGGAGCGCTACCAGCGGATCCTCATCGACGAGTTCCAGGACACCGACCCCATCCAGTTGGACCTGGCCGAGCTGCTCACCTCCGGGCCGGGAGGATCGGGGACGGAGCCCGGGCGCCTGTTCACCGTCGGCGATCCCAAGCAGTCCATCTACCGCTTCCGACGAGCGGACATCGCGACGTACCTGCGCGCCCGGGGAGGGGACGGCGGTGCCACGAGCGGGGTCGAGGTGGAGAGGCTGAGCACCAACTTCCGCTGCTCGCGCGCCGTGCTCGACTGGGTCAACGACGTGTTCTCCGAGGTCCTCACCGCGACAGACGGCGTCCAACCCGAGTACCGCCCTCTGGAGCCCGCGCCCGGCCGCCCCGAGTACGACCCGGCCCACGGGCCGCGTCCGTTCGTCTTCCGCACCGAGGACGTCCCCCCGCACTGCCCGCCGGAGGCGAGTGACGACCACACCCGTCACTGGATCGAGGCCGCGGACGTGGCCCGCGTGATCGTCACCGCCATCCGCGAAGGATGGACCCATGAGTCGAAGAACGGTGAGCAGACCCCCCTTCGCCTCGGTGACATCGCGATCCTCCTGCCCTCGCGCGGATCGCTGCCCATGCTCGAGACCTGCCTCGATCACGCCGGGATCGACTTCCGGACCGAGGCGTCCTCGATCGTCTACGGGACGCCGGAGATCCGCGACCTCCTGCTGGCCGTCCGCGCCGTGGCGAACTCCGCCGACGAGGCGTCACTCGTGGGCGCGCTGCGCTCACCCCTGTTCGGATGCGGTGACGACGACCTGTTGCGCTGGCGCGCCGGTGGCGGCGGCTGGACACTCACCGCGCCCGCCCCTGATGACCTCGCGGCCTCGCCGGTCGCCGAGGGCATGCGGTACCTCTCGGCCCTCGGCCGGTCCACCAGGCGGCCGGGCGAACTCCTCGAGAGGCTCGTCCACGACCGGATGGTCTTCGAGTCCGTCGCCGAGTCCCCCAGGCGGCGCGACCTGTGGCGGCGGATCCGGTTCGTGATCGAGCACGCGTGGCAGTGGGAGGAGTCCGCAGCCGATCCCGCCCGCGCCGACCTGCGGGAGTACGCCGACTGGGCGATGGCCCTGACCGCCGAGGACGCCCGCGTGCCCGAGGCCGCGATCCCCGAGATCGGCGTCGACGCGGTGCGCATCACCACCATCCACGCGTCCAAGGGTCTCGAGTACCCGATGGTCGTGCTCGCCGGCATGAGCCGTAAGTGGCCCGATGACCGGTCCCGCCTCCTCTGGACACAGGACGAGCCGCCGCGACCCGCGGCGTCGTTCTCGACGATCGTCCGCGATCCGGCCTTCCGCCGCGCCGCCGCGCGCGAGGCCGAGCACTCGCTGGCCGAGCGGATCCGTCTGCTCTACGTGGCCACCACCCGCGCCGAGAGCCGGCTGGCGGTCTCGGGGCACGGGTACGTGCTGACCCAGAAGAAGACCCCCAAGAAGCTGTGGGGATCGCTGCTCGGGTCGATCGTCGAGGTGCCCGACGCGCCCGCGCTGGTGGAGTACGGCGAGAACCTGCTCGAGGCGGCGGCCGCGCCGGAGGTCGACGTGCCCGACGAGGCCGGGTGGACCGAGCGCACCCGCGAGATCGCGGCCCGGTCCGCCGAGCGTGCGGGCTGGTCGGCGACGCGGATCGTGCACCCCGACGCGGTGGACGCCGCACCAGGAGACGAGGACGTCGAGCGCCAGCCGTCCCTCCCCCAGCAGCTGGCCGCCGCGCTGCGGGAGAGGTTCGCACCGGCCCCGGCCCGGCCGGAGGAGCTGCCGCCCAGGCCGAGGTACACACCGGTCGCCTCCGGGCCCGACGTCGGCACCGCCGTGCACCACCTGGCGGAGCACACCGATCTCAGTCGCCTGCTCGGACCGGCTGCCGACCCGGACTCCGCGATGGCGGACTGGGATCGGTGGGCGGCCGACCAGCTGGTCGCCCTCGGACTGGGCGGTGGCCTGCAGGGCAGCCGCAATCCCGAGGCGGTCGCCGAGATGGTCTCGGTCGCGCGCACCGCGCTGACCTCCGAGCCCGTCAGGCGAGCGGCGAGCAGGACGCACTGGGCCGAGTTGCCCGCCGCCGGAACCCTGACCACGGCGGACGGGACGCAGGCGGCGGTGGACGGTGTCGTCGACCTCGTGGTGCAGGAGGACGACGGATCGCTGTCGATCATCGACTACAAGACCGACGTCGCCGTCACCACCGACACCGTCGACGAGTACCTGCTGCAGTTGTGCGCGTACGCCGACCTCCTCGGTGGCCCCACCAGCAGGATCGTCTCGCGGATCGAGCTGGTCTTCTGCCGAGGAGCCCGTCCGACGGTCGTGGCGCGCGACCTCGGCTGAGTCGTGCGGCGCCCCGCCTGAGGCGGCCGTGCGGCAGGGCCTCAGCCGAGGTTGCTCCACACCACCCTTCCGCCGGCGACCGCCGCCAGCGCGGAGTCGCACGGCGCTCCCGCCGTGAACGCCTGGTACAGCTCCACCAGCAGGTCCACGACGGAATCCCACAGCCGGTGCAGCGGCTCCCCGCCGCCGTACGCCCACACCGAGCCGGCGTCGGGGCCGCCCCGGTACGACACCGCGTAGCCGAACCCGCTCCGCTCGGCGATCGGCCACAACCGCCCGGCCCAGGTCGCGTCGCCTCCCGGCTCGAACCCGAGGACGCCCGCACCCATCGCGTCCTCGTACCGCGCCGCCTGCGCGTCGAAGCCGCGCTCGGTGGTCAGCGGCTCCGCGAACGGCAGTAGGCCCTCCACCGAATCCAGCCCCGTGCGCCGCAGATGCCACAGCAGGGTGCGGATGCCGGTCTCGTCATCCACGCCGGACCCGTCCAGTAAGACCCCACTCGGACTTTCCGAGCTGCGCGGGTCGTCCACCGCCACCACCGTCGGCGCCGGAGCGGGCACCCGGAGGAGCTCCGCGAGCGCGTCGCACAGCTCGCCGATCTGCTCGTCCAGGACCGCCGACGCCTCCTGCTCGACGGCCGCCGACCGCCGCCCTGGTCGGGAGGGCCCCGCCGGGGCGGTAGCGGTGGGCGCCGGTTCGCGGGGCGCGGCGGGATCGTCCGCGGGAGCCGGATCCGGGGCGGCGTCGCCCCACGACGCGGCCATCGCACCACTGATCCGGGCGAGCGCGCCGTCGAACTCGGCGTTCCACTCGTCGCCGGGCCCTGCGGGGGCAGCAGCAGCGGGGTCCCATTCTGCGGGAGGCGGTGCTGCATGAGCGGATTCCGCGTGGGCGAGCTCCGCGGCGGCGGGTTCCGAGGCGGCGGGCGCCGACTCCGGGACACCGCCGTCCGCGGAGACCGCGGGCAGCACGCCGGTGACGTCCGCCAGGAGCTCCAACCGGGCGCGGCGACCGCCGGCCAGCCGCTCACGTTCCGAGCGGGTGAACGACAGCACCGGCAGCGTGAGCAACAGCACGGCCTGGCGTCCCGTGAAGCCGAAGTCGCGCTTGAGGGCACGGCGTGCCTCGACCGGAGAGTCGGCGTCGTGGATGGCGGCCATCACCGCATTCAGGTCATCGCAGGCGCGAAGGATCGCCTCGGCCTCGTCCCACGCCCGTCCGACCTCGTCGGACGGTTCGAACCACCCACCGATGACACCGGCAGCGCCCACGTCAACCCCCCCAGGCAGTCACACACGATCCGGACCCGAGCCCCATCGGATCCCCGGGCATCCTACGCCCAGCCTCACGCCGGTGGTGGGTCGGAGACAGGCGGCGCCCAGCGGGGCCAGAGAGGCGGGAGTGACACCGATGTGACAGACCTCTCCGCGCGCGGAAACGCCCCGTACCAGCAGCGATGGGGTCGCCTGGCGGTCACACGCGAGGACGGCAGCTCGCTGCGGTCGCCGGTGCGTACGGTCGAGGACATGAGCGAACGTCTGATGATCCGGGACCGCGAGGCATCACCGGACGAGCGCCGGGCGGAGCTCGCGCGCCCGGACGACGAGCTCGCCGGCGCCAGTTCCAGCGTAGCCGGCGCCGGCGACGAGAGCGGCAGTGCCGGCGACAGCGCTAACGGGAGCGGCCATGCCACGGTGTTCCCCGCGCCGCTGACGACCATCGCCGCCGCGCTCGTCGGCGGGTTCCTGGGCCTCGCGGCCGTCTACGGGGTGGCCGAGCGGCTGGCGGACACGCTGGCCGGCGTCGCCGCCGTGGTGATGATCTTCGCCGTCACCCTGGCCGGGCCGCGTGTCCACGCCGGCGCCCGTACGGAGGTGGGACGCACCGTCGCCGTGGTGCTGCAGTCCGTCGGCTTCGGCGGCGTCCTCGGCGCACTGCTCATCCTGACCTGAGCCTCAGCGGGACCGGAGCCGGGCCGTCAGCTCGTCGACGACCTCGACGTCCACGCCCGCGCCCTCCACCAGATAGCGCCTGGCGTCACCGAACTCGCGGTCCAGGGCGTCCAGCGAGCGGCGCAGGTTGGCCTCCTCCACGCCGATGAGGACCTCGACCGCCTCGAGCTGCTCCGGCATCTCGGACTGCACGTAGGCCCGGATCGCCGAGACGAAGTCGGCGGACATCTCGCGGGTGAGCAGGTAGTCGGCGACGACATCCTCCTCACGCACCCCCACCAGTAGCTGCAGCAGGGCCGACACCCAGCCGGTGCGGTCCTTGCCGGCCGTGCAGTGCACGATCGCCGGCCCCGAGGACACCGCCAGCGCGTGGACGGCGCGACCGAACGCCCCGCGCTCGTGGTCGCCCAGGACGAACCGCTCATAGGTCTCGGCCATCTCGCGGCGGGCCTCCTCGACCCCGACCAGGCCGGTCGTGGTGAGGATCGCCGCGGACGTGTGCCCGCCCAACACGTCGATCGGCACGTACTCCGCACCGGCGGGGATCACGTCGGGCTGCCTGTCGATCTCCGCCCCGGTGCGCAGATCGACCACCGCGGTCACGCCGAGTCGCTCGAGGACCCCGAGGTCCTCATCGCCCACGGACAGCGCGGTGGACCGGTAGACGACACCGCGGGTCATCGAGCCGGAGGGCCGGAGCGCGTACCCGGGGCCGGCCACGTCCCGGAAGTTGTGCACGCTGCCCAGCCGGATCTCCCCGACCACGAACCCGCCCCGGTCGAGGCCGACCTCGTCGTCGTCGACATCCACCCCGACACCCGGTGCCGCGCTGCGGTTGCCGCCCGGTTCCGCGACCATCCCACGCCCCCCACAATCCCGGCGCGCCCGCGCGGCGCGCCACGCCTCGTTCCTACCCGATCGGGCTCCGCGACAGCGACCAGACGGCGGCAGGCCGGTAGGCCGGAATAGTGCTGCTGACACGTGTCAACGTTGCCGCCCGTTTCCGGGGTGGAACGGGTTTCCATCGCCTATTGTGCGATCTCATGAGTAGAACAGATTTCAATCCCGGCCACGCCATGCAGCACGAGACGTTCGGCGACATCCTGCTGGAGCGGTCGACCGACGATCACCCGGGACTGCTGTTCGACGACTCGTCGTGGACGTGGCGGGAGTTCGTGGCCGAGGCCGCCGTCCGCGCGAAGATCCTGCGCGGCTGGTCCGACGAGTACTCGTCCTCCTACGCCGAGCGTCCGGACCCCTACAAGCGCCTGCACGTGGGCATCCTCCTGGAGAACGTGCCGGAGTATCTGTTCACTCTGTGCGGTGCGGCGCTCGCGGGCGTCACGATCATCGGCATCAACCCGACCCGTCGCGGCGCCGAGCTCGCCTCCGACATCCGCGGCGTGGACTGCGACGTGATCCTCACCGACGCCGACGGCAGCGCGCTGCTCGACGGCCTCGACACGGGCGCCGTCGCCTCGTTCGACATCGACTCCGAGCAGTGGCGCGGCCTGCTCGCCGACCACGCCGGCGCCGAGCCCCGCCTGCACCCGGAGGACGCGCGCGACCCCCACACCCTGCTAGCGCTGCTGTTCACCTCGGGCTCCACGGGCGCGCCCAAGGCCGTCATGTGCTCGACAGGCCGCATGGCGATGCTCGGCACGATCAACTACCGCGGCCTCGTCCGCGACGACGTGGCCTACAGCGCGATGCCCCTGTTCCACGGCAACGCCCTGTTCGCCGCCTTCGCGCCCGCCGCGTACGTGGGCTGCACGTTCGCGATGCGCCGAAAGTTCTCGGCCTCCGGCTTCCTGCCCGACGTGCTGAAGTACGACGCGACGTACTTCAACTACGTCGGCCGGTCCCTGTCCTACATCCTCGCCCAGCCCGAGGTCCCCGAGGAGAAGCAGACGCGCCTGCGGGTCGTCTTCGGTACCGAGGCCTCCGTCCACGACCGCGTGGAGTTCGAGCGCCGCTTCGGCGTGACCCCGCTCGAGTCGTACGGCTCGAGCGAGGGCGGCGTGGTCATCAGCCACACCGAGGACACCCCGCCCGGCGCGCTCGGCGTGGCCGGCGCCTACATGGACGTCGCGATCCTCGACGAGGAGGGCAACGAGTGCCCGATCGCCGAGTTCGACGAGGAGGGCGGCCTGACCAACGCGGGCGAGGCGATCGGCGAGATCTGCAACCTCACCGGCGCCAAGCTGTTCGAGGGCTACTACCGCAACCCGGAGGCCACCGCCGAGCGCAACATCGGCGAGGTCTACCACTCCGGCGACCTGGGCTATCGTGACGCCGACGGCTACTTCTACTTCGCCGGCCGCTCCGGCGACAAGATTCGCGTGGACAGCGAGAACTTCTCCGCGGGCCCCGTCGAGCGGATTCTCGACCGCTTCCCCGGCGTGCTCGTCGTGGCGGTCTACCCCGTCCCCGACCCGCGCACCGGCGACCAGGTCATGGCCGCCATCCAGCTGGAGCCCGGCGTGGAGTTCGACGCCGACGCGTTCACCGAGTTCTGCCGCACCCAGCCCGACATGGGCACCAAGTGGGCGCCGCGGTTCGTTCGTATCATGCAGGAGATGCCCGTCACCGCCACTCGCAAGATCTCCAAGCCCAGCCTGCGACGCGAGTCGTGGATCGAGCCGGGCGAGGTCTACCTGCGCGGCGGCGCCGACAAGTCGGACGACGTGTACCGGCCCCTCACCGACGCCGACCGCGAGGCGCTGCTGGCCGAGTACACGCTCCACGGGCGCCGGCCGGCCGGGGTCTGACGATGAGAGCCCGGCGGATCCTGCGCGCGGCGTCCGTGCGCGCGGTGTCCGTGCGCGCGGTGTCCGTGCGCGCGGTGTCCGTCGGGCTCGCCGCGGTGCTTGCGCCGGCCGCGCTCGCCCCCGCCGCGCTCGCCCCGGTCGCCGTGGCGGTGCCGCTGGGCTCGGTCGGGCCCGGTTCGGTCGAGGGCGCGGCCGGGTCGGTCGGCTCGGCGGCGGTGCCGATCGAGGGCGCGCTGGGGTCGGTCGGTCCCCATGGGGGCTCGGCCGCCGCGCTCGACGCCGGTTCCGGTCTGGTCAGCGCGCCGGGCTCGGTCGGCGCGCCGATCGCGCCCTGTCCGGGTCCCGCGCCGCGGGTGTCGACGTTCGGCGACGCTCCCGTGCCGGTGGTGGGCTGGACCGAGAACCTCGCCTTTGACGGCGACGGCCGCCTGTGGGTGTCCAAGACGTTCCTGAACCGCGTCGACGCCTACGATCCCGACGGCCGCGTGGTGGCGTCGGTGGCCGTCCGGGCGCCCGGTGGCCTCGCGCTCGGCCCCGACGGGCGCATGCACGTCGCCGCCGGCACCGGGTACCTGGCCGACCGGTCCGACGTGGTGACGTTCGACCCGGCCGCCGAGCGCCCCGAGGCGCGGATCGAGGCGCGTCTGGACGCCCGGATGAACGGTCTGGCGGTGGACGCCGCCGGGAACCGGTACCTGACCAGTCTGGACGTGCCCGCTCTGACTCGCGTCACCGCGGCCGGCGAGGTCGACGACGAGTGGTCGCGCCGCGCCGCGGTCGGCGTGTCCAACGGCATCGCGATCGACGGTGACACCGCGTACGTCACCCAGTCGACCACGCGCACCGTGGTGCACGAGGTGCCGTTGGACCGTCCGGAGGCGACGACGACGAGGGAGCTGACCGCCCCACCCGAGATCGCCCGCGGGCTCGACGATCTGGCCGTGACCCCGGAGGCCCTCTATGTCACATCGTGGACCACCGGCGAGGTATTCCGGCTCGACCGCGGCACCGGTGACTCGTGCGTGCTGGTCGGCGGGATCCCCCGCGCCACGGCCGTGGTCGTGGCCGACGGGTTCGGGGAGTTCGACGACGGCGATCTGCTGGTCACCTCGCTGCACGGGCCGATCCAGCACGTGGAGCTGCCGGACGCCTGAGAGCTGTTCATGTCTGCGACCGCCTCTGCCAGAAGTGCACGGCCCTGCCACTGTCGATGCTCGCACCTTCTCGACTTAGGCCCCGGCCAAGGTCGCCCAAGGCATCGAAAAGATTGCGATACCGATGACCACCACCCGCCGGGCACGGTTACGAGCCGCGACCGCAATTCTCGCCTACGCCGCGCTGCTCACGGCCAGTTGCCCGTCCGCGCCCGCAGATAACGAGGCATCGCCCCCATCTCGTCGTTGACTTCCGGTAGCCGACCGAGCTGATCGTGAGTAGCAGCGCCCGAAGCCTTGGACTGCCGATGCCGCGCGACAGGTTTTCCCTGTCTGTCGGTGGCGCCGTTCATCACCGTCACCCACCCCTGCCATTTCCACGGCCCACCACCTGCCGAGGCGAACTGGTCAACGCTCGAGCGCACGTCAAGGTCACCGGCCCCGCCGAGAATAAGCTGCTCAACGGGGCCACGCACCACCTACGACAACGGCTTCCTCGGACTCTGGCTACCACGAGGTGTCTCCGCCCACCTCGCTACCGACTATGGCGGGATATCGGGCACCGCTGCGATCACCGCCAGCGGCCGGGGACCTCACCTGCCTCACCACCATGGGGCTCACCCGACGTGTCTGTCGGCGTACCGCCCAGGACACCCCGCTGGCTGCATCTGCCGGACGACAATCGCTCGCCAGGTCGAGGCCAACATCCGTCAGATGGGTGCGGCGATCTGCAAGTCTGCTCCACGCAGACCTCCGCTCGTTGCAGAACACCAGGGCGTGGAGCTGGTCGGCAGCGAAGCAGCCCTATCGCCAGAACCTACTGATCAGTAACTTTACAAACTAGGCGACTCTGTCTAATAATCTGCGTACGTTGCGTGAGCTGACTCACGCCGAGCACTTCCAGAAGGGGGAGACGTGGGAACCACCGAGAAGAACCGCATCGACGAGGGACTCTTCGGCCCGGGCTCGGTGGCGTGGAAAGTCTGGACGTTCCCGGCTTCCGCGCTGCAGGGTTTCGCTCGAGCCGTGACGATCGAGCATCTGGACCCGGACCTCACGGCTGCGGTCGACGAGACCGGTCAGGTGATCCAGCGGACGCCGCTGCGTTACGACCGCACGATGGAGTACTTCTCCGCCGTGCTCTTCGCGGACACTCCAACCGTTATCAAGATGTCGGACATCCTCATGAAAGTGCATTCGCGCGCGTACGGGATCAACAAGGTGACGGGCAACGAATACGACTCGAACAACCCGGACTCGCAGCTGTGGATCCACATGACGGCCTGGCATTCGATCTTGTACGTCTACGAGCTGTTCGGGCCGGGCAGACTTAGCCGCGACGAGGAGCTGGAGTACTGGGCGCAGTGCGCGATCGCCGCCGAGGTCCAGCCGATCCGACAGGAGGACGTGCCGCGCTCGCGGGGCGAGGTGCAGAAGTACTTCGACGACTGGCGGGACAAGCTGGCGGCCTCGGAGGCGGCCATCTCCAACGTCGACCACATTCTCGACGGCTTCGAGACCATCGAGCCGCGCTTGCCGGCGTTCGTCAAGAAGGCGGGCCGGCCGTTCCTGCGGGCGTCCATCATCGCCACCTACCCGCGGTGGATGCGTCCCCTCCTGGGCGTCACGCAGTCGCGGGCCGTGGACTTCGGGTCGATCGCCCTGTGGCGGATGTTCTACAAGGCCGCGCACAACAACCCGCGGCTGATGATGGCGATGGTCGAGCGGATCAGCCCCCGTTCGGTGCGGTACATCGAGCCCGCAATCCGCGGCATCAAGGCGGACAGCCCGCGTACGCACTCACCGTCGTGGGCCCGAGAGCGATACGGCGACCCGCGCACCCCGCTGGAGCAGTACGCGGACATCAAGGCCGCCCGGGCCGAAGGGACCGCAGACGTGCCCTACGAACACAACCACCGCGATCCGGTGATCGAGTTCAAGGAAGCCGACACGTCCACCGCCGCGGAACGCTGACCCTGACGATCCGGTCGCGGGTGGCTCCGGACTCTTCGAGCCAGGCAGTCGCGTCGGCCAGGACCGTACCCGCGACCGGCGGTCTCGTCGCCACGAAATACACGAGGTGTCAAGCCCCGGGTTGTGTAGAGGGTGGTTACCTGGCGTCGACGAGCTCGGGTGACGGTTCGACCACCGCGTGTTGTGCTTCGTATTCGGTGGGTGGGACGTAGCCGATCTCGCCGTGGATGCGGAGGTAGATGAACCAGTCGATGTACTCGGCGACGGCGATCTCGAGATCGTCGATGTCCCGCCATGGCCGCCGGCGTGGGAGCGCTGCCAGATCGCCATGTTCAACGCGTCCAGCGCCAGGTCGGTGTACAGATTCTTGGACAGCTGCCACCCCACGACCATCCGCGAGTAGACGTCGATGATGAACGCCGCGTACACCCACCCGCTGTAGGTGCGGACGTAGGTGATGTCTCCCGACCCACAGCTGGTTCGGGCGCTCGGCGACGAATTTGCGTTCCACAGGTCAGCGGGCCGCTCGGTCTCGGCCTTCGGGGGTGTGGTCCGCGGTGACTTGGCTCGCTGGACCCCTTTGAGGCCTTCGTCTCTCATGAGGCGTTCGACGGTGCAGCGGGCGACCTGGTGGCCGGCGAGGCCCTGCGGTCAGGGCTTGGCGGCGTAGTAGGACGAAGGCGCGATCGCGGCGCTGGTCTCGGACAGTGCGTCGCGGATCGGCTGGACACCGTGCTCGTCCTTGCGGCGGTCGATGAACTCGACCCTCATCGCTGTTAACGGTCCAGCTCCGCAGCGAAGAACGCCGACGCCTGCTTCAAGCTCGTGTTCGCCCGCCGCAGCTCGCGGTTCTCCTTCTCCAACTGCGCCAGGCGCGCGTCGCGATCGGCTGATGCCGACGAGGCGCCCTGGCCCTCGGACTGCGCTTTGCGCGCCCAGGTCCGTAGCCCTTCGCGGTGCACGCCGAGCGCGACGAGGCTATGGAGCAGGCCGCGGACCAAACGGTCGTTGAGGTAACCGCAGCGAACCGGCAGGTCTACTACCACGGGTAGGCCATGCGCCTTCCGACCACGTTCGGCGGACGCGAGTTCTACCGCACCATCACCGACGACGAGTTCCTGCTGTCCGACATCACCACCGGCGAGGTCGTCGTCTCCTTTCCATTGCCTATGGTGGCGCTGCGGATCCGCAGACGACACGTCGCCTCCTACGCCATCCGAGGCATTCACGTGGCCAACCCGACCAAACAGTGGGCGCGGAAGACTGCCGAACATGTAGCCGAGTTCGCTCGGCGTAGGGAGGCTGTCCCCGAAGTCTTTGGGGACGGTCGGTGACACCGTCCAACAACTCCGACGGGGCATCGCGCGATGCCTGGTAGGCGTGCACGAAGTCATGAGATTGGATGCCATCGAAGAGACGAGATCCGGTGTCCACGATGTTGCGGGATAACACACCGGATCGCCGGACTACCGGTACCCACTGACCCTATCTGCCAACGTGCGGTTGCCGGAGGCCTGAGAGCTGTTCGGCCAAGAGGGGGTAACCGATCACCTCACAATCGCCAGCGCGATGATGGATGACGGTCAACCCGCCCGAGGAGGTCCCTCTCGGGGTGGAGTGGCCAGTCAGGGCCGGGCCGACCCCTCTGCGCCGGTGGACGACTCGGCGATCTCCTTGATCGCGGCGAGCGTCTTCGGGATGTCGTCGAGGGCCTGCTGCGTGCGCTCGGCGATCTGAGCGGGCGCCTGGTCGCCGAACTTCTCCTCGAACATGGCGATCCCGCCGGGCAGGAACTCCCAGGACTCGGTGAGCGTCGTCCCTGTCCGTGCGGGGGCAAGAGTGAACCCTCAGCGGACGAAGCTGCCACCCACCACCCAGGCGAACTCGCGCCCGTACTCGGCGGTCACGACCACCGACCGGGTCTCCCACGTCCGGTGCGGGAGCTCGTTGCGCCCGGTGAACCAGGCACCGACCTGACCGGCCTCGGCCTCGTCGTCCCACCAGCACGAGGTGCAAACCGGACTCCACTCGCCGGTCCGGGTGATGTCGGAGACCAAGTCGAAGAGCCGTCTCGGCCGACGCCTCGACGGTGACGGACTCACGGTGACTGCGGATGCTGTTCTCGCTCATGTCCCCGCCCTTACCAACGGGTCATTTCTTCTGTCGCCGGCTGCCGCCGTGCCAGTCCTCTTGTTTGCCGACCGTGTCGGCGTCGACTCCGAATGCGGCCAGCTGTGGCTGCTCGCGCAGGCTGCGCTTGAGCTCGGCGAAACCTGGGAAGCGGGCGAGCCCGACCACGTAGTCCCAGAGCTCGGCCGCCGTGTCCTCGTCTGGCAGCCGGCTGATCACGGGCCCGAAGAAGGCGACGCCGGTCGGTGGCTCGAAGTGGATGATGGGCGTGCCAACGTCTCTGCCCGTCAGCGAGAGCGCCTCGTCTGTCTCCCGGCGGATCTCGGCGTCCCACGACTCATCGTCGAGGGCGTCCGCCAGCTCGATCGGCAGTCCAGCGTCGGCGAGGACCATCTCGGCGAACTCGCGTGTCCCGCGCCGCTCGCGCACGTCGCCTTCACTGCGATCATCGCCGGCCTCCGGAGCGGTGTCGAAGATGTGCGCCCCGAAGGCGGCATACAACGGCGCAATCGCCGCCCGGCCATGCTCGGCTCGCGCACGGGCCGCCACTCTCAGAAGCCGCAGCCCGGCGGTATGGCCGGCCTCGTACTCAGGCGGGAAGTGCGCATCGTAGTCGACCTCGGCGTTGAGCAGGCGCAACGAGATGAACCTCCAGTCGACGGTGTAGTCGCGCTGCGCCTGCACCTGACGCACCCATTTGCTGGTCATCCAGGCGAAGGGACAGACCGGGTCGAAGTAGAAGTTGATGTCGGCGTCCATACCCACACCCTAGCCAGGTGGCTGCGGACGACGTACCCACATGGCCAGGGCCGCCGGAGCCAGACTTCATGGAGCGGGAGTACCCGTCGGGCCTTTGCGGAATATTCACCGGCTCGGAAGCGGAAGGCGCATACGAGGCAGTGGTCAAGCACCCGGGCTGCCCTGCTAGGAAAAGGGCGAGTGAATATCGGCGAGGGCCTGAACGACACCTCCGAAGCAGCACTGTGGGCGGTAGAAGGCGTCGTAAGGTGGCTCGTCGTCGAACCGCAGTGGTGACCCGGGTGTCGATGCCACGAACGGGTGAGCGTCGCACACGCGAATAGGGACGGCGCGGATCTCCTCAGCTGGCGAATTTCTGCTGTTCCGGCAGCACCTGGTCCTCCCCAATCCCGGCCGACGCTACGGTCATGGGCTTTTCCAGGGACGAGCCTGTCCTCAGAAGTCATCTCGAGTACCGCGATCGGTTCGCCGGAGCTGCCGTCATCTGGCATATCTCCGATTCCGGGCATGCTGGACTCGATCCAGGTAGCGCTCGACGAAAGCGGTAGCGGACGTCGCCTCCGTACAGCGAACGACCTATGTCCGACGAAGTGTTGGTTGGTGTCGGCACCGCTTGGATGCGGCTGCCTTCAGGCGCTGCTGGGGTGCCTCGCGCTCACCTTGTCAGTTGGTTTCAGGCGAGTGATCCCGATTCGGGCGATCGTGTTGTCCTCGAACGTGAAGGTGATAGCCGCGAGCGGGTGCCCGCCGGGGGCTATGACCGCGGCGGCGGCGCCATTGACGAGCAGCGGGATACTCGCGTCAATCCGGTCTGGGAAGTACCAGGTCTCTTCGGCCACTGCGCGATTCCCGACAACTTCGCCGGGTCCCCCCTCGGGAAGCATCGCCGGATCGGCGACCCGGACGACGTCGGGTGCCATAAGGGCGATGAGAGTGTCGATGCGTCCGCCGCGAGCTGCCGCGAGGAACGCGTCAACAATTCGCCAGTGGCCCGATGTTCGTGCGTGTTGTTCGGCGGAGGCATCGGCTCCTTCGAGGCGTTGTCGTGCACGGCTGGCCAGCTTCTTCGCGTTCGTCGGCGTGGTCTCCAGCACGAGGGCGACCTCGTCGAACGGTACGCGGAACAGGTCGTGCAGGACATAGGCCACGCGCTGGGTGTCGGTGAGTTGGTCGAGGAGCACGACCAGTGCGCGTGAGATGTCTTCACGCCGGAGGAACTCCTCGTCGGCGGCGAGCTGATCACCGGGGATCGCGTCAGCGAGAAGTGGACGTTCTCCGCGTCATGTCCGTGTCCGCACCTGGTCGAGACACACGCGGGCGGTCACAGTGGTGAACTGAGTATTTGAGGGTGTGAAAGCCACCGGGTATTGAGGTTGGGAGCCACCGTTATTGGCTTTGAGAGCCGGTGGCCGATGGGGGGGGAGCCACCGGCTCTCTGGCGCCGCCTCTTCCGGTTAGTTCACGGCGGTGTGTTCTCGCATGTTGAAGGTGCCGGTCTCGATCCAGAGGGTGTTGTGGACGATGCGGTCCATGATGGCGTCGGCGTGGACTCCGGAGCCGAGCCGCTGGTGCCAGTCCTTCTGGGCGTACTGGGTGCAGACCACGGTGGAGGCGTGTCCGTAGCGGCGCTCGAGGAGCTCGAGCAGCATGCTGCGCATCCCTTCATCGGGCGGGTCGAGCAGCCATTCATCGAGTACGAGCAGCGTGAAGGCTGCGTACTTCTTCAGGAACGTCGAGGTGCCGTTGGGCTTGTCTCGGGCCAGGGCCCACGCCTCAGCCAGGTCCGGCATCCGGATGTAGTGAGCCCGGATGCGGTGGGTGCAGGCTTGCTTGGCCAGGGCGCACCCGAGGTAGGACTTGCCGGAGCCGGTGAAGCCCTGGAAGACGACGTTCTGGTGCCGGTCGATGAACGAGCACGTGCCCAGTTGGGCGATCACGCCCTGGTCCAGGCCCCGCTCGTGGAGCATGTCCAGCCGCCTGAGGTCGGCGTTCGGGTAGCGCAGGCCGGCTCGCCGGATCAGTCCCTCGACCTTGGCGTGGGTGAACGCCGAGTGGGCCTCGTCCACGACGATCTTGACCTGGTCGGCGAACCCCAGGCCGAGCATGAGGGTCTCATCGCGGGCCTCGAACGACTCCAGCAGGGCGGTGGCGCCCATCTCGCGCAGCTTGCGCCGAGTCTCAGGGTCGAGCCTGCTCATCGGGCACCTCCGGTGGCGTAGTAGTCGGCGCCCCGCACGTACCCGCCGGCCTCCGCGGGCGGATCGCCGGCCGGTGGGGTGGGTTTGTCCTGCCCGGTTTCCAGGATCGGGCGCAGGTGGGCGTACCGCGGAGAGCGGATCGGCCCGGCCAACGCGATCCGGCACGCGGCCTCGACCCGCTCCGCGGAGTAGCAGCGGGTCAACCGCAGGACCGCCAGCGCCGGGTTGATGGCCTGCTCGGCGACGGGCACCGACTCGAAGATCCTGTCCACGACCACCAGCGCCGAGGGGCCGACTCGTTCGGCCCATTCGCGGACCCTGCTCTGGTCCCACTGCCGATACTTCGGCCCGGCCGGCAAGTCCGCATCGTGGGTGCGGTAGGCGTTGACCACCGTCTCGGGTAGGAGCACGTGGCTCGAAAGCCGCTGGTGACCGCGATGCACCTCTAGCATCGACTCGGTGATGCGCAGGTCGACCTTGGCGCCCACGTTCGGGTACGGCACCGAGTAGTAGTTTCGGGCGAACGACACGTGGCCGTAGCGTCCGACCTTTCGGCCGTAGACCCAGCGACTGATCTCGTACCCGGTGGCCGGCAGTGGTCGCAGCAGTTCCTTCTCCTCCGAGGCGAACACGCTGGCCCGCGAGCCGGCCCGCTTCTCCGAACGGCTCGTCGTTGTACGCCTCGAGCTGGCCGGAGATCGCGGACTTCACCTCCGCCAGCATGGCGAACGTCTGGGTCCGTAGGGCGGCGATGATCCAGGTGGCCACGTGCGCGACGGTGTTCTCCACGCTGGGCTTGTCCTTGGGCTTGCGCACCCGGCCGGGCAGGACCGCGGCCGAGTAGTGCGCGGCCATCTCCCGGTAGGCGTCATTGAGGATGATCTCGCCCTCGCGGGGATGGGTGATCACGCCGGTCTTGAGGTTGTCCGGCACGATCCGCGGGACCGAGCCGCCGAAGAACTCGAACATCGCCACATGGGCGCGCAGCCAGGTGTCCTGCTTCATGTCCAGGGTGGGTTCGACGAAGGCGTAGCGGGAGAACGGCAGGCACGACACGAACAGGTACACCCGCCTCGCTTCGCCGGTGACGGGGTCGGTCAGCTGCATCGTCGGACCGGACCAGTCCACTTCGACGGTCTGCCCGGCCTTGTGCCCGACCCGGGAGGCCAGCCCGGCGACCTGCACGTGCTGTTGGTACTGCTTGCAGAACCGGTCGTAGCCCATCGCCGGTGAGCCCGAGCTGGCGCAGCGGTCGGTGTACTCGCCGTGCAGAAGCTTCATGGTCACTCCGACTCGGGCCATCTCCCGATGCACCTCGGCCCAGTCGGGCTCGGCGAACACGCTCTCGTGCTCGCCCCGGCCGGGGAACAACAGCGAGTAGACCTCGCCGTCCGGTAAGTCTGCGACGTCGTCCCAGCTGAGCTCGGCGGCATCAGCCGCCTCCAGTACTGCCGCGACGCTATTGCGCGAGATCTGCTGCGAGGCGGCGATCGCCCGTCCCGACAGGCCTTCGGCCCGCAACTGCAAGACGAGTTTCGCCTTGATCTTCCTTACCATTGGGAACTGCTCCTTCCGCCAGGTGCCCGTTACACCCGGCGGAAGGAGCCTAAGAAGGTGGCTCTGAACGCGAATAACGGTGGCTCCGACGGCGTCCTCCGCATCAAGCCGCCGCCGGCTCCCAGAGCCCATACGACTGGCGCTCAGAACAGCGAATACTCAGAACTACCCGGCTGGGTTGTCGACCTGTGCACGGTCGGCGGCGTTTGCGCGCAGCCAGACAGTCTGCACGGCGTGAGGCTGTCAAGATTTCTGTGTATGCGGGTGGTTAGAGGTAGGGGTTGATGCGGTTGAACCGCACTGGCTCCGTCGGAGGGTCTTGCTGAATCAAGCGGCCTGAGGTTCGGTCGCCTGTTTGGAACGGTACATCTCTTCGTATTCGACGGGTGGCCGGTAGTCGATCGCCGAGTGCAGTCGCTCGTCGTTGAACCACTTCACCCAGTCCGCGGTCTCGCGTTCGACCTCGTTGCGGCCGGTCCACCTGCGGGTGGTTTCTAAGTCGATCAGCTCGGTCTTGTACAGCCCGATCGTGGACTCCATGAGGGCGTTGTCGAGAGCGTCGCCGACGCTGCCTATCGACCCCTGCATCCCGGCGTCGCGGAGCGCATCGGTCAGGGCCAGGGAGACGTACTGGGTGCCGGCGTCGCTGTGGTGGACGAGTCCGGTCGAGGTGAACTCGAACGAGCCCCGTCGGCGGGTGTGAATCGCCTGCTCGAGTGCCGACAGGACCAGATCGAAGCGCCTGGTCATCGAGGCGCGCCAGCCGAGTATTCGGCGGGAGTAGACGTCCACGACGAACGAGACGTAGCAGAAGCCGGCGAGTGTCCATACATATGTAAAGTCGGCTACCCACCACTGGTCGGGCCGCGTCGGGGCGTTCCACTGACGGTCGATCAGATCGGGGTGCCGAGCTGCCGTCGGATCGGATTCGGTGGTGACTGTTCGCCGCTTACCTCGCACAATGCCGGCGATGCCGCAAATGCCCATCAGGCGGGCGACCTGGTCGCGGCCGACGTCGCGACCCCGGCGGCGCAGGCTGTGCCACAGCTTGAGCACCCCGTACAGGCCCCGCTGGTCGTGGAACAAGCAGAACACCTCGTGGGCGGCGTACGCGTCATCCAGTTCGGCGGCCGTGGACGGCGCGGCCGAGCGGGCGTAGTAGGTGCTCGGGGAGATCGCGATGCCGTGCTCGGTGAGCACGCGGCAGATCTGCTCGACCCCGAATCGCACCTTGTGGACGTCGATGTAGTCGACGATCAGGTAAGTCGGCGGTCGAGCTCCGCCGCTGCGAAAAACGCCGAGGCGGTCTTGAGGATCTCATTCGCCCGGCGCAGCTCGGCGTTCTCGCGCTTGAGGCGCCTGACCTCCGCGGATTCGGCGGTCGATTCAGGTGACGAGGGGCTCGATTCCACTTCGATCCAGTTCCGCAGAGTCGCCGGGTTCACTCCCAGCAGTGACCCGACGTGGGTGCGAGCGGCGACCTTGGAGCACTGCGCATCCGCCAGGTGCTCGTGATACATCCGGACCGCCCGCTCCCGGGTCTCAGCGTCGAACTTCCGTGGTGCTGCCATGGGTTCCAGTCTCCCTTGCTAGATCGGAACCCTCCGACAGAACCATGGAGGTTCACTTACACAGAAAATTAAACACGCCCGACGACACCCGCACGCAGGTGCCATTCGAGACGGGGATCAAACGACGCCCTGCCACACAGAGTCAGCCAAACCGCAAGAACCTACTGCTCTCACCGCCCAACCCGGTAACCAGGCCTTATGTAAAGTCGGCTGATTCTCCTGTGGGTTTCAACGTGGCCGTTCTTCGACAGGAAAGCTCAAGGTTGAAGAGCGCTTCCAATCCCTCCGTGCGACGCCCGCGGTAGAAGAAGCGGGACAGGCCGTCGTGCTCCCGCACTGTGCCGACGACGTTGCCCTCGCCGCGGAGGACGCGGACGCGAGACTGAAGCGGAACGTGATGGCGTTCAGCTGTCGGTGCCGCTGGCCGCTTAGCGAAGGTCCTCACCAACTGGCTTTATACCGGTGACCAGGCGTTCCGGGACCACATTAAGGTGGTCACGATTGATGGGTTCGCCGGTTATCTCTCGGCCGCTGCCCAGGCTGTTCCTGCGGCACGGACGATAATGGATCCGTTCCACATAGCGCATCTGGCCGCCGACAAGCTCACCATGCGACCGCCAGCGCGTCCGGCGGGCGAGTTGACGCCGTCCGGGAGGTCCGCGGCCGGGATCCACCAGGCTTCGCGCATGTTGGCGAGCATGGCGCCGGCTTTCATCGACATGTACAGAGCGTCGCCGGAATTGGTCGGGACACTCACGGGGTGTGAGAGGGGGCCACGAACGAACGCCCGTCGGTACTCTTCGTTCCATTCAAACCCGCCCGACACCATAATGACGCCCTTGCGGACCGGCTGGCGAACGCGCCCCTCGGTGGTGTCTAGGACCATCGCCGTGACCCGGCCGCCCTCCACGATGAGCTCCCGTCCGCGGACGCTGGTGCGGATGGCAACCCCGGCTTGCAGACACGCGCGGAGTAGCCGTCCAGTCAGCGCCTGCCCGCTGCCGCGGATGTCGATAGCTTCGCGACGCTCCACCTCCTCGGCGTCCGGCGGCTGGGGGGTGACGGAGCCGAGCGGGGTCTCACTCATGGTGAGGTGCGGGTTGGAAAGTACGGGCTGCGGGTGACCCGATCCTTTCAGGGGCCGAGTTCGAGGAACGAGAAAGGCGAACATTCGATGGTGCGCCCGCCTCCGGGAAGACCGCCCGGATGCCCGGGGTGGTAGTCGGCAAAGTCGCGGACCGCGTAGAACACCGTCCCCGCTTGTTCGTCGAGATATGAGACGGCCTCGGACCCGTTGGCGATGTAGGAGCGGATGAGGTTCTCGTCAATGAGGCCGCGTGACAGCGACATGATGTAGCGGAGCCCCTGCTCGGGTGGGTCGACCACGCCGATCGCCTTTTGATGGGGGTTGCACGGGATCCAGACGTGACCCCCGGACCACGCGGTGGTACCGCCTACCATGTCGGACTCCTCGACCAGCAGAACCTCGGCGCCATTAGCGGCCGCGGTGAACGCGGCGGTCATACCGGCCGCCCCTGAGCCCATGACAACTACTGTTAATCAACTCGCCTTCTAGAAAGTGATTGACTCCAGAAAGCAAAACCGCTACCGTCACCGAGATCGTGCTCGACATCACACACTCGGGCAAGAAGTTTGCCACTTGCAGGTTGCCGCCCCCACGGCGACCCTCGAAAGAGGACGCCCATGACATCGACCCCCCAGCCGAGGCGGCCGCCGTCGCGCCGTCGTCGTCTCGACCGAGCTGATCGACCGCGCACTGGAAGCCGTGGAAGATCAGGCGGACACCCGCGATGCAACCGCCACCCGGCGCGAGCACGGCAGTATCTCTCACGACGAGCTCATGGCAGAACTAAAACTCTGAGCCCGCGCACCCGGCTCATCGATGCCCTACTCGATCATCTATAAGTTGTCCGCTGCGAAAGCCCTCCGAGAAGTTCATCCCGCGGACCGGAAACGAATCGCACGCGCCATCGAAGCCCTTGCCGTGACTCCGCGGTCACCCGGCGCTATTCAACTCGCCGGAGGCGAGGGCGAACTCCGCATCCGCGTCGGCGACTACCGCATTGTCTCCCACATCGACGATGGCACCGTCCTCGTGCTCGTCCTGCGCATCGAGCACCGCGTGGAGGCGGCTCCCACGTCGGGCGCGCGGGAATCGTGAGTATTCTCCTGCTCTTGTTTGGCATACTTGCAGGTGCCGTCACTCTTCGGGTGACCGGTATCGGTTTCGCACTGATCGCAGCGCCGTTCTTCGTCATCGCGCTCGGCCCTTGGAACGCTTTGGGCCTCATTCACCTCACCGGCGTGGCAGCGTGTCTCGTACTCGCGTGGCGACTGCGCAAAGAGGTGGACCGACGGTTGGCGCTGGAACTGGGCGCCTGGGCCGCTCTCATGGCCATCCCGGGTACCTGGCTGTCCTTCGTCGTGCCGGAACGAGTGCTTCAGCTCGCGATCGGGATCGGATTACTAATCTCCCTCGCCATAATGGTCTCCTTCCGGGACCTTCCGAAGGTAGACGGACCGATTGTTCGTGCGATCACCGGGATGATCTGCGGCGCATTCACTTACACGGCCGGTATGGGCGGTCCTGCGATGACCATCTACTCCCGACTCTCGCACTGGCCCCACCAGCGGTTCGTCGCCACGCTCCAGCCGATGTTCGCTGTGCTCGGCACGGGTGGACTCCTGGTCCGTTATTCCGTCTCCGGAGAGTTGCTCCCGCCCGTGCCTTCTTGGATCTGGGTGGGCGCGGCAGCTATGCTTCTCGGCGGCCTGAGGGTCGGCGACCTTCTGACCCGATTCATTTCCGTCTCCGGAGCTAGGCAAGCAGCCCTACTGGTCGCCTTCGGCGGGTGCCTCGTGACGATCGGACAGGCCGTCATAGGCTGAGGCCGCAACGCGACCAGCACGCGGCTGGGGTCTGGGCCACCAGGCGTCGACTTCGACCGGAAGTCGCTCGTAGTAGCGGCGGGTTTCCTCGTCCTCGTCTCCGCGGAGTGCAATCTGACGAGTCGGCGGAGCCTCCGCGAGCCCCTTCACGGGCTCCACCCACTCAAGGCTGGCGTCGTCGACGAGATTCATGATCTGCGCCCTCAGCCTCACGTGATGTTCTGACCTCGTGAGCGATGAACGCCCGAGCGTCGCGAAAGCTACCGAAGGTGTAGTAAGTGCGGGGCTGCGCACCACGCCAGTACTCGTGGCGGAGAAGGTCAGTGCGTGCAACTCGTCGGCCGCCTTCTCGAACGCGCTCTCGGACGGCGATCCGGGCAATGAATGTAGCCATCTCTACTCCTCTCCAGGTGATCGGTGACAGGTGGGGAGACTGGGACGAAGCCGGGCAGCAGAAGCGTTCGATCCGACCCTGTCGGCGTGGACGCTGGTTGTGGGCGTTGATTGATTTCGGCGCCGGGGTCCGGTATGAAGCGCTCAAGTCTTCAGCAGACATAGCACTTTGTGCCCGCTGGTGGGCGGCGATCTGGGTTCTTCCGCTGAAGTTAGCCATAGCCGGAGAACAATGAGATGCATCTCTTCTTGAATGTGATCTTTGACTGCTAGTCGAGCTCATGAGTTACTGGCCACAGCGGCGGAGCAGAGCTTTGCCCGCCCCCGAAAATACAGGTTGGAGACCTAAGGGGACTGAGCCTTCCCAGGTTCCCCGCGGCTGGCAAATCGCGTATATCTGCGCGGCCAGGTCGTCGCGGTCGAGCTGGCCGTCGGCGTTGTGGTGCGGGGTGATGAGCCGCCGCTGGGGCCGATGGAGACCTGGCGGGTACGGTAGTCGCCCGCCAGCGCGGCGGTGAGGGCGGCGCGGGTGACCTGGTCGTAGCTGGTTCCGGCGATGGGAGCTGGGGCGGTCCTAGCCCATAGCGTCGCGCGTGGTGGTGGCTACCAGGAACTGCGTCGGATGGCGCCTTTGCAGCGCTGGGGCACGTCCCGCGAGGTTGCCGAGGTCGTCACCTTCCTGCTTTCCGACGCGGCGTCGTTCGTGACCGGCGCCGCGATCCCGGCTGACGGAGGTGCGACCTGCGCTAGTGGGCAGGCCGTTCCTCTGGTCGTCGATTGCGGGACCCGCTAGCGGCGGGGGTCGACGAGCACCTTGGTGTGCGTGCTCTGTCCGGAGCCGAGTTCGGCGAACATGGACTCCAATTCGTCGAGGCCGATGGTGCCGGTGTGCAGGGACGCGACGTCGATCCGGCCCTGGGCCACCAGGGTCATGGTGCCGAGGAAGTCGGAGTGGGTGTAGGCGAGTGAGCCGATCACGGTGAGTTCGCGGCTCTGCCAGTCGCCGTAGTTCACCGAGGAATCCGTTCCCGGGTAGCCGAGCAGCGCCAGAGTGCCGCCCCGCCGCACCAGTTCGGCCGACGGCTGGAGTAACGACGCCACCCCGGAGCACTCGAAGAGGACGTCGGCGCCAAGTCCTCCGGACGCCTCGGCGAGTGCAGAGTGCAACTCGTCTGGGCGCACGACGTCGGTGAAGCCGAGACGCCTCGCTGCCAGGCGCCGTGTCTCTGATGGCTCGGAGACCACTATGCGCCCCGCCCCACCGGCCCGCGCGTGCTGCGCGGTCAACAGTCCGATCGGCCCCGCGCCCTGGACCACGACGGTGGCGCCCAGGGAGATCCGCGCTCGTCTAACCGCGTGGAAGGTCACGGTCGCCGGTTCCAACAGGCCAGCCTCGACGTCTGACAGCGCATCGGGAACCGGGATGGCGCGCCGCGCCGAGACCCGGATGCGAGTCCCGTATCCGCCGTGCTCCGGAGCATCGTCGGTCACCCCGTTCGCCTCGGCAAAAGCGAGATCACAGTGGTCGGCATGACCGGCGCGACACTGCGCGCAGTCGCCGCACGCCGGTCCCACACCGGCCACTACGCGCTGTCCGACTTCGAGCTGCGACACCCGTGGACCGACCGCGGCGACCACGCCCATCCACTCGTGTCCGAAGACCGCCGGGGAGAGCGCTGCTGAGTCGTACCCGTGCGTGTCGGTCCCGCAGATGCCGCAGTACCCGATGTCGACGACCACCTGGCCGTCGCCGGGCGTCAGGTCGCCCTCGGCGACGATCTCGGCGGTCCGCGGGGCCACCATTCGAACGAAGCGGTCCGTTCCATCGTGTGTCATGCTCGTGCTCACTTCCCTGTCATCCCATCGCGGGCATGGCGTCTCGCTGAAAACCTGGTTCGAGGAACGGCGCGTCATTCGGCCGCTTGTACCTCGGCGTTAGACGACGCCGTCGACCGTTGCAGAACCGTTCGATATAGCGATCACGTCGCGCCTGGCCTGCGCTTTCGTGGCGTAGTCGGTCCGATGGACGCGTTCGTCCTTCAGCGCTGAGAAGAATGACTCGACCATCACGTTATCCCAGCACACTCCTTGTTCTGCCCGTCGAGTAACCCATCCCCCTTGAGTCAGTTGGTGATGGTGCCCTCCGTGACGGACTCGCCGAGTTCAGGCATCGTGATCTCGGTGCCGCAGTGGTGATGACGGGGCCACCGTCGGATCGGGTGTCCGCTCGTGACCGGATCGGAGCCTCCGCCGACGCCGACGGGCGACAGAAAGCATAATGGCGAGCGACCATCTGGACGGGGCGCCACCGCGACCCGCCCCCGGATCGCCACGAAGACCAGATAGCCCACAACCTCGACGCCTCTGCCCGCTGGCGCGGATCGCGCCGCCGGGCAGAGGCCCGAACTCAATATTGAGGAGTCACAACAACATGGCCTTTTCCGTAAAGTTGCCGGCTCTCGGTGAATCCGTCACCGAGGGCACAGTCGCCCGCTGGCTCAAGAAGGAGGGCGACACGGTAGAGATCGACGAACCGTTGCTCGAGGTCTCCACCGACAAGGTCGACACCGAGATCCCCTCCCCCGCCGCGGGCACACTCTCCAAGATCGTCGCCCACGAGGACGAGACGGTCGAGGTCGGTGGTGAACTCGCAACGATCGACGAGTCCCCCGCAGAGAAGCCGGCACCCAAGTAGTCCTGCGGGAGCTCCGCCGCGGCGGGCTCGGCGAGCTTCGGCATGTCGCCGGACGCATCGCCACCGGGGGGCTTCTCCGACTCTCGGGACTCCCCTCCCGCACTGTCGTCGCTGGTCAATGAGTGCAGCAGGCCGCTCCGAACCCCCGCTCTCCCTCCCTACTCGCGCCCTGTTCGTATTTGTCGCAGCAGCTCCAGCACCGAGTCCGGTGGCACGAAGGGGTCGTCTCGCCGCGGCTCCGCGCGGTTCTCCCCGTGGACCTGCGTTGGAGACGCTCCGAGTCGAGTTCGCTGGCTATGCGGGCGGAAGTGAGTAGTTCCTCGCGAACCTTGGGCGGCAGGTCATGGTCCTACTTGTAGAGAATCTTGTGCTCCAGACTCGCCCAGAAGTCCCTCGCCACTGTGCGAAGCTGGAGATCCACCGTCACCGGCGCGACCTTGTCAGAAAGGAATACTGGGATCTGCACGAGCACGTGGAGGCTACGGTACCCGTTCAGTTTCGGCTGGGCGATGTAGTCCTTGACCTCCAGTATCGATACGTCATCCTGTTCGGTGAGCATCCTGGCGACGCGGTAGACATCTGAGACGCAGCTGCAGGTGATCCGCAATCCTGCGATATCGGTGATGGAGTCACGCATCGCCTCGAACGACGGGGCTGCTTTCTTCACGATTTCCGCACGCCACCGTGTTCCGCCTCGTCTCGTTCGCGGATTCTCGAACGCGCCCTGAGCGGCCGTCGCAACCGTTACCCCGCGCTGTCCCGCAGAACCGTCCCCAGAAACTAGACCTTGTCTCTATGATGTGAATCACTATAGTTAGTCGCACGCGTGGAGTTACGGCTCTCAAGTCGAGGGGCGATTGTGCCGAACCACGCTTTCTTAGACGAGGAGAAATCATGAAGGGGCCCTTCACGTTGTTCGGAGCTGGCGCTGGCGCCGTTGCCGTCGCCGTCACTCTGGCTGGTTGTGGCGGAAGTCCAGATGCCGGTTCTGATGGCGCGGAACTGGAGACGGTGGTCGCAGCAACCGCATCCGTGCCGAGCTTCGTTCCGATGTACCTCGCCCAGCAGCTCGGCTACACCCAGGACGCCGGGATCGAGCTGGACACAGTGGCTATGGAACGAGGCGCAGGACCCATCATCGCTGCGCTGTCCAACGGATCGGTGGATGTCGCCGTA
Source organism: Dietzia lutea (assembly GCF_003096075.1). Taxonomy (NCBI): domain Bacteria; kingdom Bacillati; phylum Actinomycetota; class Actinomycetes; order Mycobacteriales; family Dietziaceae; genus Dietzia; species Dietzia lutea. The sequence continues at coordinate 234,594 of NZ_CP015449.1, read as the reverse complement.
CAGTCGCCGGCCGTACTGGCGGCCGCAAACGAGTCGGGGGCCGACCTGCGGTTCTTCTGCGGGAGCGCGCAACTCATAACTAGCGTGATACTGACTAAGCCGGACAGCGGCATCCAGGAAGCCACCGCCGACGACTGGCAGTCAGCAGTCAGATCATGGAAGGGAAAGACGCTGGGAATCCCCACCCTGGAAGGTGCGGTCACGTACACGGTGCGGAGTCTCATCGAGGAGGCTGGCTTGGCGCCGGACGATGTGGAACTGGTCGCCGTCGGTGTCGGCGAAGGAGCCTTCCAGACCTTGCAGTCCGACGAGATAGATCTGCTCTTTTCCTTCCCGTTCTTCACCGAGCAGTGGACCGAGAGGTCCACTGTGGTCTTCGATTGGGCGGAGGACGCTCCCGAAGAGATGAGTGAGGTGATGCAGACAGGGTGGATGTCGACGAAGGGCTGGTTGGACTCTAACCCCGAAACCGCCTCCAACTTCTGCGACGCCATGACCCGGGGGGTGGAGGGGGTCCTTACGGAATCGGACGCCACGCGGGAGATCCTCTCTGACCGGTACTCACTATCCGGAGCCCCTATAGAGGCAGCCATGTCCGAGGATGGCCCGATGGCCTCACAGTCGACTGAACTGGACTGTGCCACGACAAATAGAGCGCTCACGGCCGCGAAGGAAGCAGGTTTGCTGCAGCGGGAGCACACCTGCGAGGACGTGGTTTGGGACCAGAAGTTGTGACCGACATGCGTGAAAGCTATGCAGGCTTCCGTGGCATGGTTAACAGGACGTTCGCTGCTTCCACGCCAGCGTGGACAGACCGGCCCGAGGCTCCAGCGGGGGCGCCGAACGTCGTCATCATGCTGGCCGACGACGTGGGCTACTCGGACATCGGTTGCTTTGGTTCGGAGATTCCGACGCCCCACCTCGACCAGGTGGGCCGGGAGGGGGTCCAATACACCGACTTCCATGTCACGCCACTGTGCTCCCCGACCCGAGCGGCCCTGTTGACCGGAAAGAACTCGCATGCTGCGGGGGTCGGGATGGTCACCAACATCGATCCAGGATTTCCCGGATATGCATCGGAGTTGCCCGAGAATCAGAGCACCATCGCTGAAATCCTGCGGGGCAACGGGTACGCGACGATGTCGGTAGGCAAGTGGCACCTCTGCAAGGACACTGATCTGTCCGAAGCGGGAGACCGACGGTCGTGGCCACTTCAGCGGGGATTCGATCAGTACTACGGATTCCTCGAGGCCCTGACCAACTTCCACCACCCCCACCGTTTGATGGAGGGCAACAGTGTGGTCGACGTGGATGAGTACCCGGAGGGGTACTACTTGACCGACGACCTCACCGATCGCGCGATCCGTATGATCCGTGAGTCGAAGGCTGCGCGGCCGGACAAGCCGTTTTTCATGTACTACGCCCACGGGGCCGTCCACGCGCCGCTGCACGCGAAGCGGGAGGACCTGCTCCGGTACCGCGGGAAGTACGAGGCGGGCTGGGATCGAATTCGTGAAGAGAGACTCGCACGCCAGGAGGAGCTCGGGGTGATGCCCCCCGGAACGCAGCTTCCTCCCCGCAACTACGAGGACGACCTGGATGTTTGTGCGTGGGACGAGCTGAGCGAGCGCGAGCAACTGCTCTTCGCCCGGTACATGGAGGTCTACGCGGCCATGGTCGACTCGATCGACCAGAGCACGGGCCGCATTCGCCAGGCACTCGAGGAGATGGGTGAGTGGGACAACACGATCTTCCTGTTCCTCAGTGACAACGGGGCGTCGCGTGAGGGTCAGGACCTGGGCACGACAGCGTACTTCAGGCATACCCAGGACAGCGGAGCTGGGCAGGACGAGGACTGGCTGGCCTACGAGAGGGACCTCATCGGCGGCCCCCGAACGTGGCCGCACTACCCTCGCGGCTGGGGGATGGCCTGCAATACGCCATTCCGCCTCTACAAGGCCTCTACATATCGCGCGGGACACCAGGTCCCGATGGTGATGTCGTGGCCGAGAGGGCTCGGCCAGCCGTCGGGAACCCCGTTGCGGCGTCAATACACGCACGTCACCGACGTTGTTCCGACCATTCTGGAGCTGGTTGGTGTCGATGCACCGGCAGAGCGTCATGGGCGACAATCCGAGCCCTTGGACGGCAGCAGCTTTGTTCCTACGATCAGGGACGGGACGGCAGCAGCCACGCATGGTGACCAGTACCAGGAGTGCAACGGAAACCGGGGTTTCCGTCGCGGCAAGTGGGAGGCGGTCACAAATCGCGAACCCGAAGGCCCCTTCAGGAGCGGACCCGAGCGCACGGGCCTCACGCCGTTGAGCCAGGACAAATGGGAACTTTTCGACTCCGAGAAGGACCCGACCCAGTGCGTTGATGTCGCGGAACAGTACCCCGAGGTGGTCGAGGAGCTGAAGCAGGCATGGGATGACGCAGCGTGGCGCAATCGGGTGTTCCCGATAAACGAAGGTGTGGGACTAGCCCATCTCAGGCGCCCCTCCGAGGATGAGTCGCTGTCGCGTCCAGTGACGATTCTGCCCGGCACCCCGACATTGGAACGGTACCGATCGAGTCGGCTCATCGACCAACGCAGCTTCACCGTCGAGCTCACTTGCACGGTGACGGGAGGCGACCAGGGCGTGCTCTTCGCTCACGGAGGTCAAGAGGGGGGGTACGTGCTCTACGTTGAGGGTGGGCGGCTCCATTTCGAGCAGAACGCCTTCGGTCGCATGATCGGTCTACCCGCTGTAGAGATCCCTCAGGGAGAGCATGAGATCGCCGTGGAGGTACTTAACTCCGGAAACGGAGTGTGGGATGTCACCCTCCGGCTGGACGGCGTAGCTGCGGCCAACGGAGACGGATTTCTAGCAATCTCCGGTTGGCTTCCATTCCAAGGCTTAGACGTGGGACGCAACCGTCGATCGCCGGTGTCTTGGGATGTCTACGAGCGTCATGGCGCCTTCCCATTCACTGGGACACTGGGCTGGGTCCGATGGGTGCCCGGGGAAGAGGTGCCGAATGCGCGAGAGAAGCGGATAGCAAAGGCGATCGAGATGGGCATGGCCCTCGAGTGACACGGGTGTGGGCCCGAGGCGGTGGAAGGCCCCGTCGACCCATGTGGGGAAGGGGCCTTCACCACCGAGGAGCGTCCCGCCGGCGACCGCCCAGGTCCTCCACGTGAGGTGGGGGGCGCCGTTTCGGAGACAACCTGGCGCACCGCCAGGCCTCCGGCGGCCGAACCGCTGTGAGCCCCTTGAGGCTTGAGGCCTTGAGACGGGAGTTGCGCCGAAGGCGGGGGTGCCCGGGTAGTCGCACACGCGGTGCCGCGCTTCGAATGCAAAGCAGGCGGCCCCTCGCGTGTCGATGTGGTCGGGCATGAAGTGCTCCGGCGCCAACGAAGGGGCTCACTTCTTCCCTGCTGGCGACGTACTGTAACTATTCAACGCCTGAAGTTACGAGAGGGTTTGACTTCGGGCACCATTTCCGGTCTCGCATCGCCAAGACCGCCAACGCACTAGAAAGGCCGCCATGCAGTTGAAAGACCAGCGAATTGTCGTCACCGGAGCCGCCCGAGGAATCGGAGCCACGCTCATGACCGGTTTTGCCCGCGCCGGAGCAAAGACGGTTGGGCTCGACCGCGACGGGGCGGGAGCCGAGGAAGTCATCGCACACGCCGACGTCGACGGATCCGGCAGCTTGAGCGCCATCACGTGCGACTTGACTAGCCGCTCCGAGGTCGAGTCCGCCTTCGAAGAGGTGGCCAACAGACTCGGCGGCCTCGACGTCCTGGTGCACGCGGCCGGCGTGGAACGCAGATGCCCGGCCGAGTCGATCACCGACGAGGCCTGGGACGAGGTGCTCGAAGCCAATCTGCGCTCGACCATGCTGACGAACCAGGCTGCCTTCCCTCTGCTACGCGATAGTGGCGGCGGGAGAATTCTCAACTTCGGTTCCGACTCGGGCTTGAAGCCGTATCGGGAAGGGGCTCACTACTCGGCGTCGAAGGCCGCCGTCATGGCGTGGACACGCACCGTCGCTCACGAGTGGGGCCAGTACGGGATCACGGCCAACTCGGTGCTCCCGGCGATTCGCACGCCGATGTACGAAGAGTTTCGGGGGCGGCGCTCGCCGGACGAACTGGCCACACACGATGCGAGAATGAGTATGGAGATTCCGATGGGCGGCAAGCTCGGCGATCTTGAGAAGGATCTGCTGCCCGTCATGATCTTCTTCGCCAGCCCCGACGCGCACTTCGTCACCGGCCAGCTGATTCCCATCGACGGGGGCAAGTGCCAGGTGCGGTAGAAGTCGACTGCGATCTTCAGTGCATCTCTGTCTATCGGCTGCGCCGTGGGTCGGGTTCGCTTGACCCGGACCGCGCGGACTGGAGCGCGTCGCCGTCGGCTCGACTGACGTCGCTATCGACTGGGCAGCCGGCGGGAGTGGTAAGCCAAACGCTCCCGCCGGCGGCCCCTCCAATGCTTCGAACCGGCCCGGCTTGATCGCCCGGAACCTGAGGAACTCGTGCTGGCTTGGGGCCCGTCCCGGTTCTGCTCTACGTCCTGGCGCTCACTTGTGTCGGATGGCGCGGCCAGTCGCGTCGTGTAGCGAGAGAAGTTGCGCCGAGGCCGCGCGAGCCCGCCAACGGATTGAATCGCGCACTCCCCCACCGCCGATAATGTTGGATTCTGTGGTCCCCAGATCGTCTACAACCCCCGGCCCGTACTGGTCAGGCGAGCTCGGGGTGAGCGTGCTGCATCAGCCGATGAATGTGATCGGAGTCTGCAGACCACTCCGCAAGCTCACCCCGCCAGGCTTTACGAACGTTGAGTCCGTACTCGGGTGCACTCTTGCCCCCAGGGTAGTCATAGTTGGTTAGCGGTGGACGAGGAGACCTCCACTCGGTGGCGGGGACGAAGTACACCTGCGGCTGATCATCGAGTGAGTTGCCGTAGACGACAAGAGCCAGAACCGTCCACGGCTCCAACCCGAACGTCCACTTGCGCATAAACACATAGCTACTGGTGGTGTGCCGGACAGCCTTCACCTGGACCGCGACGTGGTGGCCATGCCCAACGTCGACGAGGAGATCAACGCCCCTGTCATCGGCAAGCGGCCGGTAGACCTGATATCCGAGCAGTGCGATACGACTCGCAATTAGTAACTCAGCAGCGGCCCCAAGCGCCAGTTTCTGCGGAGTCGCTGCAAACTTTGGGATCTGCGCCTCAGCAAGCGGCTCTTCGTTCACCATGCCAACCATTGGCGGTCGTCAGCATCAGGTGTCAAGCCCCGGGTTTTGTAGAGGGTGGTTATCTGGCGTCGACGAGGTCGTCGACGGTTTCGGGTGACGGTTCGACCGCGGCGTGTTGGGCTTCGTATTCGGCGGGTGGGACGTAGCCGATCTCGCCGTGGATCCGGCGGTGGTTGAACCAGTCGATGTATTCGGCGACGGCGATTTCGAGGTCGTCGATGTCTCGCCATGGCCCCTTGTGGCGGTTGCGGATGAGCTCGGCCTTGAACAGGGAGTTGAACGCCTCCGCGAGCGCGTTGTCGTAGGAGTCGCGGCGTGAGCCGACGGAGGCCACCAGGTCCTGTTCTTCGAGGCGTTCGGTGTAGCGCAGCGCCCGGTATTGAACGCCGCGGTCCGAATGATGGATCAGGCCGCTCAGGTCGTCGCCGGCGTGGGTGCGCTGCCAGATCGCCATGTTCAGCGCGTCCAGCGCTAAGTCGGTGTAGAGGTTCTTGGACAGCTGCCAGCCGACGACCATCCGTGAGTAGACGTCGATGATGAACGCCGCGCACACCCACCCGGCGTACGTGCGGACGTAGGTGATGTCGGCAACCCACAGTTGGTTCGGGCGCTCGGCGACGAACTTGCGTTCCACCAGGTCAGCGGGCCGCTCGGTCTCAGCCTTCGGGCGGGTGGTCCGCGGGGACTTGGCCCGTTGGACCCCCTTGAGACCTTCAGCGCGCATGAGGCGTTCGACGGTGCAGCGGGCGACCTGGTGGCCAGCGCGGACCATCTCCTTCCACATCTTCCGGGCGCCGTACACGTGGTAGTTCTCCTCATACATCGTGGTGATCGCGGCCGTCAGTTCGGCGTCGCGAACCGACCGCGCTGACGGCGGCCGGGTCTTGGCGGCGTAGTAGGACGACGGCGCGATCGCGGCGCTGGTCTCGGCCAGTGCGTCGCAGATCGGCTGGACACCGTGTTCGTCCTTGTGGCGGTCGATGAACTCGACCTTCAGCGCTGTGGACGGTCCAGCTCCGCGATGCTCCTATGTCAAGCCTGCTGTAACGCGGCCGCCTGCAGAGCAGGGATCGTAGTGCGTGGCGCCGCAGGCGGAGGCGGTGACATGGCGTCAAGCGGGGCGCGTTTTGCGTCGGCGCGCATCGCGGCGAACACCCGGTCGGATATTCGGCGGCGGAGCAGTCGCAAGGCCTCGGTGCGGGTCTTGCCGGCCGCGATGAGCTTGTCGTAGTAGGCGGTGCCTTCGCCGCCGAGCCGCAGCTGGGTCACCGCGGCCATGTGCAGCGCGGTGTTGATGCGCCTATTACCGCCCCGAGACAGCCGGACGCGGACCTTGTTGCCAGACCACACGGGGATCGGGGCGGTGCCGTTGAACCGGGCGAAAGCGTCTTTGGACTTGAACCGCCTGACCCCGGCAGTCTCGCCGATGATCATGGCCGCCCCCAGGACCCCAAGCCCCGGGACCTCAAGCAGGAACGGATGATCGGCGCGCACCAGCTTGCTCAATCGGCTCTCGATCTCGTTGATTCGTCGAGTGAGTGACCGGATGTCTTCCAAGATGTCGCGCGCGATCTCCGGCACCACCCCGGTGTGGTCGTCCAGGTGGGCGATCAGCTCATCGAGAAGATGGTAGCGACGCAGCGCCCGGGAGGGAATCTCCAGGTCAGGGTCGATCTCGTGCAGGAACCAGCGGACCTTGGACTGCAGTGCGGTACGGCGGGAGACCAGGCTGCGACGGTGATCGGACAGCAGCTTGATCTCCCGCGCCGGCCCCGGCAACTCGGCCGTGGGCAGGTCACGTTCCCGCAGAGCAACACGCGCCACGGCCTCCGCGTCGATCGGGTCGGACTTGCCGGGTTCGCGACCCGATCGGCGCATACCCGCCATCAGCCGGGAGTGGACTCGCACGACCTTGTGCCCGGCGTCGAGCAGGTCGGCTTCCAGGCGCCGGGTCAGGTGCCGGCAGTCCTCGACCGCGATGATCACCTCCTCGAACTGCTCGAGCCAGGTCATGGTCTTCTGATGCCCAGCCGCCCGAGCCTCGGCCGTGAGGACATCGATCCTCCTGCCGACCTTGTCGACAGCGACGAGCGTGTGCCAGTTCTTGTGGGCATCAATTCCGATGACAGTCACCGCGGACCTCCTCCTGCTGCGTACCGTGCAGTGCGGCATCGCCGACCGAGGTCGGGCACGCCTCAGTCGGGCAGGATGAGCGAGCAAGCTCCTATCAGGCCACGGCCTTGATCAGCGATGCACACCCGGTGGAGCGGCACATCGCGGACAAGCCACCTACGGCAGCAAAGAAATGAGCCAGCACCACCGGGCACCATCATTTTGGTACTGAAGCGAAGAAAGCCGACGCCTGCTTCAAGATCGTGTTTGCCCGCCGCAGCTCGCGGTTCTCCTTCTCCAGCTGGGCCAGGCGGGCGTCGCGATCGGCGGACACCGACGAGGCGTCTTGGCCCTCGGCCTGGGCTTTGCGCACCCAGGTCCGTAGCGCTTCGCGGTGCACGCCGAGCTGCTCGGCGACCCGCACGATCGCACCGTGTGAGCGATCGGGGTCAGCCAAGGCTTCCAACGCCATTCGTGTGGCTCGTTCACGAAGCTCGTCTGGGTACTTGCGAGGTGCTCCCATGGTTCTGATGATCCCTTCCCGGGTATTCGATGTCTCCATCAAACCGGCCCTTCCGGATCCGGAGTGCATAGCTGGGGTTCGCCGGTGATGCGGTGAGGCACAAGATGTAGGGGTCCTGGGGCGTGTGAAGATGCAGGTTCTCACGCCTCGCATCGAACACCCCAGGACCCGCTTTGAACGCTACCGCCAGCCTGCTTGCCGACACCATCTGCCGCACCGTCGAGCTCGGGGTGACGATCACCGACGCCGCTGTGGCCGGCGAGTTCACGCACCTGTTCTGCTCCCCGGTGATGCTCGACCCGATCTGCGGCGAGTGCGGGATGGCGGGGCGGCTGCGAGACCACGTCCAGCGGAAGGTCACGGATCTTCCGATCGTCGGGCATCCCACCAGACTGCACGTGCGGGTACCGCGCTTCACCTGCGACAACACTGACTGCAGCACCAGAATTTTCCAGCAGCGGATGCCGGCGTTGGCTGAGCCGCGGGCCAAGACCACCCGCCGCTGCAGCCGCTGGATCCTGCAGCGCCTGGCGATCGACCGCACCAGCGTGTCCGCCGTGGCCAAGGCCCTCGGGCTGGGGTGGGATTTGGTCAACGACCTCGCGGTCTCCGAGACCCGCGCCATGGTCTACGACCAGCCCGGACACTTCGACGGCGTCCGCATTCTCGGGGTCGATGAGCACAAATGGAAGCACGTGCGCGGCGACGGCAGCAGTTCGTTCGTCACCGTGCTGGTCGACCTCACCCCGGTCGGGGACGGCACCGGCCCCTCTCGTCTGCTGGACATGGTCCCGGGCCGTTCGGCGAGGGTCCTCACCGAGTGGCTCGACGCCCGTGACCAGACATTCCGGGACCGAGTCAAGGTGGTGACGATGGACGGGTTCGCCGGCTACCACACCGCCGCAGCCAAGGCCGTCCCTGAAGCGCGGACGGTGATGGATCCGTTCCACGTCGTGCATCTTGCCGCCGACAAGCTCACCGTGTGCCGCCAGCGCATCCAGCAGGACACCACCGGGCACCGGGGACGCACGGGCGATCCGCTGTACGCCACCCGCCGGACGATGAACACCCGGGCTGAGCTGCTGACCGACAAGCAGAAGGTCCGCCTGGTCAAAGCGTTCACCGCCCATGATGCGCACGCCGCAGTGGAGGTCACCTACGGCGTCTACCAGCGGCTCATCGCCGCCTACGAAGCCTCAGGCAAGCGGGAGGGCAAGATTGCGATGTACAAGCTCCTGCGCTCGGTCCGGGCCGGGGTGCCCAAGGAGTTGCCCGAGCTCGCGCAGCTCGGCCGGTCGCTGTGGAGGCGGCGCCGCGAGATCCTCGCCTACTTCGACGTGGGCGCCTCCAACGGCCCCGTCGAGGCCATCAACGGACGCCTCGAACACCTCCGCGGAATAGCCCTGGGCTTCCGGAACCTCAAGCACTACATCTTGCGGTCACTGATCCACTCCGGCCAGCTCCAGGACCGGATCAACGCACTCTAAAACCGGAAGAGCCATCAAACCCGGGGCGATTCAATCCGTGACCTTCCGCTGGACGTGGTCTCGCAGCCGCCCCGCCATCCCGCACTCGCCGCAGATCGGGTCGAGCATCACCGGGGAGCAGAACAGGTGCGTGAACTCGCCGGCCACAGCGGCGTCGGTGATCGTCACCCCGAGCTCGACGGTGCGGCAGATGGTGTCGGCAAGCAGGCTGGCGGTAGCGTTCAAAGCGGGTCCTGGGGTGTTCGATGCGAGGCGTGAGAACCTGCATCTTCACACGCCCCAGGACCCCTACATCTTGTGCCTCACCGCATCACCGGCGAACCCCAGCTATGCACTCCGGATCCGGAAGGGCCATTAATTGTCGTTATGTAAAGTCGATGGAACTTTACAGGCGCTCCCGTATATAGAGAAGTTCCGGGCGAGTTGTAGGTGCCGCGGTCTCGACCCTTCCCCGAACCGCTTGCGCACTCGTGCCCGGCACTCGTTCTCGAACAAATTCGTCGCGAGTTGTCAGCCGTCAGCGGATCTCCCTGCGCGAACGGCGGGTTGCGAGCGGGAAATCCGCCGTACACGGCGGTGTTCTACCTCACACCCCTTCGCGACACTTGAACACAGCGCCGCGGTAGTCGCCACGGCGGATGTTTAGGGAGTGTCACCATGGTCTGGCCAGCATCAGACCTGAGTTGGACCTCCTTAGTGCCCCGCTGAAATGGCGCTGGTGATGGCTTGGGCCTCGTCGTCCAGCGGAGTTCGGGCGGTGAGTTCGTGGCCGTCGACGTCGATGATGACGGTGTGGATCCGACGCAGGATCCGCACGATTTTCTTGATCGACATGCCGGTGCGGTTCTGCAGGTGGCGGGCGATCGCGAGGGCCGCGAAGACGATGGTCAGGTGTGCTTCTATCGAGTCGCGGGTGCGGTGAAAGATCGGCCGTGCTTTCAGATCCGATTTGGCCATTCGGAACGACTGCTCGACCTTCCACAAGTCGTGATAGGCGGCTACGACGGCGTGGCCATCCATGGTCTTCGGGTCGATGTTGGTGACGTAGCCCTTGTAGCCAGCGGACTGTCGGGCTCGTTCGATGAGCGCCTCGTCCAGGGCGACGGTTTGGCCGGTGACCTTCACGAATCGCTGCTTCTTCAGCGGTTCCGCCCGGTCAGCGACCCTTTGGGCGCGGTCGATCTGCGCGTTGAGCGTGCGGCGATCCCGCTGAGCGCGTTGCCACTTGTAGTGCCACACCGCCCTGCGGTCGCGCCGATCCCGACCTTGGCCCATCGGGCGGGTCAGCTCCACGACCTCGCCGTCATCGATGGCGTTGCCACGGCGGCCGAAGTGGTCCTCGAGCTCTTTCGGGGCCTTCGAGGTGCGGGAGGCGACGATGAACGACAGACCGGCATCCTCTAGGGCGTTGAGGTTCGCCGCCGACAGCATGCCCGCATCGGCGACGACAACCATGTCGGCTATGTCATGGCGCTGCTGAAAGGCCGTGATGACCGGGATCAACGTCTTCGTCTCGGCCTTGTTGCCCTCGAAGACGTGAATATCCAGCGGAAACCCGTCCCGGGCCACCAGCAGACCGACGGTGATCTGCGGGTCGACGCGGCGTTCCTTGCTCATGCCGACCTTGCGCAGGCCGTCTTCCTTCTCGGCCTCGAAGTACAGCGTGGTCAGGTCGTACAGCACCAGGGCGACGCCCGGGCCGCCGGCGGCGGTGACATGCTCCCAGCACGCGGTTGCCAGCACAGTACGGTAATCGCGTTCGACGCAACGAGCCAGTGCCCTCTTGATGCTCGACAGATGCGGAGCATCAACGCCGATGTCGTCCAGGACGCGAGGTGTATCGAGCTTGCTGGTCGGCTCGACCAGCCGGACGCACACCAGCGTCTTGAACGTCTCGTCGGCAACGGCATCGAACCCGAGTGCGTCGAAGGTGCTGGTCAACGTCTGCCACAGCAGTTCGCTGGAGTGTCGGCGCACTACCGCATCCCCGCCGGAACGAACTTGCGCCTCCGGTCCCAAGCCCAGGTCCAGGGACTGTTGACCGGCGTGGATTTTGCCCCTGGCCACCGCGATCAACGCCGCCAGCTCGCCCTCGGTGTGCGCGGATCCGATGTGCTCCAAGATCCTGCGCTGACCGCGGACCTTCTCCACGATCTGCACAGCCGTCGCTCCCGACGACGTCTTCACCTTCCGCACGAACGGGCTCACACCCCCAAACTACAGCCCGGCTAGTGCCCCGAACCTCCGACCTGAATTCCGCTGACCAGCAACGATGAACACCGGTGGCCCCGAAACCCCATCAAGAGGTCCAACTCAGGTCAGAAGCAGCGTTTATCACCGGTGGGGCGTCCGGGATCGGCCTCGGGATCGCCAGGGCGCTGGTTAGTGCCGGTGCGAAGGTTGCCATCGCCGACGTCGACGCCGACCGACTCGATCAGGTCGCGAGGGAGTTGACCGAGTCGGGTGGCACCGTGATCGCCGTGCAGCTCGACGTAAGCGACGCCGAGGCATGGGAGGCCGCTGCCGATGAAGCCGAGGCGGCTATCGGACCGATCTCGATTCTGTGCAACATCGCCGGTGTCAACGGAGGCGGCACGATCGAGGACACGCCATACAAGGTTTGGCGCTGGGTGCTCGGGGTCAATCTCGACGCGCAGTACCTCGCTGTCTCGACCTTCCTGCCTCGTTTCAGGTCGCGCGGCACACGCGCCCACATTCTTAACACTGCGTCGATTTCCGGCCTCATCGCAATGCCCCACGTCGGCGCTTACACCGCGTCGAAGTTCGCCACCGTGGGCTTCACTAAGGTCCTCCGCCACGAACTCGCGGATAGCCCTGTTGACGTCTCGCTACTGATTCCCGGCTCCGTCGCCACCCGCATCAATTACACCGCGGGCGAAGCCGAAGCGCGCCTTCTCGGGCGGGAGGCGAAACGCGAGGTTATCGAGGCCAATCACGCTCTACTCGCGAAAGGAGCTGACCCCGACTCTGTCGGAGAGCAGGTCGTAGAGGCGCTGCAGAACCGCCAGTTCGTGATCGTCACCCACCGCGAGTGGGGCGAGCTCTACCGCAAGGACAGCGCGGACATCGACGAGGCCTACGACAAGTTCGACGGCCGCCATGGCCCCGACACGACGGCCCAGTTGCTACTCGCGGGCACCAACCCGGTCACGGCCTGAACATGCGCAGACCACCGTTCGACCCCGAGCTCGAGGCCGTGCTCGCCCTAGTCAACGACCAAATCAAGACGATCACGCCCGAGATGATCCCTGTGCTTCGTGCCGCTGGCAATCAGGCGGAAGCTGTAAACGACATGCTCCAAGCGGCCGGCGTCGCACGACGCGACATCACCATCCCCGGCCACGAAGGCGCACCACTCAAGGCCACCCTCTACGCCCGGGCTGACCGTGCTGGCACCGGGCCGGGTATCTACCAGCTCCACGGCGGGGGCATGGTCATGGGCGATGCCACCACCGGGGTCAGCCACTTTCTGCCCTGGATCGTGGAGCACAACGCCGTCGTCGTCGCTCCCGAATACCGCCTTGCGCCGGAGTTCCCCGACCCTTACCCGATCGAAGACTGCTATGCCGGCCTCGTCTGGACCGCCGAGAACGCAGTCGGCCTGGGCATCGACCCTGACCGATTGCTAATCACCGGGGCGAGCGCCGGCGGCGGACTGGCGGCCGGCACAGCGCTGCTGGCCCGCGATCGCGACGGTCCACGCCTGATCGGGCAGCTGCTGATCTACCCCATGCTCGACGACCGCGATGCAACGGTGTCGACGCAACAGTACGACGGCGTCGGCCTGTGGACTCGCGAAAGCAACCTGACTGGCTGGAACGCTCTGCTGGGCAAGCGGCGCGGCACCGATGCCGTCTCGCCCTACGCAGCCCCAGCACGCGCCACGGACTTCTCCGCGCTCCCGCCAGCCTACATCGACTGCGGGTCGGCCGAGGTCTTCCGTGACGAGGACGTCGCCTACGCGACCGCGCTATGGCACTCCGGGGTTCAAGCGGAGCTGCACATATGGCCCGGCGGGTTCCACGGGTTCGACATCCTCGCCCCACACACTGCGATCGCCCGCGCCATGACAACCGCGCGCAACGCCTGGGTCGCGCGCGTCTTCAGCGACTGATCGCTCAAGCGAATCCAGTACGTGCCCACCGCCTAAACCGTTATTGCCAGCAGGGATGGGTTCTCCGTGAAACAGACCCCACAACACGACGCGGTCCTTAACCAGTTCATGCCCAACGTCACCCTGTCCTGCATCTAGGAGGAACACCCATGATCACGTTCAACGACACGCCCCCGTGCCCGCCCGTCGACCCGGACCTCGCACCGGTTTTTGAAGGGATGGCCGCGGTAGTACCGCCGCTGACCGCTGCGACCCTCGGCGACCTTCGCCAATGGGGCGAGCAGCTACCTCGGCCCGACCTGACTGCCAATGGCAGAGTTACGGTCACGGAGCGCGAGATCCCCGGTCCGGAAGGCGCGCCCGACCTTGCGGTGACGATCCTGTCGCCAGCAGACGGCTCCACGGGTCTGCCGCTCGTCTACAACCTGCACGGCGGCGGCCTGGTCATGGGCGACCGCTACCTCTACCTCGACCAGTTGGTCCCCTATGTCGCCCAGGGGACCGCCGTGGTGATCTCGGTCAGCTACCGATTCGCTCCCGAGCACCGCGCACCTGCGCAGGTCGAGGACGCCTACGCCGGGTTGGTTTGGGCGGCTAAGAACGCCACCGAACTCGGGGTCGACCCCCAGCGCATCATCGTCACGGGAATCAGCGCCGGCGGCGGCCTGGCCCTCGGCATCTCACTGATGGCGCGAGATCGCGGCTTCCCCACGATCACGCATCAGGTGCTGATTGCCCCGATGACCGACGATCGCTTCGACCTGCCGAGCACGCGCATGGTCGATGGAGGCCCAAGCGACCGTAACGACATGGCCTTCATGTGGGACGCGGTCCTCGGTCCCGATCGCGAGGCCGCGGACATCCCGCCGTACACCGTCCCGGCCCGGGTCGCGGACCTCTCCGGCCTCCCCCGGACCTACCTCGACGTCGGCAGCGCCGAGCCCTTCCGCGACCCAGTGCTGGAGATGGCGATGCGCCTCTCGCAGGCTGGCGTCGTCGTCGACCTGCACCTGTGGGGCGGCGGCTACCACGGCTTCGACCTCAACGCCCCGGACGCCCCCATCTCCCGTGCGGCCCACGCAGCACGCCACGAGTTCTTTGCCCGAGCACTCGGAGCTTGATCCCCTTCCCCAGACGACCAACCTCGGACAGGAGTCCCCCATGACCAGCGCAGCCCTCCCCCGCCCGCCGTTCGACCCGCAGCTCGAGGCCGTCCTCGGCGAGATTGCCGCCGTCGCGCCGCTGACAATGACCCGCGAGCTGATCCCGTTGGTGCGGCAAAACCCGGCGTTCCATCTCACCGAGGACGACTACGAGCGGATGGGCCTGATCGTCCGCGACGTGTCGATCCCCGGGTACCAGGGCGACGAGATCCTGGTCAGCGTGATCACTCGCAAAGACCATTCGCCAGGAGGCCCGGGGATCTACCACACCCACGGCGGCGGGATGATCAGCGGCGATCGCTTCGCTGGCCTGCAAGCGGTGCTGCCCTGGGTGCTCGACAACGACGCGGTACTCGTCACCGTGGAATACCGTCTCGCCCCGGAGTTTCCTGACCCCTACCCGGTCGAAGACTGCTACGCCGGCCTGGTGTGGGCCGCCGAGAACGCCGACGAGATCGGGTTCCATCCCAAGCGACTGTTCATCGCCGGGGCGAGCGCCGGCGGCGGACTGGCAGCCGGCACCGCACTGATCGCCCGTGACCGGAAGGGCCCGACCCTGATCGGCCAGATGCTCGCCTACCCAATGCTCGACGACCGCAACCAAACGGTCTCGTCCTACCAGTACGACGGCGCGGGACTATGGGACCGCGAGAGCAACCTACTCGGCTGGAGCTGCCTGCTCGGTGACCGCCGCGGCACCGACGACGTGTCGATCTACGCCGCTCCTGCCCGTGCCACAGACCTATCCGGACTACCTCCGGCCTTCATCGACTGCGGGTCCGCCGAGGTTTTCCGTGACGAGGACGTCGCCTATGCCTCCGCACTATGGGCAGCCGGCGTTCAAGCCGAGCTGCACGTGTGGCCAGGCGGCTGGCACGGCTTCGATCTCGGCGCGCCGGACAGCGACATGAGCAAGGCGATGTCGACCGCGCGGCGCGCATGGGTCGCCCGCCTGCTCAATCCCTAGACCGGCGCTCCGCGGTGCGACGTACCCTGGACTGAAGGTCCCATGCAACGGAGCCCACCATGCAAGAACTCGTCGGACGTCTCATTGCCCTCGATCAAGAGGCCAGCGAGACCCTCAAGGTCGTAACGTACTTCGACGCCTTGGTGACGGCCGGTGTCGGGCTCGACGGTCTGCTAAGGGGCGCCGCCGCGTTATCCGGAGCGGTGGCTGGCGCGGAAAGGAGCGGAAAGATCACCCGCTGGGACTCCAGCGGCGCACGCCTGGACGCTAGCGCCACGTCCGTCCGTTCCCCCCAGCGCGTCACCCCGACCGCCAGCGTCTGGCTCGAACGAGCTGGCCGACTCCACGCCAACGACGCCATGGTCGTCGAGCGGCTCGGCTTGGCGGTCGACATTCTCGACAGCCGCAGAGTTCCCGAGAATTCGCTCGACATCGTTCTCGATGCAGGACGCGCGCTCGAGGAGCGGTCGACCGCCCTCGCGAGACTGCATCTCGACCCGAGCACGCGAATTCGGATTATCGGAACGAGCATGGCCCGGCAGGCGCCAGGGGCCGCCTCGACAGTCGTTCCCACCCGCTACGGGATGCTGCGCGCCTCAATCGACCGCAAGGGCGCCGTGCCTGACGGTCGGGCAGGACTAGGTATCTGGGTGCGCGCCGACCATGCACCCGAATCGTGGGAAAGCGCCGTCATCGCCCACCGCCTCACCGGACCGGACCACCCGCGCGTCGATGCGACTGACCTGGGCCTGATGCTACGGCTCGCCCAGTCGTTCGACCCCGAGGAACCGCACGACGATATCCTTGCGCTCCGGCGACTCGACGACCGCGCAGCGGCCGTCCTACTCACCCTCGTCCAGGCAGATAGCATCCGCTCCGCTGCGACTGAGCTCGGCATGCACCATTCCACCGTCCAGGCACGGCACGAGGCGCTCACCCGAGAGCTCAAATACGACCCCAGAACCCCGGTTGGACGCATGCGGTACGTCGCGGCCGGCCTCTTGCTACGGCTTATGGACCCGCCACCATTCGACGAGTGAAGTCAGCCCGCGCCACTGGGTCGAAGCAGCGTTCCTGGCCGCTCGACAGGGCCCACGCCGACAACTTATATTATGACAAGTACAGGTCCAAGACCACTTGCCCGGCCGACGATCGCGAGCAGACTATGCAGACCGGTTTCAGCGGACCAGCCAGATCTCGCCTTCGCGCATCCGGAGTGTGACCCTCTCACCATTGTCGGTGAGGCCGGTGACCTCCACTAGACCGGAGGGCCTAGCGACGTGCCTGCTGGCCCTAACCCAGGACTGCAGCTCCTCGGAATACACCTCGGAGTGGGTCCCCACACCGTTCACCGTCCATTGCCGCTGCGCCAAGCCTGGCCCCCTGTCGATGCAGGCCCCAGGCCGCGTACCCGAGGCGGTGCCGCTGGAAAACTAACGACCGCCTCGATGTTAACCCGCAAGACACGACCTCTTGGCGGTGGCCGATGCAGGGCTCGGATCGCCTGCGATTGGGTAGCCAGGCGTCAGGCCAGTTCTGCGAAGCGCCCGGTGTCGCGCGCCTTTCCCGAGACGATGATGGCGTCCCGGGGGTTCAAGATCGAGCCAGCGGCAGCGCAGGTGAAGCCCCCCGGGCGTTTAACGCCACCACGGCTGATTTGGCAATCCGCGGCGTACCGCATCACTCGAGAGAAAGGACATAGCGGATGACTGCCCCACACTCCCCCGGCCCGGCAGCCACGATCGCCGGCCTGAGCTTCACCACCCACCCACTCGGCGGCCTGACCACGCTGCCGGCGGCGCCAGGGCTGTACGCGTGGTGGGCCGCCCCGGACATCATCCCGAACCTCCCTGGTCCCGCTCATCCGAACAATGAGGGTCTTCGCTTGCTCTACCTCGGTATCGCCTCGAACCTGCGGCGCCGGATCATCAGCAACCACCTGCGACGCAGCGGGAGCTCAACCCTGCGCCGCACCCTCGCTGGCCTCCTACTCACCCAGCACAGCTACCGCACCGAGCGCACTGACCGCGTCGTGTTAGTTCCCGAGGACGAGGACCGACTCACAGACTGGATGCACACCCATCTCCGCTTGTCTTGGTACGAGCATCCGGACCCAGCTTCCGTCGAACCCGTCGTCATCGCGCGATGGGCGCCGCCGCTGAACCTCGACCACACCACCGGCGCCACTCGCGACATCGTCAAAGCCGCCCGTACTGCCTACAACACGAGCGCCTGAACACCTCACCCGCCTGTATCAGGACTTATGCAAAGTACACGGGGTTCTCCGTTGTCGAGCTGGACCCCACGAAAGCCCGCAGGCACCAGATGCCGGACCGCATCGAGGTGCACACCAGCTACTGCTCTCGGGTCTAGCAATTCAGCCTTGTGGTGGATGAGGGTCGTTACCGTAGGAGTTGCGTTCACGGATCTGTCCGCTGCGCCCGTGGATGAGATGCTCGACTCCCCGTTCCCGAGCCGTCTGACGTCCGGCCTCTGCTGCGGCGGCCTGGGTGTCGTACTTCTTCGACACGCGGGATGCGCCTTCACTTCGATTGGCCCAGCCGTCGCCGTGGCGGACAGTGTGCACGTTGGCCTTCTTCGCCATAACCACCTCGCGGGTTGAGTTTGCGGGCACGGGGCTCTCCGACACAGTTCACGTACGAATCACGAACGGGGAGATGCCGCGCTCCGCGAATATACGTTCGTACGAACATTGCAATTCTACAGCCGGGCTGCGGCACCGTTTGACGTTCTCGACGAGTGTCTCGGTCAATGAGGCGCTCCCTTCAGTCGGCGGACAACGAACTGGTCCACGGCTGCGGTAGGGGCTGGCTAGTGTTAGCCCTGAACTGGACATCAGGGCTCACGTTGGGGCACTCCAGACACGGGACAGGAGCGCGTGTGCCGAGATATCGAAACCTCGAGCCAACTTCGGAATTCTGGTCCTGGCGTGACCAGGCAGCGTGCATCGGTCACGACGACCTGTTCTACAGCGCAGAGGACGAACCCAAGGGCCAGCGACGGCGCAAAGAAGAAGAAGCCCAGTCCATCTGCGACACCTGCCCCGTGCTCAAAACCTGCCGACGGTTCGCAATCGAATCCGAGGAACTGTACGGAGTGTGGGGCGGGCTGACCGAAGCCGACCGGCACAAGATGGCCGGACGTCACCGAACGGGTTGACCCGCGGCCGCGGCTGGGCCCAATATGCCTTCGACCGCGCCAAGGCACCGCAGAAATGTCCAAGCTAACCGGTATCTCCAATGCGAATACCCGGCAGGAAGCCGCTCAGCCAATTCGGAACGGCGAAGTAGTCGGCCGTCGCTCCATTCCACTGCAAGCAGCGGAACCGGCCACTGCCAGGCGATGACGTTGGGCAGACTCTCCGAGTCGCCGCGCGGATTCAGATTCTCCGGGGCACTGTCGCTGCACGCGATTCGACATGGCGCTTCCCGTCTGCGCCGCAGTGATTCGGAGTACTCTTCATGCCCATCTCGACGACGACGGTGATGTCTCGATCCTCTACCTGGGCGAGGCGGACTCGTCCGATCCAGAGAACCGGTTCAATCCGGACTGGCTCGACAGCGTCCACACACTGCTGGACGAGGTCCAGACCCGACCGGGCCCACACGCGCTGGTGACGACAGGCCACGGGAGGTTCTACTCGACCGGGGCGGACCTGGATTGGCGCCTGAACAATCCGGGGCGGGCCGACTGGCTGCTCACCCAGATCCAGCTGCTGATCGCCCGGCTTCTGGTGTTCCCGATGCCGACCGTCGCCGCGCTCCAGGGGCACACTTTCGGCGCCGGGGCATTTCTGGCCATCGCACACGACCACTCGGTGATGCGCAGCGACCGCGGCTACCTCTGCTTTCCGGGTGTCACCCTGGGGGCCGCCTATGCCCCCGGAGTGTTAGAACTGACCGCGGCGCGCCTGCCGGCCCGCGCCGGGCGCGACGCCCTGATGACGGGCCAGCGCTACGGCGGGTCCGAGGCCCACCGGCTCGGCCTGGTCGACGAGGTCGCAGAAGAGTCCGAGGTGCTCTCCACCGCTGTACGGTGGGCTCGCTCGGTTGCCCACACGCGGTCAGACGCCCTCGGGGACATCAAGCGGGGGCTGCACCGGCGGGCGTTCGAGTCGCTACACGAGCCGGTTGCCGGTTACAACGAATAGCTCACAGGGAGCAACATTCTCCTAGCCGAGTACGACCCTTTATGGACGCACTCCGGCCTAATCTGCCGGCGCGCGATTGCCCTCCAGACTGCCGACTCCTACAAGCGAGACGCCACGACGCGGCGCCTGGCGGGGGCGCCTGCACTGGTCATCGACGGCAATTTACGCGCAGCGCTTCTCGGCCGCTCCGCTCAGTGGACGCGACGAACCGGAGACTGAATCGGCGAAGAGCGGTGAGCAGCAATGCCGGGGCACCGAAGGCGCGTAGACACTGATCTGCGGACCGCTAGTCTCTGCCTCACGCTGGCGTGCGTAGTGCTTCAGTTTCCTGATGGCCGCCGGGTCGAGGTGGTCGGCACTGAACAGGTCGATCCACATACGATTACAACCCTGGAGCGCTTCCCCGAGTGTGAGAACGTTGATCAGGCCCTCGCAACTGGTCTCGGTCAGACACCCCTCGAGCTCCAGCCTCAACGGCCCAGGCTCCGTACCGGCGTGGACGATGACATTCAGTGAATGCCTCATGACTCTCCTTTCAAAGCGAAATGAAGAGCTCACTGCCGAGCTCTCTGCTCGCTCTACAAGCCCGCGAACGGGATAACTCAAGCATCGGCAAATTCGCACGTCTGTCCACCGCTCCCCGCCCAGCAGTGAGCGATCCGGAGCCTGGCTGTCCGCCGCAGTCATTCCGGACAGATGCTGACCTCTTGTCGTTGAGCGGATGCATCGGCAGGGCTTGCGCCATATGGTGGCCGACACCGACAGCGTCAACGAAGGAGGATTGGCCATGGCAACAGGGGAGACAGGGTTCGACGACGTCACGTTCGATTTGGTCTCGGTGCAGTACCACTCGCTCAAGGCCGGACATGACTACGGTCAGTATGTGCGCGATGCGCGCAACGCGGGCAAGGACGACATCGCGGAATTCTTCGAACAGGTGATGGCAGAAGATTCCGCACGAGCCAAAAAGTGCCACGAGTTCCTCGTGGCACTCGGCGGCGGGATCGACCAGACAAGCCCACAGGATGGTTCCGTCTAGTTCGGTTACCCACGACGGCCTGGCCGGCCACACCATCACATGGTGACAACGGCGCAGCGACGATCCGGCCCAGTGCTCAAGGCCCTTTTTAGTCGTTGCAAAGTGGTATCGCCTGTGGGTACGGGTGGTCGAGCGTGCACTCCACCATCGCCGAACTCGAGGAGTTCTACCCACGCGAGCCGGGCGTGGTCGTCGACGTCCTCAGGCCGACGTGGGCACGCGGCTGGTCCGAGGTGATCGCCCAGGACAGCTAGCTACAGCTACGAACTGGCCTACGCCTTCGTCGGTGCCAACAGCGAAGAGAAGCTGGTCAGCAAGCACCAGGAGATGGTCGACAGCCTTCGGTTCAAGATCTCCTAACCGCCGGAAGTCGGGGCCGGATTGGACATGGCGTATC
Organism: Dietzia lutea; assembly: GCF_003096075.1. Taxonomy (NCBI): domain Bacteria; kingdom Bacillati; phylum Actinomycetota; class Actinomycetes; order Mycobacteriales; family Dietziaceae; genus Dietzia; species Dietzia lutea. The sequence goes on along the minus strand of NZ_CP015449.1, from coordinate 213,346 downwards.
GCAACCGCGCCGGCGCAGCACTCGCGCTATCACGAGCGGTTCGCCGACCGTGCAGTGGAAGTGTCCGAAGCGGGTCATCTCCATGGTCAGCGGGCAGCTGTTCCTACATCTCGCACCTAGCGAAATGACGGCCCCGTCGCCTCATCATCGGTCAGCTGGGCCGACGCCAGCAGCAAAGTTGCTGTGATAGATCAGGGTGGCTTCAGAGATGAGGGCAGGTGACAGAACGGCGACCGGTTCAACATCGACCAATAAGGGCTCACAGTCGGGACCGCGGCCAACGCATGTTCCGCGCAACACCCACGGGAAGCGACTGGGATCCTTTTCCATCAAATGTTTGTATTGGCAAAGCTGGCGCGCCAGCCAATCACTCAGCGGCCGTGTCCACCAGGGTTCAGGGTTCAGCGGATTGACGGAGAGGCCAGGAAGTTCCAGCCCGCTTTCCGTATCGATGCTGCCAGACTCTCGATCACGCTCCCAACCGTGTGAATACCGCACGAAGAGCCGCACACCATCAGCCACCAACATCTCCAGCTCGTCCAAGCAGTCAAATCGCTTCACATCTACTGCTCCCCTCTTGGTGCCCGCCAGCGTCATCCTCAGCTACGCGAAACCTCACAATTTACGACTCCTTCCGCGCGAGCGAAAGGGTAGCGGGCTACCCATGCTGTGGATAACTCTGTGAACAAGAGTCCGATCGATCTCCGCCTGAGCGTCTCGCTCCTCGCGTGACCAGTAGTGTCGCCGATACCGCGAGGGTACAGATCCTCGATCTGTGACCCTCCCAGCCCGGCCCGACCGACGAGAAGAGACGACACGTGTTGAACAGTCCGCGGCGCCAGATAGCGATCTTCGCGTCTTTTCCACAGCGCTCGGGTTATAGTGATGTAGCTCACTTATGTGCGGCCCCGGCGTCGACAAAGAAAGAGAGGGCTGGTCATGACCACTGCTCGATCTTCGGGTCTGAGGCCTACTCGCAGCCCCGTCCAGATCGCGGCCCTCGTCTACGGAATCGTTTTCCTGCTCGTGGGCATCGCCGGATTCATCCCCGGACTCACCACGGGCTACGACACCATGCAGTTCGCCGGCCACCATTCGGAGGCCATGTTGTTCGGAGTGTTCCAGGTGTCGATTCTGCACAACATCGTCCACCTGCTCTACGGCGTTGCTGGCCTGATCCTTTTCCGCACGGCCGCACTCGCCCGTCTCTACCTGCTGGTGGGCGGCATCCTCTACCTTGCGCTGTGGGTGTACGGGCTCGCCGTCGGCCACGACTCGGCGGCGAACTTCGTCCCGCTCAATGACGCTGACAACTGGCTACACCTCGGCCTCGGCTTGACCATGGTGAGTCTGTCTTACCTGCCGCGTGCACCCCTGAGCGCCCGCCATACCGCGGCCGACAACCCGCCCGCCAGCGCTACCTGAACTTCTCACATTAGCGAGCCACCGCTGCCCTCGCGCACTGCCTAGAGCCGAGGGTGGGGCGCCATGTGAAAGCAGGCAAGGCAGTCGACACTGGAACGACTACGCCGGCGGCACGCCTGACTCACGATGGGCTCGGTAACGAACTGACGGGACGAAGCCATCCCGGAACCACCCCAGGGCCCCGCCTGAACGGCGAGGCTCTGGAGTCTGTACCCGAGTCAGTACGTCACCCTGTACGCGGACAAGAATCGCCCCGTCGCCTTGAAGGCTGGTGTCCGTGTCCGTTCGGAGAACCATCAGTCTCGGCGCAGGTATCCCTAGACATGGTCGCGGGGAATGGTGTGTGTCCAGTTGCGAGAGGTGATCCGTTCGTCGCCGTGGTAGGCGTCCAGCCGTGCGTGAAGGTGGAGCGCGGTCTCGCTGCAGGACAGGTGCGTCTCGGTGACCGTGGTGGCCTGCCACTCGCCGCGTTCGAAGGTGATGGACCACCGAGTGTGACCGTAGACGGAGGTGAAGTCGTCGGCGACCCACCCGTACTCCTCGGTGACCCGCTTGACCATCTCTAGGTCGATGTCGTCGAAGCGGACCCGTCCGTTGTCTTTGACGATCTCCAGCGCCGACCGGTAGTCGGCGAGATCGCGGCGCACGATCCAGTGGTGCTCGCCCGGGGTCACCTGCGTCATCGGTATCGGCTCGCACCCCTCGGCCTCTCCGAGGTCACGCGCGGGGAGTCGCGCATCGGTCTCGGGCGACCGCGTCGGCAGCACCAGCGCGCTGCCCGGCAGGCACACTGACAGCATCACCGGCCTCGGGGGTGGCCAGGCGAGCGGCCAGTATGAGGTCGACAGCGACAGCCTGATCCGGTGTCCCGCGGGGAAGTGCTGCGCGACACCGTTGAGCTGAACGGTGACTCGGTAGCGCCGGCCGGGTACAAGCGGCTCAGGATGCTCATGTCCGTCGCGGTGCGTCAGGTTGAGCAGTCCGTAGCTCACGCGTGTGGCCCGGCCGTCCGGGGCCACGTCGCTCAGTCGTGCCGCGATCATGGCGACGGGCTGGTCGGCGGAGATTTCCAGCTCCACGCTGGGTGCGCCGAGGATTTCCACCGGCTCGATCAGCGGGTCGGTGTCGAAGACCAGTGAGCCGCCGTCTTCTTCTCGTTGGTCATACGGCAGGTCCGGCGGGGCGTTGTAGGACGCCCATTTCCCGGCGTACTGACCGACCGACAACGGCGACGACACGGTCAGCGTCTCTTCGCGCACGGCCTCTCCTGGGTCGGCGATGCGGTGCGGAGCCAACGGGAACGTCTCCTCCTGCACGTTGGGTGAAGGCCACTGGTCCTCCCCCACCCAGCGGCCGGGCCGCTCCTCATACGACGTCGACGGGGGGACGCTGTCCTGCATCCACATCTGCAGCATCGGCCCGTCGAGGGCGTCGTTGTCGATGTCCTTGAGCCAGTGATCCCACCAGGAGACGAGTTGTTGGAGGTAGCCGATCGCCGGGCCCGGCTGCCCGAGGTGGGGCAGCTTGTGCGACCACGGCCCGATCAGTCCGCGGCGTGGCACGTCGAGATTGGCCAGCAGGCGAGTCACGGTGTTGGAGTAGCCGTCTGCCCAGCCGCTCGAGGCCAGAACCGGCACCCGGATATCGCTGTAGTCCTCCCGCACCGACGCGTGCCGCCAATAGGCGTCGCGACGCTGGTGGGACAGCCAGTTGTCCGCCCACGGGCCGGCGGACTCCAACCGCTCGGTCCACATCTCCAGCCAGCGGTCCCCGACCATCTCCGGATCCGGCGGCAAGGTCGCGTGCGCGAACATCGTTCCGGCCTCGGCGAGATTGTCCGACAGCAGCGCGCCACCCATGTAGTGCATGTCATCGCCGTAGCGGTCATCGGTAAATGAGGAGATCGCGATGGCCTGCAAGCCTTCGGGCCTGCGGGCGGCGATCTGCAAGGCGTTGAAGCCACCCCAGGAGATGCCCATCATCCCCAGGCGGCCGTTGCACCAGGGCTGGTCGGCGAGCCAGGCCAACGCCTCCTCGCCGTCGCGCTGTTCGATCTCGAGGTACTCGTCGAGCAACACCCCGTCCGAATCCCCGGTTCCGCGCAGGTCCACGCGCAGGCAGGCGTAACCGTGCCCGGCGAGATAGGGATGGTGGATGGAATCCCGCCACGCCGTCAGATCACGTTGGCGGTACGGCAAATACTCCATGACCCCCGGGACGGGCCGGTCATCCGAGGAGTGCGGGCGCCAGAGGCGCCCCGCCAAGCGGACGCCATCGGACATCGGGATCCACACTCGCTCCTCGTGGACGGATTCGGGCAACGACGTGACTTCGCGCATCAGGCAACTCCTTCCTGCCGTCCTGAGATCTCGAACGGCAAGCTCTCAACAACCCGCTGGTATTTCTCGACGAGCTCGTCCTCGCTGTCGGCGCCGACATAGACGTAGGCCAGTTCGTAGCTGTAGCTGTCTTGCGCGTCCATGTCGGACAGGCGTGTCCCCGCGTGGGCCTGGACGTCCACGACGACACCGGGCTCGCGAGCATAGAGCTCCTCAAGCTCGTCCGCGGTCGGGGCCCGCTTGACGACCCCGTCCTCATACGCGCGGTGGTACCACTTCGCGGCGATCGCATACGGTCCCTGCCGCATCGGCAGCGTGGGGTCCTCGCCCACACCGATGCTCACCATGCAGTGGTGGTTCGGCAGACCGTCGACGTACTCGAACAGCTCGGCGTGCGACTGGGAGTGCCGCGCGTTAATCTCCAGGAGATGGACGGCGCCGGTGTCCGGGTCGCAGAAGAACTCGATGCTGAACGTGCAGTTGTCGAGCCTGACCTGCCGGACCACCCGCTCGGAGACCTCACGCATGCGATCGACAACCGACTGCGGGAGCTGCGAGGGGTACTGGTGACGCTGGAACGAGGAGGTGCCCGGGTAGTTGAGCGAGTCCAGCGCGCCGTTGAGGACGACCTCGCCCTGGTAGACGTAGCCCTCCGTGGCCGCCTGCTGACCGGTCAGCGCCTCTTCCACGAGGATCGCGGTACCGCCGATCTCCTCGATCTCCCGGGGCAGCTCGGCCTGGCCCATCACGTACTCGAACGGCTCGCCGACCCGGCTGATCCCGGCGGTGATCTCGCGGACGGCGGCCGCGAACGACTCGCCGTCGTCGGCCTTGAACGCCAGTTCCGACGAGAACGACTTGACCGGCTTGAGCCACACCGGGTAGCTCAGCCCCTCCGGCAGCCGCGGGTCCTCGTCGCTCACCAGACCGAAGCCGGGGATCGCGTCCGGGATCACCTTCTGCTGCTCCAGGCGACTCCAGTATTTGTGCTCGCACGCAAGGACGGCCTCCAGCGGCGCGCCCGGCAATCCGTACTCGCGGCACAGGATCGGCACGATGCTGCTCACGGGGAAGTCCCAGTAGCCGACGATGGCGTCGATGCTGCCGTCGAACGACTCCAGTTGGCCGCGCGCACGGTCCAGGAGCTCGGCCATCGGGAAATCGCCCTCGAGGACGTCCTCGGCCTCCAACAGACCGTGGAAACGGTAGTTCACCGCCCCGCCGATATCTTGGAGCGTGCGCCGATTGGCGTCATCGAGTCCCACGACGAAAACGTTCTTCTGACTCATGCCCTCTCCCAACTACTCGCCGCACCGTGTGCCGCCGGGCGGGCCATCGAGCGCCGTGCCCGGAGGGACCGCCCGATGGTCGGGGTGGGTGCCGTGTTCGATTGCCTTACTCCGGCGACGGTACCGATGTCTGACACGCGCGCAATCGGACAGAACCCACGCCCGACAAAGGCAGTTCGACTCTCAAACACTGCAGAGGCCTTGGCATCTCGCCCCGCGGCGGCCCCTGACGTCGCCGCGGAGCTGCTGCTGCGCCGGGTACGGCGCAGGACGCGTCTCCACCGACTGGTCAGTAGCGTGGCCCCATGGTCTCTCTGCGCGCCCGCTTGGTTATGACGTCGCTTCGCGCACGTCGTAGCAAAAAGTTCTATGCGAATCCGGAAACGATGCGCGAGTCACTGCCGCAAGTACAGGATCCACACAAGACCGTGCCGATTCGGTCGGCTTGCCGCGGATTGGATGTGCGCACTGAGATGGTCGCCGGCGTCGGCTGCCACGTGTTTGCTCCCGCTGATGCCGACCAGCGCACCGACACCCGGATCCTTCATCTACACGGGGGCGCGTTTGTGTCCGAGCCGGACAACCACCACTGGAGGTTCGTTCGCGAAGTGGTTTTAAGTACCGGCGCCACGGTAATCTTTCCGATCTACCCGTTGGCACCGGGCGCGGAGCACGAAAAGATCCGAGACTGCGCCATGGCCGTGTACGAACACTTCCTCGCCGATCACCGTGGGCACCGGTTCGTCTTCGGCGATTCCGCAGGCGGAGCACTGGCCGTGTACCTGACCGAGACGCTGCGCGAGCGAGGTGATGGCATGCCGACCGCGCTCGGTCTGTTGTCGCCGTGGCTCGACATGGCGATGTCCGACCCGCGGTCCGAGCAGATCGACCCGAAGGACCCCGAACTCGACATCGACGGACTGCGCCAAGCCGGGCGGTGGTACGCCGGGAACGACGATCTTTCCGCGCCGGAGATCAGTCCCGTGCACGCCGACTACACCGGTTTTCCCCCGATGGCCGTGTTCACCGGCACCCGGGACATCCTCAACCCGGACGCCCGACGAGTCCGCGACGCCGGAGCGCGGTGCCACGTCCACGTCGACTTCCACGAGTATCCCGGAATGTTCCACAACTGGACGATGCAACCGATCCCCGAGGGTCGCCGCGCCCGTCGACAGCTGCACGAGTTCGTGCGACAGATGGAGGACACGACGGTGTCCTGAAACGCGGTCGGTCAGGAGCCGTCGGTTCGTCGAGGTTGTGCACGGGATTGCCCGGACGCGATCGAGGCCTCTGGGGCGATCGTCAGCGCTGCTGGTGGCATGTCGTCCTGGACCGACACTGCGGGAGTCGAAATTCTCGACAACGTCTCCTTCTCAAGATCGGCTTCGGTGGTGATGACCACGCGGCCGACGTAGCGTCGTGGGTGCCCACGAGCCCGGGGCAAGGCTGGCAGCGGTTTCGCTGACGCCGATCGCCGTCCCGGTCGTCCGATTCGACAAGCCGTGCTCCTGCCAGTCGGCGGCGAGACGACGAAACGGAGGAACAAACAAATGAGCATCACCTCGATGATCAAGACGCATCCCAATCCGACCACGGATCTGAACGTGGAGCACCTCGCCGAGGCCATCGACGCCGCTGCGGCCTGCGCGACCATCTGCGCCGCCTGTGCCGACGCTTGTCTTGCTGAGGACTCGGTCGCCGAACTGCGGGACTGCATCCGCACCGATCTGGATTGCGCTGACGTCTGCGCGACCACCGCCTCGGTGTTGAGTCGCCGGACCGGCAGCAACCTGGGCGTCGTCAAGGAACTGCTCACCGCGTGCCGTACCGCGTGCGCGAGCTGCGCCGATGAGTGTGAGAGTCACGCGAGCATGCACGAACACTGCAAGATTTGCGCCGAGGCGTGCCGCCGCTGCGAGAAGGCCTGCGCCGACCTTCTCGGCGCCATCGGCTGATCCTTCCGCCGCCCTCGTCTTCGTCGCCGGCGCGGCGCCGGCGCGTGCGGCGACGAGGAAGGCCGTGTCGCTGTCTGTCCGCCGCCGGTGGTTTAGCGGCCGACGGCCACGCCGACTCCCTACATAGGTTGCGATTCCATGAGCACCGCTTCCCACTCGAGCACCCCATCGACCTCCGGCTCCGACTCGTCGCTGCGGCTTCCTCTCGGGGGAGACGAGGTGGTCATCAACGACCGTTACGAGACGCTGTCCATCGCCAATGACGTACTCATAGCGCTGTTCTTCCTCGTCGGAAGCGTCCTGTTCTTCTTCGACTCCACCCAGACCATCGGCAGCTGGCTTTTCCTGCTCGGTTCGCTGGAGTTCCTCGCACGGCCCGCCATCCGTCTCGCCCGTCGGATCCACCTCAGGCGGATCGGCGCGAGCACGGGACGCCGCGGCACCGACTACGACTACGACTACTGAGCCGGAGCGCTACCGCATATCGCCGCGAATCGACGCCCGAAAACCGCTCCGTGACCTCTCCGGCGCGCATTCTTTCCAGCCGTTCCGATGGACCGGTCGCCGAGCCGGGCGTACGGTCGGCGACTAACCCACAGACCTCGTCCTCAGGAAACTCCATGTCGCACAGGAACCAGTCGGCCCCAGATCGGGTGGCACACCCGTGGGGCGAGCGAACCCCCTACGGCCCCGGCCAGCAGTGGCCCGTCCGGGTGGACACCCACCTAGCCGAAGGAATGGCAGAAGCCGATGTCGATCGTTGGGTGCAGACCGCCTCGATCCTGCACTCCAACGGCGACGGGCTTGACATCGCGGTCGCCGGCGACCGGATCTGCGGGGTGCGCGGGCGCGCCGACGACCGGGTCAACCACGGCCGGCTCGGAGTCAAAGACCTCTACGGCTGGCAAGCCAACTCCTCCCCGGACCGCTTGACCAGGCCTCTGGTCCGCGAGAACGGGGTTCTGGTGGAGACCGACTGGGACACCGCCATGGACCGGATCGTCGGCCGCACGAACGAGTTGCTCGAGGAGCAAGGGCCGAGTGCGATCGGTTTCTACACCACCGGTCAGTTCTTCGCCGAGGAGTACTACACGCTCGGCGTGATCGCCCACGGCGGGATCGGCACTAACCACGTCGACGGCAATACCCGCCTGTGCACCGCGACGGCCGCGGCTGCGCTCAAGGCCTCCTTCGGATGTGACGGCCAGCCCGGCTCGTATGCCGACATCGACCACGCCGATGTCATCTGCCTGTATGGCCACAACATGGCCGAGACGCAGAGCGTGACGTGGATGCGGATCCTCGACCGGCTCGCCGGGGACGAGCCGCCGAAGATCCTGTGCGTCGATCCCCGACCCACGCCGGTCGCCGAGCACGCCACCCTGCATCTGGCTCCGCGCCCGGGCACCAACCTGGCACTGATGAACGGCCTGATCCACGAACTGCTCGAGGCCGGCCACATCGATCGCGACTATGTGGACCGGCGCACCGTCGGATACGACTCGTTGGTGAAGCAGGTCGCCGATTACCCGGCCGAGCGGGTGGCCGAGATCTGCGACGTCCCGGCCGAGCAGATCCGCGCCGCCGCCCGGCTGATCGGGGGCGCCGAGCGCCTGATGTCCACCGTGCTGCAGGGTTTCTACCAGTCCAACCAGGCCACGGCGGCGGCCGTGCAGGTCAACAACATCCACCTACTGCGCGGCATGCTCGGCCGCCCCGGGTGCGGCGTGCTGCAGATGAACGGCCAACCCACCGCGGAAAACACCCGCGAATGTGGCGCCGACGGCGACCTGGCCGGCTTCCGCAACTGGTCCAACACCTCCCATGTCGAGGATCTGGCCCGGATCTGGAACGTCGACCCGATGGACATCCCCCACTATTCGGCGCCCACCCACGCCATGCAGATGATGCGCTACGTGGAGAACGGGTCGATCCGGCTGTTGTGGGTCAGCGGAACGAATCCGGCCGTCTCGCTACCGGAGCTTCGCCGCATCCGGTCGATCTTCTCCCAAGAGCGGCTGACGCTGGTCGTGCAGGACATCTTCCTCACCGAGACCGCACAGCTCGCCGACGTCGTGCTGCCAGCGGCGACCTGGGGTGAGAAGACCGGGACCTTCACCAACACCGACCGCACCGCGCACCTGTCGGAGAAGGCAGTCGACCCGCCGGGGCAGGCCAAGTCGGACCTGGACATCTTCATCGACTACGCCCACCGCCTGGGACTCAAGGACAAGGACGGCGAGCCGCTGATCAAGTGGCACGATCCCGAGTCCGCCTTCAACGCGTGGAAGGAGTGCAGCCGCGGGCGACCTTGCGACTACACCGGCCTGACCTACGACAAACTTCGCGGCGGTTCCGGCATCCAGTGGCCGTGCAATGACGAGAACCCTGGGGGAACAGAGCGGCTCTACTCGGACGGGACGTTCTGGGCGGACCCGGATTACTGCGAGAACTACGGTCGTGACCTGGTCACCGGCGCTCCGAAGGATGCCACCGAGTACAAGGCGATGAATCCGGAAGGAAAGGCGATGCTCAAGGGCGCGGAGTACTTCCCCGCCCACGAACTCCCCGACGACGAGTACCCGCTACAGCTGATCACCGGCCGCACGATCTACCACTTCCACACCCGCACCAAGACGGGACGCGCTCCCGAACTGCAGGCCGCCGCCCCGCAGGTGTGGGTCGAGATCTGCGCCACCGACGCCGCCGTCGCCGGGCTCACCGAAGGAGATCTCGCGCAGATCACCACACCCCGCGGGCAGGTTCGCGCCACGGCCCGGATCACCGGAATCCGGCCGGGCGTGATCTTCCTGCCGTTTCACTACGGGTACTGGGACTCCAGTGCCGGCCCCGGCCCCGGCCCCGATGAGGACGCCTCCGCCACGGCGGCCAACGAGTTGACCCCCACGGACTGGGACCCCGCGTCCAAACAGCCGATCTTCAAAACCGCTGCTGCGCGCATCACCCGGATCGCGGATAACCACGACGCCGCCCGAGGCGAGGCGGCGACAGCGGCCACGGGAGGCCTGACATGAAGCTCGGACCTGTTCTCCGGGAACTGCACCGCTCCGAGGTCAAACTGGGGCACAAACTGCTGCAGACCTCCGAGCGCCACAAGGTCGATCACGAGATCTATCACGTCGGCCGTGACCTCGTCACCTGGTCCCGCAGCCACATCGCCGAGATCGCCCGGATCGGCGGCGACTACGGCCAGGACCTCGACCCCGACCCCCGGCTCGAGCTTGGACTGGCCGAGAAAGCGCGGGAGAAGGGAAGCGAGCTCATTGGCAGGATTGGGGATGCGGATCTGCTCGTGCTCGAGGACCTGCGCACCGTCTACATGGAGGCCTCCGGAGTAGCCATGGACTGGCTCCTCATCGCCCAGGCCGCGCAGGGCCTGCGGCACCGCGACCTTCTCGCGGTCGCGGAGAAATGCCAACCCCAGACCAAGCGCCAGGCCAAATGGGCTAAGGCCAAGCTCAAAGAGACCGCCACCCAGATCCTGGTGAGCTGACGACCGAGAGGAATCGCCATGCCGAAGACAGACAGCGACGGAAACGCGAAGGACAGCGAGCTGCCCTCGACGCTGCAGCGAAGCGACCAGAAGGCCAAGGACACCTTTGCCAAGGCCTACGACTCGGCAGAGGAAGAGTACAGCGACGAGTCCCGCGTCGCGCGGACCGCCTGGAGCGCCGTCAAACACACCCACGAGAAGGTGGGCGACCACTGGGAGCCCAAGGACGGCAAGGGGCCCTCGGATTCACGCTCGGAGAGCGGCGGCCCGAACCCCTCCGGCAAGTCGAAGGGCGGCGTGGACGCCAACGCCAGCAAGGACCACCTCTACGAGCAGGCGCAGAAGCTCGACATCGAGGGCCGCTCCGACATGACCAAGGACGAGCTCGTAGAGGCGCTGCGCAAAGCCAACGACCGCAAGACGAAGAAGAGCCGCGACGGTGACCACTGATGACTGTCAGGGCTGCACTGCGCTTGGGTGGGGTCGTGGGAGCAGCAGTGGTCGTCTTGGCCGGGTGTGGGTCGATTCCCGCAGACACCGAGGACACGTTGGATCGAGCGCGAGGGGGGACGCTCGTCGTAGGCGTGTCTGAACACCCCCCGTGGACCTCGGCCAGCCCGTCAGGGGCTGTGACGGGAACCGAAGCGGAGTTGGTGGAGGGCTTCGCGCAAGGCATCGGCGCAGATGTCGAGTGGCACGTGGGTCCCGAGAGCGTGCTCGCCCGGACCATCGAGGAAGGTGGAGTCGACATCGTGATCGGCGGTCTCACCTCCTCTTCTCCGTGGACCACACACATGGCGCTGACCCGCCCGTACACACAGGCCCAAACCGAGGACGGCAAGACCCGAGACATGGTGATGGGTGTTCCGAAGGGCGAGAACGCGTTGATGGTCGCGTTGGAACGTCACCTCGCCGAGCAGCACGGGGAGATCTGATGTCCACGCACGCGGAACCTCCCGCACCGGACGCTGTCGAGCACATGCCCCCGGAGCAGCGGGACGCGTTCCGAACGGCGATCCGATTGGAATGGATCAGTCTCGGGGTACTCGCGGTGATCGCGGCGGCCGTGGGACTGGTCGCCGGCCAGTCCCAGGCGATGAAAGCCGCCTGGGTCGAGGACCTGCTTTCCCTGCTGCCCCCGATCGCCTTTCTCATTGCCGCCCGGGTGATCCGCCTCCGTGCCACGCGAGAGCACCCGTACGGGCACCACCGCTCGATCGGCGTCGCTCATCTCGTCGCCGCTGTGGCACTGTTCGCGATGGGCTCATTCCTGCTCTACGACTCGGCGATGGGCCTGATCAAGGGCGACAAGCCACCGATCGGTCTGACCGTTCTATTCGGGGTCGATATCTGGGCGGGCTGGCTCATGGTCGTGGTGATGACAGCCTCCGGCATTCCCCCGGTGATTCTCGGGCGAAAGAAGATGCGACTGGCCGAGACGCTGCACGACAAGGTCCTGTTCGCCGACGCCGATATGAACAAGGCCGACTGGATGACCGCCCTCGCCACCGTGGTGGGCGTTCTGGGCATCGGCATCGGCATCTGGTGGGCGGACGCGGCGGCAGCAATCGTCGTCTCGGCGTCGATCCTGTCCGATGGAACGAAGAACATCCGAGCCGCCATCCGCGGGCTCACCGATGTCCGCGCGAGAACATTCGACGAGAAGAAGCCGCATCCACTCACCGACGAGGCCGAACGGCAGACCCGGCTAATCCCCTGGGTCGCCGACGCGGTGGGAAGGGTCCGCGACGAAGGGCATGTCTTCCACGCCGAGATGTTCGTCGTGCCCGAAGACGGCCACATCCCGACTCCCGAGGACCTGGACGCGATCCGCCGCTCGATCACCGACCTGGACTGGAAACTGCGCGATGTAGTGGTCATTCCCACACGCACCATCCCAACCGGCCAGGTCCCGCCTAGCGCGTGACCGGACAGCTCGCACCACGGTGGATCAGTCGGCCCTGTTTCCCCGGCCGATCCAAGACCGCACCATCATCGCCGCAGCGAAACACCAGGCAAGCACCGCGACCCACAGCCATCCCGCACCGATCCGCTCGACGATCGGCAGTGAACTCGCCAACCCCAGGTACATTCCGGCGACGGCATACATGCTCAGTGGGAAAACGACGCTCCACCAGGTGGTCTCATAACGCACCGGGATGTGATGCACCACGTGTCTCCACACTTCGACCGCGATGAGGACGGGGATCAGCCAGGTGGCCCAGGCCCAGAACACCACAGCGAGCCCTGAGACGAGTCCAGCCGTCGCATCCACCATCGGTGTGGACGCCATCTCGACGATCTTGGCTCCGGCGACCACCGTAATCGCCGCCGCACCCATCGCGACCCAATATGGCGGGTCCAGGTCCCGTGGCCGCAACGGATAGAGCAAGAGTCGCAGAGACACGAACATCACGCACGCCAGATAGAGCATGACTCCCACCGACCACGCGGCCACCGCGACGACCGACAGTCCGTTCCGCCCAGTTTCCACCAGAGGTTCGAGCCCGGCCGCCGCGGCGGCCACGGACTGGATGGCGACCACCCAGATGAACCAGGTCCCGTTAGCCTCGGTCAGCACGGGACGCTCGGTTCGCGAGAGCACTGCCGTCCAAGGCACCGTGTACGCGAGCACGAGCCCCGCAACGACGCCGAAACCGAGCAGTAGCATCGCCGCGAAGCGACTGTCGCTGGCGAGCCGGACGGCGAGCACATTCGTTCCAGCCACGAGCGTGAAGAACCCGAAAGCACGGCGAGGGTCACGGAGATCAGCCACGGCCCGGTCGCGATACCGGAGCAGCCGACCTGCCGTGAGCACAACAAGGATCAACCAGGCAGCAACGGCCAGGGCGAGAAAGACCTGCGAGACCGCACCCAACCCCTGCTGAGAGAGACCAACCGAGAGGATCCCCGTCGCCATCACGAACGCGAACGCCCCCGGCGGCAGCCCGGCGACCACCTCTCCTACGCGGCTCTTCACAATCGACCTCCTAGCACCATCGCGCTAGCCCCGGGCGCTGTTCCTCGGTCCCGTATCCAGCTCGGAATTACCATCGACGGACGTCCTCGACCACTCGTTGGCCGCTCAACTCGCCCCACCGTCAACCGACCAGCATCTGGTTGCTAGCTGCTTCGAGCTTGAGCTGAGGTGCCCGATCGACTGATTCCTAGACGACATGGCGTTTCCTGATGACGACGTCGGTGACTCGTCGCTGACCGTAACTCCTGCCCCAGCGACTCGACCACCGCAGCCAGCCAGAAATTCGCCGACGCCCATAACAGACGTACGTAAAGCTACGGGAATCAAATGGCAGGTCGTGTGAGGTCGATCCCGCTGAGCGGATCGCACCGGCCCGTTACTTCTCCGCTTGTCGGATGGTGACAGCCTGCGTGTGCGGCTGCAGCTTTTGCGCGCGGCTGCGGGCGTTCCCGTGTCCGAGTTGGGTGACGTCGATTTCCGGTCGCGAGCGCCCGAGCTCCGTCTTAGCATGGCGATGTTCGATCCGACGGCGTCAAGGAGTCCGAGATGATCGACGACGATCCCCCCACTCGTTTCCCTTGCGCCACCGTCGCCGAGCCGGAGCCCCCTCCCCGCTGCGACTCAGCGCCACCTCGCGGGAGCGAGATGGGCGACTGGCTGAGCGCAGAAGTGGCGGCTCCTGTCGAAGCCCGAACCAGGGCTCCCGGGGAAAGAAGATGACCGCCCCATAGGGACGCGGCCCCGGCCACGACAGCGTGGCGGTGGACGGCCCCGACGAGAGAGGAAATCACCATGAGCAAAGTTCTTTTGGTCGCAGCTGCTGCCGCTGGCTATGTGATGGGCAGCCGCGCCGGCCGCGAGCACTACGAGATCATCAGGGACAAGGCACTCGAGCTGTGGCAGAAGCCGGAGGTCCAGGAGGCCGCTAACCAGGCCACGGAGGTCGCCAAGGACAAGGCCGGACAGGTGAAGGACCAGGTCGCCGAGTCACTCGACCAGAGCAGGAACGGCGGCGGGGACGGGGACGGGCCGAGCGACGGGGTAAAGCACTCCACTGTTCGAGCTCAGCCCTCCACCGATCGAGCTGAGCCCTCCACCGCGCAGAATCTGTACCCGGGTAGTGCTGACGGTACGGCGACCCCGTCGTGAGCCGTCCGGTCGATCCCGCATGAGCCGGGTCTGACCCATCGGCGGGCAACTCATGACGCAGTTGTCCGAACAGACCTCACGGCTGGTGCGTAATGAGTTGTTGCTGGCGCAAATGGAGTTGAAGAACTCGGCCAAACACGCCGGCGTGGGAGCCGGGTTGTTCGGCGGCGGCGGGGTTGCAGATGGCTCCGACATCTTCGGTGACGCCTATGGACGGCTGTTACAGCAACCTGAGTTTGCGACTCACGGTCCTTCCTGAGCTGGCGACGCTTGACAGCCGTAGGTGTCGAGCCTGAGGCCAGTGAAAATGTGTCTGTCTCGTCAGCGGTACACAGCGTACTGAGGTATTCTCAGCGCCCCGCTTGGCTTCGGATCCTGGGTCCATCAAATGTTACTGCCGCCCGCACCAGCGTTAACGTCCCCATGCTCGGTGAGTGACCAAGTCGGCACCGGTAACGTTGACTATGACAAGCTGATGGTGCCGACTTGCCGATCACGCGAACTCGGCCCTCCTCCTTACGAATGTCAGGACCAGTGATCCACAACTGTTTCTGGACCGGAGTTGAGATCCAGGGCCCGTCAAAGCCTGGTCGTGCACAGTTCGGATCACCCCACCTAATTCGGGGCACACATACTGCGGTGCTCACGTCGAGATCTCAGGGGTCGAGATCTCAGGGTCAGAGCAAGCCAGCGGCGAGGCGGAAAACGTTGTCGAGGTACTTCACGTGAAGTGGGCGTTGTTTCCAGTCCTCGAGCTCCAGCTCTGAGGAGACCGACCGGTAGCCGTCGAGGATCTGTTCCGCGGAGACAACCAGCTCGGGGTCTATGGCCATGAGTGTCACCTCGGCGTTGAGGCTGAAAGAGCGCATGTCCATGTTGGAGGAACCGATCACCATGACGTCGTCGTCGACGAGGATGAACTTGGCGTGCAGTACATCCGGGTCCGGATACCGCAGGATCCGGACCCCAGCCTCGAGTAGTACGTCGTAGAAGGACTGCTGGGCATGGTGAATCATGAACTTGTCCGCCTTGCGCGCGACCAGCAGTGTCACCTCGACGCCTCGATGGGCAGCCCCCGTGATCGCATAGAGCAGCGAATCGTCGGGCACGAGGTACGGGGAACAGATGACCACACGGTCGACGGCTTTGTAGAGCAGGTCGTTGAACAGCCGGAGGTTATTCTCCGCGGGAAAACCCGGGCCGGAGGGCAAGGCCTGAACGAGGGCACCGCCGCGCGCGGCCTCGTCCTGCGCCATGTCGACGACCACGACGTCCGAAAGGTCTTCGTCGGTCTCGGCGTACCAGTCCGAAGCGAAGACGATGTCCAGGCTCGTGACCACCGGCCCACTGGCGACCACATTGAGTTCCACCCAATGACGGCCCATTTTCTCAGCCGAAGCGCTCCGGTAATGCGGCTCGATGAGATTGGTGCTCCCGGTCAGCGCGCGCTCACCATCGACCACGAGGATCTTACGGTGGTTCCGCAGGTCAGGTCGCGCGAGTCGGCCTTTCAACGGGCGCAGGGGAAGTACCGGGTGGAACTCGATGCCTGATTTCCGCAGCCTGCGCAGCACACCGCGATACCCCTTCACCGTCATGGTCCCCACGTGGTCGTAGAGCAGACGGACATCGACACCGCGAGCGGCGGCGCGCTCCAACGCATCCAATACCGGACCCGCGTAGACGGAATCATCGGCGATTATGTAGAACAGCACGTGGACGTACTTCTCAGCGGAGTCGATGGCCTCGACCATCCACTCGAAGGATTCCTCGTAGTCCGAGATCAACCGCAGACGATTGCCCGCGTGAATGGGGAACGCGCCCAGTCTCCGGTTCAAATCGACCGTCGTCCGCATCCGCGGGTCACCGGAAAGCGAACTGTCCGAGAGATCTGAGTGGCGAGTGGCCTTCAGCAGCCCCTCGTTGATGTCCTGTTGCCGCTTCTCTCTACCTCGCGACAACCGGTTATTACCGATCACCAGGAACAGTGGAAAAGCGATCACCGGGACGAAAAAGATTGCCAGCAACCAGGCCATGGCGGTGCTCGGTCGGCGATTACCAGGGATGATGCCAATCAAGATCACCCGCAGACCAATTTCCAACGCCAAAATCAGCACCGTGACCCAGCCCGGTAGCAGGCCCATACTGAACCCGCTCAGCGGCCAGAACACAACCTCTCACGCCTCACTTCCGACGGCCCGACGGGCGATGTCTCGGCTGCGTGCGCACGCCGACGGTAAAGACGTCAAGGATTGTGCACAGATCTTCGACGAGACCCTCGGTCTCAGACCCCGCTGAAACCGTACCCAGCCTGCGGGCACAGCCCAAACTCGGGCGCAGGCGGGCGCGGTGAACAACGCGCAAACGAATCTCCACGCTGCAGGACCTCTCCTGCCAACCCTTGCCGGACGATGACGCCCTCCGGCACGCGGCGCCGACGGGCTTTCGAGTCGGCACCGGTAGCGTGCGCTGTGACGTGACGTGACGTGCGGACGTACCGGGATCATTACCGATGATTACGAAGTCGGCCTGCACTCACCCAGCTTGGAAGCCGGGGCGTTCGCCGGTGATGGCAGGGGTCGCCTGGCTCGCAGCGACCAGTCCTAACCCCTTATCGCGAGGTAGCTGGGAGCCCTGCGGCTGAGTCCCGCCCACGTCTGCGAAGGACGACGGCCGCGGTGAGAATCGATTGTCGACGGTCACCGGTTTCGGTACGGTCGGAATCGAGTTCAGCAGCGGGCTCTCGATGTTCTCCGTGGAGATTAATCGTGAAGCATTCGTTGCATGTCCTGATCCGGGTGGGGTCTCATCCGGGGCCCGTGCGCGTCGAGGCGGAGGGCTGCCTGACGGCCGCCAGCGCCACTGACCTCATCCGCATCATCGATCATGGTGCCCGCCTCGACGGCTGCAGCCGGGTATGGGTGGACCTGTTCAGTCTCGACCACATGGACCTGTCCGGGGTCGCGGCGCTCAAAGATCACGCCCGGCGCCATCAGGCTGTGGCCCCGCATTTGCCGCGGCTCGAGATCTTCGCCCCCACGATGCCGCGTCCGTGCGACGCGCGAGTGGGCGAGACGGCGGGCGCTCCGCGATGACGGCCACGAAGCCGGCGCGGGACGGCATGAAGGAAAGAGCTGGCGCCCTGACCGCTCAGGAGGACCGGTGGGCGTGGGCGGATCAGGGAAAGTGCATTGGTAGGGCGGATTTGTTCTACAACAGCGACGACGAGTCGAAGGTGCGTCGCCGCCGCAAGGAGAAGCAGGCCAAACGCTTGTGTGAGACCTGCCCGGTTAAGAGCCGGTGCCAGCAACACGCGATGGAGAACCGGGAGCTGTATGGAGTGTGGGGCGGGCTGTCGGAAAACGACCGCCATCGCCTCGCCGGGCGCAGCCGGTCCGGGTGACCGGTGCACCATGATCGCGCGCGACAGGGCCCAGCTCGTTAACGGCGTAGGGTGGATGGTGATAGCTAATCCCCCACGTCGAGGACGCCGCCCGCACTGCCCGTGATTTCGTGACCGGGAGGGGAGTTTTCTCAGAGAAGGAAACTCCCCATGCCCAATGGCGATGCCGCCCCGCTGCCCGCAACGTTATATGACCTCCTGCTTGAAGACCGTGAGATCCCGGACTTGCTCAACGATCTCGCGCGACTGGCGGCTGAGCATTTCGACGCCGAGCGATCCGTGGAATGCGGGCTCATCCTGCGCCGGGAGAAAAAGAACATCGTCGTGGCTTCAAGCTCCGACGAGGCCGCCAGGATGGACGAAATCCAAGCCGGGTTCGACGAGGGTCCGTGCTTGTCAGCGTTGGGAAGTGGGTCGGTGATCCATGTCCCGGACGTGCGCACGGAGCAGCGCTGGCCGGATTACATGGCGGTGGTGCGCGAGCACGGACTTGCGAGTGTCCTCGCGGTGCCACTGGATGTGGAGGGTTTCGGTGAGGCGGCGATGAACTTCTACACCCGACGCTCGGGGCACTTCGCCGAGTCGGACGTCACTGACGCGCGGCGTTATGTCGATGTCATCGGTAAAACCCTGCGCATTGCCTTGAGAACGGCCCAGCACGCCGATACGGCTCGCCACCGTCAGGCTGCGATGGAAAATCGGACGGCGATCGATGTGGCCGTGGGCATCATCATGGCGCAGAATCGTTGCTCGCAGGACGAGGCTTTCTCGATCCTGCGTGGGGCGTCGAGCCACCGCAACATCAAACTTCGGCGCCTTGCCGAAGAGATCGTCGCCGCGCTCGGCCAAAACGCGCCTTTGACCGCGTTCGACGATTAGAAGCGTTGCTGTGAGTGGGCGTCCGGGCAGGCGCTTGGCGGTTTCTCATCTGGCCCGGTAGGCCCCCGCGGGATCCGTGGAGTAAGTCGGTCCGGGATGGCCATCGATAGCCGGCTCGGAGGGTGCTCCTGCCCGCGGGCGTGTTCTATCCGGCGCCCATGCCGGCGGGATGCAGCTCGTCTCGGGTGGTGGCGGGACGGGCCCCGGCGTCGGTGCGGTTGTGAGGGGTGCCATACCGGTCTACGGTGGCGACTTGTCCGCCTTGAGGTAAGCGAGGAGATTGTCATGGCCATTTGCGACACCTGCGGAAATGACTACGACAAGGCCTTTACCGTCACTCAGGGTGACCGGTCCGGCACGTTTGACAGTTTCGAGTGCGCTTCGCACGCTATGGCTCCAACCTGTTCCCACTGTGGTTGTCGGATCCTCGGGCACGGGATCGAGGCGGGCGGGGTCATCTTCTGCTGCGCCCACTGTGCGCAGCATGACGGCGTGAGCGGAGTCGCCGACCGCGTGTGACGCCTTGCGCTGGCCCTTTGCGGTAGCAGCCTGCGTCCGCTGGTCTCGCTGCCCTGACCTCGTTCACGTCAGAAGGTTCGAGCACCCCCGGATGGTGCTCGAACCTTCCTGATGGCGATCGGGTGTCAGGTTGTCGGCGCGGTGTTCGGGGCGAGGGCGATGCGTAGGCGATGGAGGAACGAAGCGGCCTTTTCCGGTGCTCGATATCGCGCCCCTCAGTGTGGGCCGGCGCTGGAGCCCCAACGTGGTTAATCTGTCTTGCTCGAGCCCCGGGTCGCCGCCGCCCCGCCGTTGGGTGAATCATTCGGTGGGGTCGCTCTTCACTGGAGCCGGGCCGGGCGCTAATCGGGGCGTGATACCGCGGTGCGCTGCCCCTGTGGGGGTGTTCGTCCTCGGGTGGGCGGCGACGGTGAATCGGGCCCGTGGGTGGGCTGGTAGTTCGATCTCGTCGACAAGAGCGACCGCGAGGTCGGCGATGCTGACACTCAATCCAGCTGGGGTGTGTGTCCCGGTGAGGTATTGCCCGGTCCGCGGGTGGGCGGTGAGAACCGGCGGCGGGGTCAGGCATGTCCAGTTCACATACGCCGGAGCGAGGTGCAGATCCTGAAGGACCTCTGCATGATCCCGGGTGTGGCGGTGACCGTTGATGGCTCGTCCGTCTGGCCGCAGTAGCGTGCCCGCGCACCCGATGACGATCAGCCGAGTCCCGACGAGGTGGTCGATCACGGTCTCCATGACCCGGCGAAAGGGCCGGGCGCCGCCGCCGGAGGTGTCCGGGCCGACCGCGCAGACCACGACGTCAGCCTGGCGGGCCAGATGTTCGACGACAATGGGTTCGGCCATATCGCCCTGGATCCGGGCACACGCTCGGTGCGGGAGCGGCCCTGACGAGCGCGTGACCACGGTGACGTGATGCCCGCGGGTAGCCGCCTCGATGCTGAGGCGATGACCTATCGCGCCGGCGCCTCCGAAGACGACCACTCGCTGCAGCCCGTGGCCGGCGGAGACGGGCATGCGCGGGGCCCGCGGAATTATCAGTGGCGGGGTGTCCGTGCCGGGCGCATCGACCGGCGGGTGGGTCGGTGTGCTCATCGGGTCACTGCCGCAACTGAAAAATCAGTGCCGGCAAACGGGTGGACGCAGACGGCGGCGTCGCACGGGCGCGGCATCGTGGGGGCGAAGATCTCGAGCCGCGGCAAATGCGGGGCCACAGCCTGATGGCGCCGGGCGTGATCTTTGAGCGCCGCGACCCCGGACAGGTCCATGTGGTCGAGACTGAACAGGTCCACCCATACCCGGCTGCAGCCGTCGAGGCGGGCACCATGATCGATGATGCGGATGAGGTCAGTGGCGCTGGCGGCCGTCAGGCAGCCCTCCGCCTCGACGCGCACGGGCCCCGGATGAGACCCCACCCGGATCAGGACATGCAACGAATGCTTCACGATTAATCTCCACGGAGAACATCGAGAGCCCGCTGCTGAACTCGAAGCTGATGTTAACGCCAGCAAGCACCATCGCGCAAGATCGCGACGATCCTCACCCGGACAGCCACCTGCACGGCCTCCGCAAAGCGGTGCCGCTGCGCGCTGTTTGTTATAAGTGGTGGGTGCTGCGAATCGCCAATCTCTGGCAAGCGGCAACGGACTACCGCAAACCCCACTAGGCCGTCGACGACATCTCTGAGCGGATGCATCGGCCTGGCTTGCGTCCTAGGGTGGCCGACATCGACAGCATCAACGAAGGAGGACTGACCATGGCAACAGGAGAAACAGGATTCGACGATGTCACGTTCGATCTGGTCTCGGTGCAGTACCACTCGCTCAAGGCAGGACATGACTACGGCCAGTACGTGCGTGACGCGCGCAACGCCGGCAAGGACGACATCGCTGAGTTCTTCGAGCAGGTGATGGCAGAAGACTCTGCGCGCGCCAAGAAGTGCCACGAGTTTCTCAAAGCCCTCGGCGGTGGAACCGACCAGACCAGCCCGCAGCAGGGAGCCAACTAGTTCGCTCCCCCGCTGGCTGGCTCGCATCTGCTCCACGGCAAGGACGGCCGCGAGGGGGGCCTTCACCCAGTTCACCATCGCCCACCGCGAACTACGTGGCGCGACCGGCGTTCGTCACGCAACGGTCATTATCGCGGGGCAGTCAGCGGACCGATTCGTAGTTCTCCAACACCTAACTACTGATCAGCTCCGCACTCCAAGATCGATGCGCTCATGAGCACGTAGGACACAGGACCCTCAGGTCTACGACGGGCGAGAACCGCGGCGAGGCCGAGCATGAAGAAATGAAGAACCGATCACCCCAGAGACCAACCGCTACGCGCCTGGCCCGTCCGAGTCGGTAAGTCGGTCGTACCTGCCTAGCCGTAATTGGGAAGGAGTCGTTACGGCGAAGACCGATAGCGACGGAAACGCCAAAGATAGAGAGCTACCTTCGACGCTGCAACGAAGCGACCAGAAGGCGAAGGACTCCTTCTCCAAGGCTTACGACTCCGCCGAGAATGAGTACAACGACGAGTCCCGTGCAGCTCGCACCGCGAGGGGGCGGTCAAGCACACTCACGAAAAGGTCGGCGACCACTGGGAACCCAAGAAGTCGTCGGGACAGTCCGACGCACGGTCAAGGAGTGGAGGGCCGCGGCCCTCAGGCGAATCGAAGGGCGGCGTCGATGCCAACGCAAGCAAGGACCACCTCTACGAGCAGGCGCAAAAGCTCGACATCAAGGGCCGCTCGGATATGAGTAAGGACGAACTCGTCGAGGCGCTACGAATCTAGGAGGCATCTGCATGCCCCGCATTCGCACCCTCACGCCGACACCAGGGTGCCGGTCTTGGCGAGATCAGGGCGCCGATCTCCGTCTGAGTGTGTCCCTCCACGTGTGACCAGAAGTGCCGCCGATACCGTGCAGGACAGATCCTCGATCTGTGGCCTCCCAGCCCGATCCGACTGACGAGAAGAGACAACACATCTTGAATGGCTCCTGGCGTCAGAAAGCTATCGTCGGTCTGCCCGCGATCTTGTTGGCTGGATGCAGTTCAATCCCCGCTGACGCCGATGGTGCCCTTGACCGGGCGCAGAATGGCACCCTCGCCGTCGGGGTATCGGAGCACCCTCCGTGGACTTTCGTCGGGCCTGACGGCGGAGTCACCGGCAGGGAGGCGGACCTGATCGAGGGGTTCGCGGAGAAAATCGGTGCCGAGATCGAATGGCATATCGGCCCCGAGAGCGTGCTCGCCGACGCGATCAAGGAGGGCGAACTCGACGTGGTCATCGGCGGCCTCACCTCCTCCGCTCCCTGGTCCGACAAGATGGCGTTGACCCGCTCGTATGCCGCCGTTGCCACCAAAGACGGACAGACCGACGACATGGTCATGGGAGTCCCGCTGGGAGAAAACGCTCTAATGATCGCGCTCGAGCGCCACCTCGCCCACGAGCACGGTGAAATATGACGCAACAACCACATAAGTATCCGCGATGGCCGTCGTGGTGCCGGCAGCCAGGACCCCCGAACATCAAAGATCCGGTCGAGACAGTCCCGGCATAGGGATCAAAGCAGTCCGGCAGAAGAAGGTGCAGAGCACATGGTCGACAACGACCGCAGGCATCGGCGGGAGGACATGCCCGCCGAACAGCGCGACGCCCTCCGCAGAGCCATCCGGATCGAGTGGATCGCGATCGGCATCCTCGTCGTGGACGTCATCATTATCGGCCTCGTAGCCGGGCAGTCCCAGGCGATGAGAGTCTCGTGGGCGGAGGATGCACTCGCCCTGCTCCCGCCAATCGCGTTCCTCGTCTCCATCCGGGCCATCCGCGCCATCCGCTCCAGGGACTATCCCTACGGCCGACACCGGTCAATCGGAGTCGGCCAGTTGGTGGCGAGCGTCGCTCTACTCGGGATGGGACTTTTTCTTCTGGTCCACTCGGCAATGGGGCTGATCGCAGGGGAACGCCCGCCGATCGGACTGACCGTGTTGTTCGGCGTCGAGTTTTGGTCCGGCTGGTTGATGATCATCGTGATCGGCATCTTCGGCATACCGTCGTTCATCCTGGCGCCCATCAAAATGAAGTACGCGCGAATCCTGCACAATAAGGTGCTTTACGCCGACGCGGACATGAACAAGGCCGACTGGATGACGTCGGTCGCCACGATGATCGGCGTCCTTGGCGTCGGGTACGGATTGTGGTGGGCGGACGCCGCAGCTGCGATCGCCGTGTCGACGTCCATCATCTCCGACGGCGTCAAGAACCTACGAGCGACGCTCGGTGGCCTCATGGACAAGCGCGCCCGCACATTCGATGAGGAGAAGCCGCACCCCCTGATCGAAGAGGTCGAGCGGCACGTGGCTGACGTTGACTGGGTCGCGCAGGCGGCCAGCCGCGTCCGCGACCAGGGGCAGGTTTTCCATGTGGAAGTCTTCGTGGTGCCCCACTCCCGTGCCGAACCGACGGCGCAGGACCTGGCCGACCTCCGCGAGAGGCTCCTCGAAATCGACTGGAAGGTCTACGACGTGGTGGTGGCACTGCTGCCCGAGATCCCGCAGAGGCAGGTCCCCACCGCCTGACGACGGCCGAATACCTTTTTGGGCCTCGGCTTCCTGATTTCCAGCGCCTCAGTCCATCGTGGGCGAGGTGTACCACCGGTGGGCGGCGGCGAGCTGCCGCTCGGCCCCGCTGCTGCGGAGAACTGCACTAGTGCACCGTCTGTATTACACTGAACCACAGGAGGTGCAGGATATGACCACAACAGTTCGCTTACCGAAGGACCTGGAAGAACGACTGGCCCGCGTGGCGAAGGGAACCGGGCGCCCGAAGAGTCACTATCTACGCTCGCTACTGGAAGAGAACATCGAGCGGCTGGAATGGGAGGCCAAGCTGGAGGAGAAGGTCGCCGACATTCGGGCCGGTCGCCGCCGGACCTACTCTCTGGACGAAGTAGAGGCAGAGCTTGACCTGGCAGATTGAGCTAGACGATGACGCCCGCAAGGCGTTACGCAAGCTCGACAAACCCACCGCCCAGCGGATCGTCAAAAAGCTCAGAGAAGTAGAGGCCCTCGCCGACCCGACCGACATGGGCAAGCCGCTGACGGCGAACCGAGCCGGGTTCTGGGTCTACCGCGTGGGCGACTACCGCCTGGTCTGCGACATTCAGTTCGGCCGACTAGTCGTACTTGTTATCGAGGTCCAACATCGCAGCGAAAACTACCGCTGACCTGAGCTGCATCACCCGGACTGGTGGGCGCGGTGGCTGAACAGCCCTCGGATGTGTCTGGGCCACCCGGCAAGCGCACCCGAAGCAAGACGTAAATCCGCTTGTCACGGCGGGCGGGGTCTTGGCGCTGGCGTGCGGGGGCTCGTGCTGGTGATCCTCTCGCGGAGGCCGCAACTCCGGGCGGGGAAGCCCTTCTACGGGGGCCGACGTGCCGTATCGCCCCTCGAGACCGCGTCGCCGGAAACCGATTTCCCCGCACGGCGACGACGAGACCGCATGATGGTGGGGTGGACGAGCAGACATTGTCCGACTCCGAGTCCTGCGCGATCGTCGGCCTCATGGCCGACCCCGGCGTACCCCGCAGGGTCGCGGAGGCGATCGCGGACGACCTCTCCGACGACCTGACGAGCGAACTCGGGGGTCGGTGGCGGGTGGAGGTCGACCAGGAGACCCTCCCGCTCGGACCAGACGGCGAGATCCGGCTCACCGAGCACGCGCCCCGGTTGTTGCAGCAGCACGGGTGGGACTTCGTGCTCTACCTGACCGATCTGCCCACCCGACCCGACGGTGCCCCCATGCTGTACGACGTCAGCGTCTCGACCGCCGCGGCTCTGCTGAGCCTGCCCGTTCTCGGCGTCGTCCGGGTGCGCTCGAAGGTCCGGGCGCTGGCCCTGCACCTGGTGCGTTCGGGCGCCCACCAGGACGGACTGGGTGCGCCCGGCACCGACGGGCTTCCCCGCGCGGACAGATCCGGTTTCGTCAGCGAGATGCGGTTGCTCGCGGGCATGGTGCTCAACAACAGACCCACCCGCATGGTGACGGCGTTGTCCGGTGTCGTGGCCGCCGGAGCGGGCAGCGGCGCCTTCGGCATCTTCTACGGCAGCGTCGCCTCCCTCGCGGTGGCGCTGCACCCGCTCCGCCTGCTTCTGATCAGCGCGATGGGCGTCCTCACGCTCGTGGCCTGGCTCATCCTGCGCAACGGACTGTGGACCCGCTCCGACGACGAGCTCACCCCGGGAAATCGGCGGATGGACAACGCGGCCACCGTGCTGACCGTCGGGACCGGCGTGGGCATCATGTATTTCGGCCTGCTGGTCGCCATGTTCCTGCTCGCGGTCGCCGTAATGGACGCCGGCTATCTCGAGACCCAACTCGGCCGACCCGTCAACGTGCTCGACTACGTTCACCTGGCCTGGCTGGCCAGTAGTCTCGGCGCGTTCGCCGGCGCGCTCGGCTCGAACTTCGACGACGAGGACACCGTCCGCGGAGCCACCTACAGCCTACGGTGGCACGAGAGACGCACGATGTTCCAGAATTATGAATCCGACGGCTCCGAGCAGGAAGAGCGCAAACGGATCGAGCGAGAGCACGACGATCACGACGACGGCGACGGCACAGAACGCGGCGACGGAGACAGCGGTAACGACGAGGTGAGGGACTGACGGGACCGCCATCGGGCTCGGCGTCCCGGAGCGTGCCGCGCGAGACCGAAGATGCCCGGCCCAAAGGCCAGAAAAAGCGCCCTGCCAGTACTTACTTCACCGCCGAAAAGCTACCCCGGCGCTTGCCGGGCGAACATCGCGCCGAGCCTAACCGTGAGAACGCGATCTCTCAGGAGAGAACAGCGCTTCCAGGCATCGCAGCCCGCGGACCTTAGTTGATTCCTGCGCTCCGCTGCCAGGAGCCGTAGCGACCATCCCAGTTCTTTGAAGCATGCGAGGCGCAGGGCCAACCGCCCCAGGCCGCCTCTCCTCGGGAACAACTCCTCTCATGCGGGTGCGCGCTCCCGATAACGATCGATTGTGGGACACGCGGCACCGACGCGTTTCCCCAGGTCACCGGTGTCCGAACTCGTGTCTACTCCACTGTCCCGCGAAGGCTCGATACCGGTACGCCAAGACCATGAGAAGGGCTACGGGCGAGTGTCGACACGGGACCAACACCGCGGGTGAGAGAATGGGGTTGACCACGTGACTGGACTATCAGGGCTCATTGCAGAGCACTTCAGCGCCGCGGATGGAGATTGAGTGCCCCGGTATAGAAACCTTGAACCGACGTCGGACTTCTGGTCATGGCGCGATAGCGCGGCCTGCATCGGTCAGGAGGACCTCTTCTATGGCGCGGAGGACGAGTCCAAGGGGGAGCGTCGCCGCAAGGAAGAGAAGGCGAAGACCGTGTGCGCGGTCTGTCCCGTCTTCGAGACCTGCCGGCAGTTCGCCATGGAATCCAAGGAGCTCTACGGCGTCTGGGGCGGGACCACTGAATCCGAGCGAAACGCGATGGCGGGCCGTCACCGGACCGGTTGAGCGCCCAAGATTCACGACTCGCAGTTCTCGTCGCCCACGGAGCCTCATGCCCCGGGCCACCGTGGTCGGGTTACCAACGTCCTGGCTATGCCAGAACGTTGTTGACAGTGGCAGGGGCGGCTGACTGCTCACCCCTCACCCAACAATCTCTTGTGCGTGCAAGGTGCCGGTCCAGATCCCCCAGAAGCTCTCCATCGGGCACGCTGCGTCTTGGCATGACGCAATTGGCCAGGCCAATATCCAGACCTTATGACAAGTAAGTGCCGCCTACTCTCTCCGCGTGGTGCGACCAGGTGGGCTGGCGTCCGGGCCGTCACGGCGAATGCTGGAGTCCCCGCAACACCGGGTTTCATCGATGCGGATCAGATATCACATGATCGTGCAGCAGACCCTCTGAGCTGCGTCGGATACCTATAGTCGCTCTTGGTCGACTGCGGTTTCACCCAGGTCACCGCACGTCACCGTTCCTTCAGTTCACAGCTGCTGCCTGCTGGGTTCCTGGTCTGGAGGGGCGTGCGAGTGGAGACAGCCTTCGCCGGAACACCTACTTCAGTGGATCGTATGACATGCGTCACTCTGTTTGACTGCGATCACGCAAACTGATCACTGCCAGGAAGAGAGAGATGACATGGCTCTAGTGCCAACTGCCCGCGGCGACGAGATCGACACGTCGGATATGGGGTTTACCTGCTCCGAAGAAGTGATCGGCCCGATCGCCGTTGAGGTCAATCAAAACTGGCCGCAAGTCAGCCTGTTCGGCTCCGCCGATCCGCAGGAGCAGGCCCAGATCAAGTCCGCTCGCATTCAGAAGGCAGCCGATGCGCTGAATGCAGCCAAGAAGGTGGGCGTAGACACGGTGATCGATCGCATCATCCCAGGGATCGGCAGGAACGTCCCTTGGGTCAATGAGATCGCCCTTAAGACCGACATGAACATCATCGTGTGCACAGGGTGGTACACGTGGCGTGACCTGCCACCGATCTTCGAGCTTGGACATACTTTCGCAGACGCCTTCACCAAGAAGCCTCCGAGGATGGCCGACTTGTTTGTCCAGGACATCGAGGAGGGCGTCCCGGGCACGGGGGTGAAAGCCGGCATGATCAAGTTCGCAACTGACGCCCATGGCATCAACGACGGTGTGCGCGCGGTGATCGCTGCCTCAGCTGAGGCCCATCGCCGCACCGGGGCACCCATCACAACGCATTCAGCGTCATACGGTGAGCGTGCAGGGATCCTGTGCATCCAGGACCAGCAGAGGGCGTTGGAAGAGGAAGGCGTCGACGTCAGCCGTGTCGAGTTCGGGCATGCGGATTACACGCCTCCCGAGGTGAAGATCGACGAGTTCGTGAAGGTGCTCGACAAAGGCTCGTTCATCGGATTCGACACGGTGGCCGTGGGCTACATGTTCCCGTTCGCCTGGGAAGCGCGGATCGATCGCATCCTCAAGCTGTGCGAGATGGGGTACTCGGGCCAGATCGTGCTCGGAGATGACGACCTCACGTTCACTGACTGCATCCCGGAGTGGCCGGAGAAGCCACTGTTCACGGATGTGAAGCTCAAGCTGCTGCCGGCTCTGAAAGAACGCGGGTTGTCAGATGAGCACGCCCGTCAGCTCACGATCGACAACCCCCGCAGGCTTTTCGAGATGCGCGATCTCGGCGCTTACTAGATGTACGCGGCCAGGACGTTGGTAGCGGCGAGCCTGGTTGAGCGAACGGGCACCTCCGGTTGGGATATGGCTCGTCTAAGGCCTACTCCAACCGGAGGTTCTCGTGTCCCACCGTAATGTCCGGTTGACCATTCCCGGCCGCCGCCTGATCGTTGACCGGCACAAGTCCGGCTGGCCCAGGCCCACTTCGCCGCAGCGATGGGGATCGATCGACTGTCGAATCGACACTCGGCTGCGCCGTGCTCTACAAGACGTTGCTCATCGAGAAGCTCAATCGCCCCGCTGATCGGCCGCCCAGCACTTCACTACCACGGCCGTGGCAAGTAGGTGTCGAGTACCCTTTTCGCTGTTGTGACCAGGGGGGCGCGGCCTGGGCTGGCTAAGGAGACAGTGCGTAGGTGGCGGTGCAGCGATCGCAATGTTGCTTACTCCTCTGCCGTAGGCATACAACTGATCGGCCCGGAGCCGGACGGCGAGAGCTGCCACCTCCGGACGGAGGCGGCGGCTCTCGGCCGGCGGTCAGCTGTCGGGGGTCTGGCAGATCAGCTCAGGCCAGGACCTGGCGGGCCATGACCATGCGGTTGATCTGGTTGGTGCCCTCGTAGATCTGGGTGATCTTGGCGTCCCGCATCATGCGCTCGACCGGGAAGTCGCGGGTGTACCCGGCCCCGCCGAAGAGCTGCACCGCGTCCGTGGTGACCTGCATCGCGACATCCGAGGCGAAGGTCTTGGAGGCGGCGGCCATGAAGCCCAGCTTCTGGCCACCCGGTGCGCTCCCCCGCTCGGCGTTGGCGGCGGCGGTGTACACCATCAGCCGGGCGGCCTCGACCTTCATCGCCATGTCGGCGAGCATGAACTGGGTGTTCTGGAAGTCCGAGATCGCGCGACCGAACTGCCTGCGCTCCTTGGTGTAGGCGACCGCCGCGTCGAGCGCACCCTGGGCGAGCCCCACGGCCTGCGCACCGATGGTCGGACGGGTGTGGTCCAGGGTCTGCAGGGCGGTCTTGAACCCCGTCCCCGGCTCGCCGATGATCCGGTCGCCCGGGATGCGGCAGTTCTCGAAGTACAGCTCGGCGGTGGGTGAGCCCTTGATGCCGAGCTTCTTCTCGGTCTTGGATACGCCGAAGCCCTCGTCGGCGGCGTTGACCATGAAGGCCGAGATGCCACTGGCACCCCTCTCCGGGTCGGTGACCGCCATGACGGTGTACCAGGTGGACTTGCCGCCGTTGGTGATCCACGCCTTGCCGCCGCCCAGGATCCAGTCGTCCCCGTCCTGCCGGGCGCGGGTACGCATGGCCGCCGCGTCCGAACCGGCCTCCCGCTCGGAGAGCGCGTAGGAGGCCATCTTGCCCTCGGCGATCTCGGACAGCACCGTGGTCTTGAGCTCCTCGCTCCCGGCCAGGATCAAGCCCATGGTGCCGAGCTTGTTGACGGCCGGGATCAACGAGGACGAGCCACAGACCCGGGCGACCTCCTCGATCACGATGCACGCGGCCACCGAGTCCGCGCCCTGCCCGCCGTACTCCTCCGGGACGTGGACCGCGTTGAAACCCGAGGCGTTGAGCGCGTCGAGGGCCTCCTGGGGGAACCGCTCGTTCTCGTCGACGTCCGCAGCGTGCGGCGCGATCTCCTTCTCGGAGAGGGCGCGGATCGCGGCACGGAGCTCCTCGTGCTCCTCGGCCGGGCGGTACAGGTCGAAATCGGGTTTGCCGGACATAAGCGGTCCTCCATGAGGGAATCGTCGGTGCAGGTCGCGCGGCGGAGATCGCCCCGGGGCGCCTCGCGGCCACGCCGACTCCAGGATGTCCTGCCCAGGGGGTGCGTGTAGAAATGGTGGGCACCGGATCATCCACTTCGGTGGATCGTATGTCGTGCTTCACTCTGGTGGACTATTCCCCTCTGCACTCCGAATGATCCCGAAGGGTGAACATGTCAGGCCTCAACGTCCCCCTAACACCGCTACGTTTCCTCGAGCGCGCCGCTGAAGTGCATCCGGGCAAACCTGCAGTGATCGATGGGGATCGCACGTGGACCTATGCGCAGTTCGCCGACCACGTCCAAGAGATGACCCGGGCGCTGCACGCCAGCGGTGTCCGGGCTGGCGACGCGGTCGTGTTCCTCGGGACCAACTCGGCTGAGCTGCTCACCGCCCACTACGCGGTTCCCCTGCTCGGAGCGGCCCTGGTCGCGGTCAATACCCGACTGTCACCGGAAGAGGTCAGCTACATCTGCGAGCACTCCTCTGCAGTGCTGATCCTAGGCGATGGTCATCTGCTCGAACCGCTGTCTGGAACAGATCTGGCCGGCGTGCGGGAGAGGATAGAGGTCCAGGCGCAGGATGGCTCTTCACTCCAAGTGGGTAGCACGGTCCCGTTCACCGATTTCCTAGCGAGGGCTGCCGACGACGATACCCAGTATCCGTGGGAGGTTGACGATGAAGACCGGGTCATCGCGATCAACTACACCTCGGGCACCACTGGTCGACCCAAGGGGGTGATGTACACCCACCGTGGTGCCTACCTCAACTCTCTCGGCGAGGTATACCACCAAGGATTCGCCGCCGACTCGCGTTACCTATGGACGTTGCCGATGTTCCATTGCAACGGCTGGTGCACCACGTGGGCAGTCACCGCCGCGAGCGCCCTGCACGTGTGCCTGCGAGCCGTGCGAGGAGAGACAATGTGGAGCATCCTCGACAGCGAGGAGATCACTCACATGTGTGGCGCACCCACCGTGCTGACCACGCTCGCCTCCTCGCCTCTGGCGCGTCCCCTGAAGCATCCGTTGACGATCGTCACCGCCGGCGCCCCGCCCACACCCACGGTGATCGCCCAGATCCGCGAATTGGGCGCAGATATACTCCACGTCTACGGGCTTACGGAGACATACGGCCCTTACTCCGTGTGCGAACCGCAACCTTCATGGTCGACCGATCTCGACTCGGACCAGCAGGCCTCACTCCTGGCTCGGCAAGGAGTAGGGATGCTCTCTTCCGAGCGTTTAAGGGTGGTCCGTCGCGAACCAGGTCCCGACGGGACACTGATAGATGTGTCCCCGAACGGGTCCGAAATGGGCGAGTTGGTAATGCGGGGCAACAGCGTGATGAAGGGCTATCTGGGCGACCCGGACGGGACCGCCGAGGCCTTCCGCGGCGGATGGTTCCATTCCGGCGACCTAGGAGTAATGCACCCGGACGGGTATGTCCAAATTCTTGACCGAGCCAAGGATGTGATCATCTCCGGCGGCGAGAACATCTCAACGATCGAGGTGGAGCAGGCGCTGGCCAGCCATCCCGCCGTCTCAGGGGTCGCGGTGGTGGGAACGCCCGATCCCAAATGGGGTGAACGGCCACTGGCCTTCATCGTGACCGACGGTACCGAGATCAGCGAAGCCGAGCTCATCGCCCATGCCCGGTCCAAGATCGCCGCGTACAAGGTCCCCGACCGGATCCAGTTCACGCCGCAACTACCCACGACCTCGACCGGCAAGATCCGAAAGAACGTCCTCCGCGAGAGCGCAAGTGACCCAGTCAGCCCATAGGAAGCTGTCGAGTTTCGCCTAATTGCGAATCCGCCGACGCTTCCAACTCGAGAAGGGTCTGGCGGAGCCAGGAAGCTGTCCCCGCCTGCGATCATGACAACAGCTCACTATCAGGTAGAGAGACGACATGGCTTTAGTGCCAACCTCCAGAGGCGACGATATCGACACCCAGATGTGGCGAGTCACGCACATCTGCCAGCTGGCGGGGCGCTGTCAGTAGATGCAATTGGGGGCCGCCGACTGGCTGAGGCGACCCCGCAGCCAGTTATCGTGCAGTAGTCCCAGCACCTACGCATGTGGAGAAAGATTTCCGTGAAATCCTCTAGGTTTGGTCCGGCGAGGTTCGTCGAACCGCTGCGGCGGCGGAACGTGCGGATGGCCGCCGTGATGATGATGGTAGTCATCGTCATGGTCGTAGGGTGCAGCGCTCTGTTCCACCACATGATGGCGCTGGAGGGACGCGAGTACTCCTGGGCGACAGCCGTCTACTGGACGCTGGTGACGATGTCGACGCTGGGGTACGGCGATGTCGTGTTCGAGTCCGATGCGGGTCGGGTGTTCTCGTCGGTCGTGCTCGTAACTGGGGCCGCGTTCATCCTCGTGTTGCTGCCATTCGTGTTCATCCAGTTCGTGTTCAGGCCGTGGCTGAACAGTCGCGAGGCGGCGCGAGCGCCACGGCGGGTAGGTGACTGGGCCGAAGAACACATCGTGCTGACGGGACTCGACGCGGTGACCGACTCGATCATCGAGCTGGCCGAGTATGAGGGGGCTCCGTACGTCCTGATCGTGCCCGACCTCGCAGAGGCGTTGCGGCTGCGCGAGGATGGCTACCAGGTGATGCTCGGCGACCTCGACGACCCCCAGACCTATCGTCGCGCGCGCGCTGAGAAAGCCTCGCTCGTTGTCACGACCCAACCGGACACCACCAACGCCAACGTCGCATTCACGGTTCGCGAAATCGCCCCCGAGGTCCCGATGGTCGCCACCGCCAACGCTTCCGCGTCGGTCCCCGTTCTCCAGCTGGCGGGCTGCACCGAGGTGGTACAACTCGGCGACGCGCTGGGGCGCGCACTTGCCCGCCGTGTGGTCGGGGTCGACAGCCGCGCCCACGTGATCGGAGAATTCGGCGACCTACGAATCGCTGAGGCCAACGTGAGCGGGACCATTATGGCCGGCAGGACGCTCGCCGAGACCGATCTCGACGCCCGCGCCGGCGTCAACGTCATCGGGGTGCGGGAGAAGGGCACCTTCGCCGTTGCTACACCCCACGTTCGCCTCACTTCTCGCATGGTTCTGCTCCTAGTCGGCACTGATGAGCAGATCGCCGGATACGACGGGGGCTCTGCCGACGGGGCGGTTCTGGACCGCCCTGTTCTGGTGATCGGCGGCGGGCGCGTCGGGCGCGCTGCGGCGGCGGCACTAGAGGAGGCCGGACTTCGTCCGGTCATCGTGGAAAAGCGCGCGGAACGAATCCTGTCCGGTCGGGCCTATGTCGAGGGGGATGCAGCAGTACTGGAAGTACTCGAGCGGGCCGGTCTAGACAAAGCCGCGGCGGCGCTCGTGACGACCCACGAGGATGACGTCAACGTCTACCTCACGCTGTACCTGCGTCGACTGCGCCCCGACCTACAGGTCGTGGCACGAGCAACGCGCGAGCGCAACGTGTCCACACTGCACCGCGCGGGCGCGGACGCCGTTCTGTCCTACGCCTCGATCGGCGCGGCGGCGATCTGGAACACGCTCGGATGGCGACCACGCCTGGTCATCGCCGAGGGCGTAGACGTCTTCCGCACCCCGATGCCACGGGCGCTACGCGGGCGATCGCTCCGCGAGGTACAAATCGCCAAGCGAACCGGTTGTCAGGTCGTTGCACTCAACCGCAACGGTCAATTCGAGCTGCCGGATCACGATGCCGCGCTCCCAAGCGACGCAGAACTACTCGTCATCGGCGACGAGGCCGCCGAACAGCGGTTCGTCGAGCGATACGCCGGTCGACGATAAAGCTAAGCCGTGCGCGCCTGTCTGTCGCGGGCGAGTTACGGCGGATTCAGAGGCTCGTGTTCTATCCCTCGCTCTGCGGAGGGGCCCCGTCAGAACCGGGGAGCCGTTCGACCAGGGCGGCTAGGTCGACCACCGCGGACCAGTAGGCGAAGCGGTCGTGGAAGTCGCCACGCCAGGCCATCTCCTCAAGCAACTCCCGCTCCTCCTCGGACCGGACGATGACGACGATGGCCGACACCTCGTGCGAGTACAGCATGTTGGATGCGTACCGGAGATCGTCGATGAGACGCCTCCCGGCCTGCCGAGCCCGGCCCATGTCGCCACGATCCGTCCCGTCGAACCCGATGACCACCGCGGCGGGGGCGAACTTGGCGATGTTGCGCATCGCGTGGTCCTGGGCCGACTGTCTGAGTTCCAGGTAGTCCCACATGCTCTCGCGCCTGGCGAGTCGGAACACCGCGAACCACACCGCCGGGCCGTGAGCAGGACGACTCCGCAAACCGGCCGCATCACCACCATCGCTGAAAAGTATCGCCTCTGTCTCGGGCAACATCCTCAGAACCTCCGAGAGTTCGACTTGTCGGTATGCAGAGCTGGTCCGGGATCAAACCCCCAGGGACAGGGCTGCGACCATCTCGCGGTACAGCGGTGAGGCGTCCAGGAGCTGACCGTGGGTTCCACGGGCGGAGATTCGTCCGTGCTCCATGACGACGATCTGGTCGGCGTCGACGACCGTGGACAGGCGGTGGGCGATGGTCAGTACTGCCCCTCGCCGGGCCTGGAACTTGATCGCGCGGTGCACCGCAGCTTCGGTGATCCCGTCGACCTGGGCAGTGGCCTCATCGAGCAGGAGTAGATCCGGTTCGGCCAGCAGCGCTCGGGCAAGTGCGATGCGTTGGCGTTGACCGCCCGAGACCGAGGTGTTGGACAGCGTGGTGTCCAGGCCCTTGGGTAGGTCGGTGATCAAAGGTGCGAGATCGAGCTCGTCCAGGATCGCAGCGAGCAGTCGTTGATCCGCGTGTGGGTTGGCGAACATGAGGTTGTCGCGGATCGTTCCTGGCACGACCGGGGCATCTTGCTCGACGTAGGCCAACCGCGCGCGCACCTGTTGGGGCGAGAGGTCGTGGTAGTGCTGGTCGCCGACCGTGAGGGTTCCTTGCTCGGCGTCCAGGAAGCCCAGGATAGCGGACATCACCGAGGTTTTTCCCGCTCCCGACGGGCCCACTACGGCTACGTGGCCGCGGGCGGGAATATCTAGGGAGACGCCGTCGATGGCCCAGGGGTCGTCGGGTGAGTACCGGGCGCGTACCGAGGACAGCGCACGTCCGCGTCCGGCGGGCGTCGGTCCGAGTCGGCGGTGGTCCTCTATCTCTATCGACTCCGTTTCTCGGATGCGCCCGGCAGCGGCGATCCCGGCCTGAAGGGTGGTCATGTTCTCCGACAGTTCGGTGATCGGCCCCATCAGTGCGAAGGCGTAGAGCAGGAAGGCGACGAGCGTGGAGACCTCCATGTCCCCGCCGGCCACACGCACGGCCCCGATCGCGAGGATGACGATGATGGCGCCCTGAACTCCCGTCCACGCGATGGTCCAAGCCACAGCCTCCCGGCGTACAGCGTCGACTCCGTGGTCGCGGGCCGACCTGGCGTCGACGTCGAGCTTCTCGCTCTGCTGGTCCTCGGCGCCGACAACCTTGACGGTCTTGATCGCGCGAAGCGTTTCCTCCAGCTCGGAACCGAGGTCGCCCAGTGCTTTCTGGGCCCGCTGCTGGGCGGTCGCGATGCCCGGGAGCAACAGGGCGAACAGCACCGACACGACCAGAACCGACGCGATCGTCACCCCGAACAACAGGAGGTCAAGAACGGCCATGAGCACCAGGGTCCCCGCGAGCATCACCACTCCATTGACCAGTCCGACCAGACTGGAGGACGCGGCCTCGCGGAGGAGGACGGAGTCGCTGGTGACACGGGTCACGAGCTCACCGGACGGGCGTCGCAGCAGCGGGATGACCTTGGCACGTAGAAACCGGGTGATCAGCAGACGACGAGCACCCAGCACGATGTCCTCTGCCAGCGTGCCGAGGATGATGGCCTGCCAGATTCGGATCACGGCGCCGACCACCAGCAGGCCGGCCAGGACCAGAACCGGTGCAAGTAGGCCGCCGTCACCGGAGACGGTGTCGAGCACCCACTTGGTGACCATCGGTGTCGCCAATTCGCTGGACGAGGCGAACAAACCCAGTATCACCGCGCCCAGCAGAGTTCTCCGGTGCGGGCGGGCGAACGACCACAACACCTCGACACGAGTGGGGCCGCGATCAACGGTGGTCACGTCGCCCGCCTGGTTGGTGCCTTCTTAGCCGACCGGACGGGAGTCGAGTGGTGGGTGAGGTCAGCCGTGGCCGAGGTGCCTCGCAAAGTCACGGCAGCCCACACGGCTGCGACCACCATGATGATCGCCCCGAGGATCCCGACGACGGTCAGTGCATCGGTGAACGCCGCCTGCGCCGCACTGATCAGTACCTGCGCAGCCGAGGTGGGAGACTCGGCCGCGACGGAGAACGCCTCAGCGATCGTTGCGCTCGCCCGCTCCAGATCCTCCGACGGGACCACGACCGAGGCACCGGAGTCACCCACCAGGTTGTTCCTGTACACCGCGGCCAGTACCGACCCCAGGATGGCGGTACCCAGGGCGGTGCCGAGCTCGTAGGCCGTCTCCGAGATCGCGGCCGCCCTACCAGCGCGGGCGGGAGGGGCCGAGCTCATGATGATGTCGTTGGTCAACGTCATCCCCACCCCACCACCAAGGGTGACCAGGCTGAGCGCAACACTCACCGGGATCGGACCGGAGTCGGGAGTCAGTCCCAGCATGAGTGCGAACCCGACCCCCGCCACGAGCAACCCGGCGGTGACCAGGATCGCCGCGCTGATGCGCTTGACCAGAGCGGCGGCCAAGAACGCCGCCGCCGCGGAGATGATCATCGGCGGAAGGAGCCACAGGCCCGCCTGCATCGGGGAGAGCCCCACGACCAACTGCAGGTACTGGGTGAGCGCCCACATCGCCCCGATGAGGGCGAAAATGGACAGCAGATCTGCCACCACCGCGCCACGGAACGCACGCGCGCGGAACAGACCGACGTCCAGCAACGGATTCGGCAGCGACAATTGGCGGCGGACGAACACTGTTCCCACCACCAAGCCCACGGCGATGCACAGCAGACCGGTGGCGGTGCCGTCGCCGGCGACAAGGGTCTTGAGTCCGTAGACAGCACTGAGCATGGCCACCAATGACAGCACCGCGCTGAGCAGGTCCAGGGCCTCAGGATTCGGGTCCTTGCTCTCGGTGAGCAGAATCGGACCAAGGACCAATAGCAACACCATCACGGGGATGTTGATCAGGAACGCCGAACCCCACCAGAAGTGCTCGAGCAGCCACCCACCCACGATCGGACCGCCCGCCATGCCGAGGGTGCCCGCCATCGACCACACGGCGATAGCGAAGCGTCGCTGCGCGCGATCGATGAACATGGCGCGGATCAGCGACAATGTCGACGGCATGATGGTCGCCCCGGCCAGACCGAGAAACGCCCGGGCCACGATGAGCTGCTCGGAGCTGGTGGCGAAGGCGCCCACCACGGAGGCGGCAGTGAACAGCACCGCGCCGACGAGCAGCAGCTTCTTCTTTCCGACCCGGTCACCAACCGCGCCCATGGTCACCAGCAGACCGGCGATCATGAAGGCATAGATATCCATGATCCACAACTGCTCGTTCGCCGACGGGGACAGATCGGCGGCGATCCCCGGCATCGCGAAGATTAACACTGTGGCGTCGATGGCCAACAGCAGCATCGGCAGAGCGAGCACACCCAGTGCCGCCCACGTCCGGGCGGAAGCGCGCGGGGGGGCCTGAACGGAAGACATGAGGACCTCTCAGAAGAAAGCGGGCGATCAGCGGAATGGCAAAAGGCTGACGCGGGCCTGCCAGAACCCACATGAGTGCTGCAAGCTTCACTATTGAAACATCGGTGTTCCATTACAGTCAAATTGTGTACCGTAGTGGTCGCGCGTAAGGTCACTCACATGAGCGCAGAACCGAACACGGAAACCGGGGCACGGGCCCGCACCCGTAGCGCGATCCTCGACGCCGCGGTCGAAGTGTTGGCCGAAGACAGACAGGCATCGATGGCCGACATCGCCACCGCGGCCCAGGTCGGACGCACCACAGTGCACCGCTACTTCCCCGAACGCGCCGACCTCATCCACGCCGTCGTCCACCACGTGACCGAACGCAGCCGACACGCCATCCAACGGGCCGAGCCGCACTCGGGCACCGTGCGCGACGCACTGAGACGGGTCGTCGAAGAGCACATGGACCTCGGATCGATCCTGATGTACATCTACAGCGAACCTCTCACCGAAACCGAGCCCGCACTGGCCGAAGCGCTACAGGCGATGGAACGAGCGATCGAGGACGTACTGGCCCGCCCCGACGCCGATCTCAATCCCGACCTGCCCCACGCCTGGGTGCGCCGAACCTTCTGGGGCCTGTTGTACGCCGGATGGGAGACCGCCCAAGCTGGAGAAATGCCCCGCCACCAGATCATCGACACCATCATCACGACCCTCACCCACGGCGTGTACGACCTCGACACCCACTGAAATCTCGGCGCCTGATCATTCCTTAAGCACCCCCCCGTCCACGGTGACGCGGACCCGCAGGTGTTCATGGCGGTCGAGTGCCGGGGTCCGCGCAACACCGCGCTTCTATCGACGCGGGCCCTATATCACGTGATCGCGCAGTAGACCTCTGAACTGCGTCGGATGCCTATAAATTCTCTTCGTTGACGGCGATTTCATCCCAGGCCACCGCGCATCATCGACCCTTCAGTTCACAGCTGCTGCCTGCGGATTCATGGCCAGGAGGGGCGTGCGAGTGGGGATGGCCTTCGCCGGGACACCTACTTCGGTGGATCGTATGGCGTGCGTCACTCTGCTTGACTGCGATCACGCAAACAGACACTGCCAGAAAAGAGAGATGACATGGCTCTAGTGCCAACTGCCCGAGGCGACGAGATCGACGCCGCTGAAATGGGTTTCACGAGCGGGGCAGAGGCAATCATTGGTCCTAACCAGATGGAGGTCGACTTCAACTGGCCACATCTGAGCCTGACCGGTTCGGCCGACCCCGCGGAGCAGGGGCAGATCAAGTCGGCTCGCATCAAGAAAGCCGTCGACGCGCTCAACGAGGCAAAAGCAGTCGGCGTCGACACGATCGTCGACCGAGTCATCCCGGGCATCGGCAGGAATGTTCCTTGGGTCAAGGAGATCGCCGCGCAGACCGAGGTCAACATCATCGTGACCACCGGGTGGTACACGTGGAGGGATCTGCCGCCCATCTTCGAGCTGGGACTGATGTTCCCGGACGCGTTCGAGACCAAGCCGCCGAGGCTGGCGGACGTCCTGGTACAGGACATCGAAGAGGGCGTTCCCGGCACAGGTGTGAAGGCCGGGATCATCAAGTTCGCTTCCGATCACCTCGGAATCAACGAGGGCGTGCAGGCGATCATCGCGGCATCCGCCGAAGCGCACCGTCGCACCGGGGCACCTATCACGACTCATTCTGCGTCATCGGGCGACCGGCCGGGCATCCTCAGCATTCAGGACCAGCAGGCCGCGCTCGAGAAGGAAGGCGTCGACCTCCGCCGGGTCGAGTTCGGTCACGCCGATTACACGCCGCCGGAGGTTCCGATCGAGGAGTTCGTCAAGGTGCTCGACAAGGGCTCCTTCATCGGCTTCGACACCGTCGGCCTGGGGCACATCTTCCCTTGGGCCTGGGAGCAGCGGATCAGCCGCATCACTCAGCTCTGCGAGATGGGCTACTCAGCCCAGATTCTCCTCGGGAACGATGACACGGTCTTCACCGACGTCATACCCGAGTTCCCGGTGAAGCCGCTCTACACCGATGCAAAGCTCAAGGTCGTGCCGGCATTGTTGGAGCGCGGGCTCTCCGAGGAGCTCGTAACCGAGATCACGGTCGACAACCCCCGCAGGCTCTTCGAGATGCGCGATCTCGGCGCCTACTAGACAACGCTCAGTCGAGTCCATCGACACTTCCGACTCGAGAAGTGTCTGGCGGAGCCACACAGTTGCCCCGCTTACGTTCAGAAGACCTAATCACTGCCAGGAAAGAGAGATGACATGGCTCTAGTACCAACTGCCCGAGGCGACGAGATTGACGCCGCTGACATGGGCTTCACGAGTGCCTCAGAGGAGGTTGTCGGCGTCTACCAGATGGAGGTCGACTTCAACTGGCCGCATCTGAGCCTGAGGGGTTCGGCCGACCCCGCGGTGCAAGAGCAGATCAAGGCGGCCCGCATCAAGAAAGCCGTCGACGCGCTCAACGAGGCAAAAGCAGTCGGCGTCGACACGATCGTCGACCGAGTCATCCCGGGCATCGGCAGGAATGTTCCGTGGGTCAAGGAGATCGCCGCGCAGACCGAGGTCAACATCATCGTGGCCACCGGGTGGTACACGTGGAGGGATCTGCCGCCCATCTTCGAGCTGGGACTGATGTTCCCGGACGCGTTCGAGACCAAGCCGCCGAGGCTGGCGGACGTGCTTGTCCAGGACATCGAAGAGGGTGTTCCCGGCACAGGTGTCAAGGCCGGGATCATCAAGTTCGCGTCCGATCACCTCGGAATCAACGAGGGCGTGCAGGCGATCATCGCGGCATCCGCCGAAGCGCACCGTCGCACCGGGGCACCTATCACGACACATTCTGCGTCAGCCGGCGACCGGCCGGGCATCCTCAGCATCCAGGACCAGCAGGCCGCGCTCGAGAAGGAAGGCGTCGACCTCCGCCGGATCCAGTTCGGTCACGCTGACTACACGCCGCCGGAGGTTCCGATCGAGGAGTTCGTCAAGGTGCTCGACAAGGGCTCCTTCATCGGCTTCGACACCGTCGCCCTAGGGCACATCTTCCCCTTCGCGTGGGAGCAGCGGATCAGCCGCATCATCCAGCTCTGCGAGATGGGCTATTCAGCCCAGATTCTCCTCGGGAACGACGACTACCCCTACACCGACTGCGTACCTGAGATCCCGGAAAGGCCGCTCTACACGGATGTAAAGCTCAAGGTCGTGCCGGCACTCTTGGAACGTGGACTCTCTGAAGAGCACGCAACCGAGATCACGGTTGACAACCCCCGCAGACTCTTCGAGATGCGCGATCTCGGCGCCTACTAGAACCCAGGAGCAGTCATGAACATCATTGTTGAAACCGATGTGACGATGACGACCCGGGACGGCGTCATACTCAGCAGCGACGTGTACCGGCCAGAAGAGGGGCGCCACCCCGTCCTGCTCTACCGCACGCCGTATGACAAGTCCACCACGCTCGTGTCGGCACCTGTCGCAGATCCGACGTGGTTGGCGCGGCAGGGCTACGTGGTGGTCGTTCAGGACTCCCGCGGAACGGGCGCCTCCGAAGGCATGCTCGAGCTCTTCCTCCAGGAGCACGACGACGGCTACGACGCCGTCGAGTGGGCTGCGGTCCAAGACTGGTCCACCGGAAATGTGGGAATCTTCGGTCCGTCCGCGTTCGGCTTCGCGACCTTGGGTGCGGTCGCGGCCAGGCCCCCGAGCCTCAAGGCGGCAATGGCCTTTGTCGCTGGACCAGACATCTCGCGGTCGCTCTTCACCGGCGGCGCGGGGAGTTTGTTCTGGATCTCATTCCTTTACGGGTCGGTAATGCCGCAGATCATCCCCCGCCTGGATTTGCCTGAGGACGAACGTTCCAAGCTGATGGAAACGTGGCTCGAGGGCATTTCCAACCTGCCTGAGACCCTCGCCCAACTGCCGCTCAGCGGCGACGAGCTCTTGGCCGACGAGCGAATCGGCGGAACCATCGGGGCAGCGCTCCTCCGAACGTCCGGAAAGGACCGCCTCCGCGAGTTGGAGAATCAGCGGTGTCTCGCCCCGAACCCGGAGTGGGTGGAGGCTCCGCTGGCAATGGTCACCGGCTGGTACGACATGTTCTGCCAGGGGATGGTTGAGCTCTATCGCGACATCCAGAGTCGACCCGGTCACGAACTCATGGTCGGTCCCTGGACCCACTACGGCGCCTACACCAGTTACACCGGCGGGCAGGGCGGGGCACGCGCGTACGTCAAGGCGCCGGGGGGCCCTCCGATCTTCGGTCCGAAGATCATCGAGTGGTTCGATCGCTGGCTCAAAGCCGATACAGCAGGACAGCAGCCGGCAGATAGCCGTGTTGACTTCTACGTCATCGGCGAGGACCAGTGGGCGACGTCAGCAACGTGGCCACCGGCCGGAGACACGGTGAAATTCGCCCTTGCGAGCTCGGGAAGCGCAGGAACTCTCGCCGACGATGGTCGCCTCACCCTCGCTGAGCCGTCCGGTACCGCTGACTCTTACACCTACGATCCGCTCAACCCGGTCGAGACTCGAGGTGGAGTCAACATGGTTGCGGAGGTCGGGTTCTCCCTACATCACTCACCCGACGGGATTCAGGACCAGCGGCCGGTCGAGGCGCGCGACGACGTTCTCGTGTACACATCTGACGTTCTCGAGGAGCCGCTTCGGGTTGTCGGTCCGGTGCGACTTACAGTCTGGGCGTCGAGCTCGGCAGACGACACCGACTTCGTCGCCCGCCTGGTCGATGTTGAACCGGATGGTTTTTCGGCCAACGTCACCGAGGGCGTCGTTCGTGCCCGCTACCGCGACGGCCGGGATGACGCATGGCTGACTCCCGGGGAGCCGACTGAGTTCGAGATCTCGCTCGGAGACGTGGCCCACTGCTTCGGGCCAGGACACCGCGTCCGCTTGGACATCACCAGCAGCTCGTTCCCGATGTACTCGCGAAACCTCAACACGCGCACTATCCCCGAGCAAGCCTCCGCGGACGAAGCGGTGATCGCCGAGCAGTCAGTACTTCACGACAGCGATCACCCGTCGCGTCTCGAGCTTCACGTCGTGTCAGACATCCAGCCTCTCGGCGTTGGCTTTGTTGACCCGGCCAACCAGGGCTACGAGGAACTCTCGAGCTGACCACTCGGTCCGCTGGGAACGAGACGAGAACGTCACCGCCGCCGCAGACGGAGACCGCTGCTTCGCTTGCGCCGGCGAGTTCGCACTCGACTGACTAAACCACCGGCCCGTCACACGGCGGGCCGGTGGGCCGGTCACTGAACACCCCGGGAGGGCATGGCGCCCCCGGCCACCCCGGGTGGACACCAGGAAGACGACCGACGCAGCCATTATTTCCCACGGAACCCTCAACGACGCCACCCGCCAGGTTCTCCGCCTCGCAGAACACGGCGACCGTCGGGCACGACCCGCACAGATCGACGGCAACCGGAGATGGGCCGTCTCACACGATCCCTGGTCGAACTCAGGCAGATCGTTGGTGAGCTCACCGCTGAGGGCGCGAGCGTGGAGTTCGTTATGAACGGCCCACTCATGCCGCCGGCGCCCGGGATCCTCGAGCTGATCTCATGCTCCGGCTAAGTGCGGAACAGCTAACGCAACCCGAGCCGAACATCGTCACACGCTGGATTCTCACGTCCCTAACCAGCATCATAGGAATTACTCGATCCGCGCCGGGTGGGCATAGACTCCGCTTGAGTCGGCGAGTCGCAGTGTCGCCGGTGCGGCGAAGGAGTGTGCAGATGGCGACTAATAGCGCTCTCCCTCTTGAGTTGCGGAGTAAGGTCCGGGCGACATTGGGCACCTTGCAGAAGGAACGGGCTTTCGATGTTCTCTTCAGTGGTGGAGTGAGCGACACTGGAGTACTTCTGTCGGAATTCGCTGGGACCCGCAGCGCCGTCCTTCAGGGGTTGACCATCGAGCCGGGCTTGGGT
The DNA here is from genome assembly GCF_003096075.1 of Dietzia lutea. Classification (NCBI taxonomy): domain Bacteria; kingdom Bacillati; phylum Actinomycetota; class Actinomycetes; order Mycobacteriales; family Dietziaceae; genus Dietzia; species Dietzia lutea. Next base: position 169,287 of record NZ_CP015449.1, on the reverse strand, counting down.
GCGGGAGGCTTGGCTGTCGTGACCAATCGACCGGTCCGAGTCAATCGGTACCGCACTAATCGGGGCATCACCCACCATTACCTGAGTGCGATTGTCCGGGAGGGTATCCAGTCTCTGGCGGTGTCCCCGATCATCGTTCACGGGCGGGCGAGAGGGGTGATCTACGGAGCGTTGCGCACGTCGACGCATCTCGGAGACCGCTCCTTGACGCTGCTGGAGAGCTTTACGAGCCGGCTCAGCCGCGAGCTGGAAGTCCACGAGGGGGCGGACTTCAGGCTTCGCGCACTCGGCAGCGAGATCGATAGACTGCCCGGCCAGCGGAGCCTGCGGGAGTCGGAGGCTCTCGCCGAGACTTACCTGCAACTCCGCGATATCGCTGCGGAGATCTCCGATCCTGGCCTTCGGCAGCGGATTCACGACGTTGAACACCTACTGAAGAGTGTCGAGGGGCCGGCGGACGGGCTCGCTGTGCAGCTGACGTCCCGGGAGGTCGACGTCCTGTTGTGCGCCAGCGTCGGATACAGCAATGCCGAGGCCGCTCGCCGTCTTGGTCTCAGCCCGGACACGGTCAAGACCTATATGCGCAACCTCATGGCCAAGCTATCGGTCAAGACCAGACACGCCGCCGTCGTTCAGGCCCGCCGCCACGGGTTGATCCCATAGAAAGAGCCTGTGGTTGCAGTACGCGCCGACGGTCTCCGGAATCACCAAGACGGACGAGGGTTCAGCTAGGCATACTTCACACGCCCCAGGACTGCGCCTCACCACGCCACCGGCGACTGACAACTGCCCCCTCGCCGCCGGCCGCCACCGCGCGGACGAGGCCGCGTGCCACCGCGCCCGGCCCGTACTCCGCGCCCGGCCCTGTGTACTCGATGGCGACCTATGAGCGCAGACTCTCTTACGGCAGGGTCGGCGCTTGCGAGCTCATTGGACCGGTCTCGCGCGGGACGGGGGGGCGCGGCGACTTGTGCCCCGGGTCCGGACAGGGCACGTGGTGTGGCGACGGTTAGCCGCGGCCCATTGTGTAGAACTCGACGTTCGGGCGCAGGTTGGTGACGTTGGCGATCCGATTGGACAGGCCGAAGAATGCCGAGATGGAAGCGATGTCCCAGGCGTCCTCCTCGGTCAGTCCATGGGTGGCCAGCGTTGCGAAATCGGCTTCGGTGACCGCGTAGGCCTCGTTGGAGACCTTGAGGGCGAAGTCGAGCATGGCCTTCTGCCGGTCGGTGATGTCGGCCTTGCGGTAGTTCGTCGCGACCTGATCGGAGATGAGCGGGTCCTTTGCACGGATCCGCAGGATCGCACCGTGAGCGATCACGCAGTACTGGCATTGGTTGGGGCCCGAGGTGGCCACCACGATCATCTCTCGCTCGGCCTTGGTCAGATTGCCCGGCTTGTCCATGAGCGCATCGTGGTAGGCGAAGAACGCGCGGAACTCATCCGGGCGGTGGGCCAGCATGAGGAAGACGTTGGGGATGAAGCCGGACTTCTCCTGCACGGTGAGGATCTTGGCCCGGATATCGTCGGGCAGGTCGTGGAGTTCGGGGATGGGAAAGCGGCTCGGGGCAGCGGTATCGGTCATGATCGTCGAGTCCTTCGGTCAGTTATCGGGGATGGGGACAATGACGCGGCCGCGCACTGCCCCGTCGAGCATCCTGTCGGCAACGGGGATGCAGTCGTTGAGGGTGACCTTCTGTGTCATCGAGTCGAGAAGGGAGTGGTCGAGGTCGGTAGCGAGCCGACGCCAGGCCTCCCGTCGGTCGTCCACGGGGCACAACACACTGTCGATGCCGGCCAGTGTGACCGCGCGGAGGATGAACGGGGCGACGGTGGCGGGGAAGCCCATCCCGGCGGCGAGCCCGCATGCGGCGACCACCGACCGGTACTTCATGCCCGCGCAGACGTTGGCGAGCACCTGGCCGCCGGCCACATCGACCGCGCCGGCCCACTGTTCCTTGACCAGCGGCTTTCCGGGCTCGGTGAAGTCCGATCTGGGCAGGATCCGGGTCGCGCCGAGGCTGGTGAGGTAGTCGGATTCGGTGGACCGGCCCGTGACGGCGGCAACCTGGTAGCCGAGCTTGGCCAGCAAGGCGGTGGCGACGCTTCCCACGCCGCCGGCGGCGCCGGTGACCAACACCTCGCCCGAGTCGGCACTGACCCCGTGCCGCTCTAGCGCCATCACGCACAGCATCGCGGTGTAGCCGGCCGTTCCGATAATCATGGCCTGCTCGAAGGTGAAGGCCTCCTCGAGCGGGATCAACCACTCACCCTTGACCCGGGCGTACTCGGCAAGCCCACCCCAGTGGCGCTCCCCCACTCCCCATCCGTTCGGCACGACGCGATCGCCGGGCGCAAAACCTGGATTCGTGGACTCCACGACCGTGCCGGCGAAGTCGATACCGGGCACCATCGGAAAGGATCGGACAACCGGGCCTGTCCCGGTGATGGCGAGCGCATCCTTGTAGTTGAGGGTCGAACACGCCACCCGGACTGTCACGTCTCCCTCCGGCAGTTGCTCCGGAGAAACCTCGGCGACCTCTACAGTGCGTCCGCTGGCGCCACTGTCGATCAGTACCGCCCTGAACGTCGCAGTCATCGTTGTCTCTGGTGGTTGTCGTGCTCGATCATCGCCAGGAATTGCCCGGCGAACGTGTCCAACGCGGCAGGATCGTGTTCGAGCTTGGCGCGCAACACGGCGCCCTCCCATCCGATCCAGAAGAACTCGGCCAACCGCGCACAGTCCGCGTCTGCCGAGATCTCCCCGGCCTCTTGCGCTGCCCTCAGGCAGCGTGTGGTCCGCTCCTCCCAATCCCGGAGCACGGCGGTGAGGCGGTCGCGGAACGATGACGGCAGGACGCCCATCTCCTGTCCCAGGTTGCCCACAAGGCAACCCCGCCGGAAGTCATGACGAGCCATCCCCTCCCGCGCATCGGCGATGAACGCCCGCACGCGATCGAGCGGAGTCCGTGACTGGTCCTCGAACCAGCGATCGAGCTTGGCGGCGAAGTAGTCGGCGTACGCCTCGATCAGCGCGAAACCGAACGCCTCTTTACTGTCGAAGTAGTAGTAGAACGACCCCTTGGGAACCTCAGCCGCCGCGAGGACCTCCTCGATCCCCAGAGCACTGAACCCCTTCTCCGTCAACAGCGCCACACCCTGACGAAGCAACCGGGCACGGGGAGCGTCCGGAAGGGTCTGGTCCTTCCGCGGCCGACCACGCCGCCGCGGCGCAGTCACCGCCGACTCCCTGTCCATGAATTAACTAATAGACCGGTCGGCTAGTAAAGTCAACGATCACTCAGGACAGGCTGCTCAGGACCGAGTACCGACGGTCAGGTCACAAAGCGTCGCAATGCTTCGCCAGTCGATGTCTGTTCCGCCCCGGCACACATGCGACGCGGCGCTCAACCTGGGGGCCGCCCCGGACATGCGCCCCGATAGGCTGATCAGGTGACTACTCCTATCGATCTGGTCGATCGAGTTGACGATCGAATCAGTGAATTCGTCACCGACCGCAACCCGATCTTCCTCGCGATCGGCGACGAGGTCCGGCTCGTCGAGCGCATCTCAAAGGACTTTCTCACCGGCGGAAAGCGCCTTCGGGCCCGCTTTTGTTTCGCCGGCCTCCACGCGATCCCCGCAGGACTCGGAGCCGACCGTGTAGCCGCCGAGGACACCGTGTCCGGCGTGGCCGCCGCGCTCGAGATCTATCACGCAGCGACGCTCATCCACGACGACTTGATCGACAACTCCGATACCCGCCGAGGCGGCCCAGCCGCTCACATCCGTTTCGCCACCGACCACCGCCACTGCGGGTTCTCCGGCGACGCGGACGCCCACGGCAGATCATCGGCGCTCCTCGCCGGTGATCTCCTGTTCAGCTGGAGCGACGCGCTCCTCGACGAATCGATTGACCTGCTGCCCTCCCGAGCCGACGCCCGACGCGCACGACGCGAGTTCAAACAGATGCGCACCGAAGTCACCCTGGGCCAGTATCTGGACATCCTCGAGGGAAGCGCGTGGTCGACGCGCGCCCCGAGTCGGAACACGTCGACCGCGCGTATCGGTTCATCATCTACAAGAGCGCGAAATACTCGATTGAAGCCCCTCTCGCGATCGGCGCGGCGCTCGGCGGAGCGAGTGACGAGCAGCTCGACGTCCTGCGCGCCTTCGGGCTGCCACTCGGCGTCGCCTTCCAGCTACGTGATGACCTGCTCGGCGTCTTCGGCGACCCCGCCGTCACTGGCGAACCAAGCGGTGACGACCTTCGCGAGGGCAAGCGCACCACCCTGGTTGCCCTCGCGACACGCGTGCTCGACGCACGCGGGCGCGAATCGCTCGACGCGGTGCTCGGGGACCAGGCCGCCACGGACGCGGCGATTGCTGTCCGCGTACACCTTGATACGTCGGTTTGGGGACAGGTTCATATGTAGGTCGGTGTTCGGTGTTCCGTAGTTGTTCGCCGAGGTGGGTGGGCCACCCTTGGAGTCGTCTTCCGGCAAGTTGACGATTTCCGAAGGGTGGCCCACCCCCATGATCGGCGGATCAGGAGTCCTGGATGAATATCCGACGTTTCAAACAGCTGCATGCCACCGGCATGACGTACGCCGAGATCGGTCGCGAGTGCGGCTGTGACTGGCGCACGGTACGCAAGTACCTGGCCGAGGATTCCCCGACGGCGCCCCCGTCGGCGCCCTCGCGCAAGGGCACGCAGAAGGTGGCCATCACCGAGGTAATCGCAGCGCTGATCGATGCGATGCTGCGAGCCTGCATCGACCTCAAGGCCACCGTGATCTGCGAGCGTCTCGCCGACGAGCACGACGTGCATGTGCACTATCAGCGGGTCAAAACCTACTGCCGCTCCCGCCGCCCTCAGATCCGCGCCGAGCTCGGCCTCGACGAACCCGGAGCGGGGAGTCTGCACCGGCGCATTGCCACCCTGCCCGGGGCTCAGGCCCAGGTCGACTGGGGCGATGAGGGGGACCTGCTGGGCACCGGCGTGCGCGTCTACTCGTTCCACATGACGCTGTCGTACTCGCGAGATCCGTTCTGCTGCTTCGTGACCTCGATGGATGCCGCGACGTTCTTCGACTGCCACCGGCGGGCCTTCGACCACTTCAGCGGAGTCCCGGCAGCGATCGTCTACGACCGCCTCAAGACCGTGGTGCGCCGCCACGTGGCCCCGGGCAAGGCAGTCCCGGTCACCGCCGCAGCCACCGCGTTCGCCGGCCACTACGGGTACGACATCGATGTGTTGGCCGCCTACCGGCCCACCGGCAAGGGCCGGGTGGAGCGGCAGGTCGATATCGTGCGTGACCACGTCGTGGCCGGTCGCCGGTTCCGCTCGGTCGGCGATGCCGATGCCGCGTTCGCCCGGTGGGTGAAGATCCGCCGCGGCCAAGTCCATCGCACGCACGGGCAAGTCATCGCCGAGGCCGCCGCAACCGATCACGCCGCACTGGGCCCGCTTCCGGCTACGGAGTACGAGATCTTCGATGAGCACGTGCGCACGGTGGGCAAGGACTGTCTGATCTCGTTCGAGTCCGACCACTACTCGGTTCCTGCCTCCCAGGTGACGGCGAGGCAGAAGGTCCTGGTCCGCGCCACAGCCAACCGCATCACAGTCTGCCGCCTGGAGGACCCCGCCCAGGAGCTGGCGGTCCATCGGCGTGGCGGCCGGTCCCACGAGTGGATCATCGACCCCACCCACTGGGACGGCCTGCCCGACGGGGCCGGCCGCGCCGTCTGTCACACCGAGCCCGACCGGGCCGGGGCATCTGCCAGGCCGGAGGAATCGTCCTCGGTGCTGGCGCACTATCTGGCCTCGATGGACCCGGTTCCCGATATCCGGCGGCCGTTGGCGTCCTACGAGCTGATGGCGAGTGAGGCGTCGTGAGCGAGTTCGTCATCAGTCGGATCACTGCCGCCGCGCAGCGGCTCAAGCTGCCGCACATGGCCGCCAGCGCCGCTGACGCCGCGACCCGAGCCGAGCAGTCGCAACTGGGCTACCTGGACTTTCTCGACCAGCTGCTCGAGGAGGAGGTCACCCACCGGGAGTCGGGCCGGTTCCGCAACGCGCTCAAGCTCTCCGGGCTGCCTCACCACAAGACCTTGGAAGACTTCGACTTCGCGTTCCAACCTGGCGTCGATGCCAGGCGCTTGAAGGATCTCGCGGCGATGGAGTTCGTCGAACGCAAAGCCAACATCGCTCTGCTCGGCCCGCCCGGCGTGGGCAAGACCCACATCGCCGTGGCACTGGCAGTGACTGCATGCCGGGCCGGTCACTCGATCTACTACACCACCCTCGACGACCTGGTCCGCAAGCTGCGCAAGGCCGACAGCCTCGGCACCCTGCCCAAGCAACTCTCCAGCCTGGCCCGACCGTCACTGCTGGTCATTGACGAAGTCGGCTATCTCCCACTCAACCGCGCAGAGGCCAACATGTTCTTCCAGCTGGTCTCACGCCGCTACGAGAAGGGCTCGACGATCATCACCAGCAACAAAACCTTCGCCGAATGGGGCACTGTCCTGGGAGACGAGGTCCTGGCCACCGCCATCCTGGACCGGTTCCTGCACCACTGCGAGGTCATCGCCATCAACGGTCCGTCCTACCGGCTCAAAGACCGGGCAGACCTTGTCAGCACCGCCGAAGAACCGGCACCATAAACCCCAGCCGGACACCGACACGTGAGCTTGTACGCCGCACGACACGTCACCCTGTACGCGGACAATTGCCGTCGCGCAGGACACGATCGCCGCGAGCGGTGCGGTCGAACAGGTCGAACGCCTCATCTCTGCGGCCACAACCAAGGCTCTCGAGGCCCTCGGATCACCACTCCTGGCCCCCGCGGGAGTCACCGAACTCCGGGAACTCGCGGCGGCCGTCACCCAGCCCTGAGTTGGACCTCCTTAGTGCCCCGCTGAAATGGCGCTGGTGATGGCTTGGGCCTCGTCGTCCAGCGGAGTTCGGACGGTGAGTTCGTGGCCGTCGACGTCGATGATGACGGTGTGGATCCGACGCAGGATCCGCACGATTTTCTTGATCGACATGCCGGTGCGGTTCTGCAGGTGGCGGGCGATCGCGAGGGCCGCGAAGACGATGGTCAGGTGTGCTTCTATCGAGTCGCGGGTGCGGTGAAAGATCGGCCGTGCTTTCAGATCCGATTTGGCCATTCGGAACGACTGCTCGACCTTCCACAAGTCGTGATAGGCGGCTACGACGGCGTGGCCATCCATGGTCTTCGGGTCGATGTTGGTGACGTAGCCCTTGTAGCCAGCGGACTGTCGGGCTCGTTCGATGAGCGCCTCGTCCAGGGCGACGGTTTGGCCGGTGACCTTCACGAATCGCTGCTTCTTCAGCGGTTCCGCCCGGTCAGCGACCCTTTGGGCGCGGTCGATCTGCGCGTTGAGCGTGCGGCGATCCCGCTGAGCGCGTTGCCACTTGTAGTGCCACACCGCCCTGCGGTCGCGCCGATCCCGACCTTGGCCCATCGGGCGGGTCAGCTCCACGACCTCGCCGTCATCGATGGCGTTGCCACGGCGGCCGAAGTGGTCCTCGAGCTCTTTCGGGGCCTTCGAGGTGCGGGAGGCGACGATGAACGACAGACCGGCATCCTCTAGGGCGTTGAGGTTCGCCGCCGACAGCATGCCCGCATCGGCGACGACAACCATGTCGGCTATGTCATGGCGCTGCTGAAAGGCCGTGATGACCGGGATCAACGTCTTCGTCTCGGCCTTGTTGCCCTCGAAGACGTGAATATCCAGCGGAAACCCGTCCCGGGCCACCAGCAGACCGACGGTGATCTGCGGGTCGACGCGGCGTTCCTTGCTCATGCCGACCTTGCGCAGGCCGTCTTCCTTCTCGGCCTCGAAGTACAGCGTGGTCAGGTCGTACAGCACCAGGGCGACGCCCGGGCCGCCGGCGGCGGTGACATGCTCCCAGCACGCGGTTGCCAGCACAGTACGGTAATCGCGTTCGACGCAACGAGCCAGTGCCCTCTTGATGCTCGACAGATGCGGAGCATCAACGCCGATGTCGTCCAGGACGCGAGGTGTATCGAGCTTGCTGGTCGGCTCGACCAGCCGGACGCACACCAGCGTCTTGAACGTCTCGTCGGCAACGGCATCGAACCCGAGTGCGTCGAAGGTGCTGGTCAACGTCTGCCACAGCAGTTCGCTGGAGTGTCGGCGCACTACCGCATCCCCGCCGGAACGAACTTGCGCCTCCGGTCCCAAGCCCAGGTCCAGGGACTGTTGACCGGCGTGGATTTTGCCCCTGGCCACCGCGATCAACGCCGCCAGCTCGCCCTCGGTGTGCGCGGATCCGATGTGCTCCAAGATCCTGCGCTGACCGCGGACCTTCTCCACGATCTGCACAGCCGTCGCTCCCGACGACGTCTTCACCTTCCGCACGAACGGGCTCACACCCCCAAACTACAGCCCGGCTAGTGCCCCGAACCTCCGACCTGAATTCCGCTGACCAGCAACGATGAACACCGGTGGCCCCGAAACCCCATCAAGAGGTCCAACTCAGGCCAGCGCGTCGCCTGACGGCCCTCGCTCAGAGTGAGCGCACTCACTACACGAGGGGAGCAAGTACTCCGAAGCATCCTCGCCGAAGGAAAAGGTCTCGCCAGCCCGGGTAAATCATCTCGACCGCCGCCCGGTAGTCGTCGCCGACGCACCCGGTCATTGTCCCGCCCCACCTTCCGCGTCGCCGGGCGTGGCCACTTCCGCGCCCGCTTGCCGGTAGAGCTGTACGAAGTAGTAAGCGGCCATGTGCGATGCGGCGACGAGGAGTGCGTCGATCGTCTCCCTGGAGTGCTCCGCGAAGTACGGTCGCTTCACGAGCGCGGTCACGTTGAGCTACTCGTGCAGGAGGAAGTCAACCATTGGGCAGAGCTTGCGTTGCAAGACCGTGCTGGACATGGTGTCTCGATTCCTTCGCGAGCTGGGCATTATGCTCGGCTGGTTAGGTACTCTGCGTAAATGGCGCTGGCGCCGTATCCGGCAGACTCGGCGATCTCCAGGTTGTGGAGGTTGGCTGTCATCAGTCCGGCTCGCTGACCCGCGGCGATCATCTCCTCACGCCAAATCCGTACCGCTCGTAAATACACAGCGACGGTGGCCTGATCGGTCGAGAAGTCGCCGGAATCGATCGCCGGAATCGCATGGTTGAGCAGGTGATCTTCGAGCAGCGCGAGTGCCACGCGAACGAAGGGACGAAGGTCTTCGAGGGACAACCCGACCCGCGTTGCGAATGACGCGGCCTCCAAGAAGCCCCCCATCGCAACGTTGAAGAATCCGCCGGCGAGCGCCGCGTCCGCATACGCGGGGAGTGCGGGATCCGTGCCTAAGAAGACCGAAGTGCCGGCGAGAGGATCAAGCAGTGCTCGCCACTCATCCCAGGCATCAAGGTCACCTCCGAAGTTGATCAATCCCTCACGAGTGCCGATGTTGACCGGGTACATCTCCAGCGCCGCATCAAGATAGCGGCCGCCGCGGCCATGAACGTACTCCGCAAGGGCGATCGCATCATGAGAGCTCCCCGTCATCGCGCCAACGATGGTCCGGCCGGCGAGATCCTCGCCCGTAACTCGGTCGAGAACCTCGCGCGCGGTGCCATAGTCGAGCACGAGAAGCACGATCAGGTCACTCGCCGTGATTGCGTCGACCGCGTCGGCCTCGGCGATCACACCATGTGCCACCAACGGCTCGACCTTCGCTGGCGACCGGTTCCAGGCCCGTACTGTCGCCCCCGTGCCCGCCAGGAACCGCGCGACCGCACTGCCCATCTTCCCGGTCCCGACGACAGCGATTTTTGTTGACATGTTGATTCCTCTCCTTCGGGGCGCCACAAACACGCGTAGCAAGTGAGCGAACACCCGTGTTCTTTTGCGCCAAGTCGATGACGCACACAGTTTGCGACCGCGAGCCGATCGGGGAGGGTCATCGTCAGAGCCCAACGCTCTGGAGTAGAGACGCGCCCCTCACAGATCCAGATTGACTCCGGCTCGTAGTTCTTGGGGCGGCGCACTGGGTGCGTATCGTGCTTCCGGTCACCCGTTTGGCCGCGACCGAGCTCCCTCGGCTGCGGCGATCAGGGCGACACATTAGGGAAGTCCATCAGCTCCCATGACGACGTGCGGGTCGCCAAGGCGCACTCGTCTTCAGAGCTGGAGATAGTCGGCAAGTTCTGAGTAGTCGACCTGCCAAAGTCCGGGGGATCCGGTCGGGTAGTGTGAGCGGAAGTCGATGAGGCGCTGCACTCGGGCAGGAAGTTGCCGCGCGACGTCCATGTCGACGATGAATGGATAGGCTTCTTCGCCGACAAGGAATCCCGGACAGAGTGAGAGCGCGAGACCACGTCGGTACGCATCTGAGGTCGCATTCGCTCCTCCGCCGTGGGCGGTCTTGCCGCTGAAAAAGAGAGCGTCGCCCGCGCGCATGACGGCGGGAACCGTCTGCTCGGGGGTGCCGCGATCACTGAAGTCACTCCAGTGGTTGCTCCCGGGGATAACTCGCGTGGCACCCATTTCTTCTGTGAAGTCGGTAAGCGCAACGAGGAAGTTGACGACCACTTCCGGTCCTGCTGGTCCCATTCCAACGAACGGCCACCAGTTTTCGAGATCCCTGTGCAGCAGCTGAGCGTCGCTGTTCGGGCCGATCTCGATTAGCTGCTGGCTGTTGATGTGAAAGGACCCGGAATCGGCGAAGGCCACCTCGCACAGGTTGTGCAGCAGGTCGTCATCGAGCAGTTGACGAAATGCCGCGGAGTGCGTGACCAGGTTCGTAAGGCGCTTGGTGTTTGCACCATGGAAGGCGGCAGCGAACTCGTCGTCGTGAGTGGAGCCGGCAGCCAGTGCGGCCATCTGTGGCTCAACCTCTTGGTTTACGGCCTCGATCTGGTCGCCGGTGACGAATTGCTTGATCACCACGCCACCGTCGCGTTGGAAGATCTCCATGATGTCGGCGACAGGAGTATCTCGGGAAACGTGGGCGATACCGGGGTGTGCAGTGATACCAGTCATGGGGTTTCTTATCCTTCTTTGGGTGCTGTCCATCCTGATCAGGAGGCCGACTTGCTGCCAAGAACTACCTGTGACGAAGGGGCTTCCTCCTCGAGCAGGACGTGAGGATCGCGCATCACCCCGTCCGTTTCGACCCATCCCATGGTGGGAGGGCATCCCTGGTAGCCGATGATCTTCTGGATGTCCGTCGGCAGCTCACGTGCCTGCTCGACAGGAATGGTCAGATACTGGTTCTCTTCCTGGCGCAGATATCCCAAATCCAGGCTCATGGTCAGCCCGATCCTGGGGTCGTCAGTGTGATTGTTACCGCCGCCGTGATAGGTGCCGCCGATGAAGATGAGTGCCGAGCCGGCGGGCATCACCGTCGACACGGCTTCGTCGCGCCCGGGGGCGCGTTCGTCGTCCCATCGGTGGCTGCCGGGGATGACAAGGGTTCCCCCGTTATCGGCCGTGAAGTCGCTGACCGCGACCATGATCTGCACGCGGGCCTGGCGGCCTCCCTCCACATGCCGCCACTGCCACACAGAGTCGTCGCGGTGCAGCGGCTGGGCGCCTTCGCCGGGGTGGATGGAGATCAGCTGGGTAACCCCCACCTGGATCGTCGGGGCAACCTCGAGCCGATCGTCGCCTACCCAGATCAACTCGGGAATGCAGAGGAACCGCTCGGCTGTTTCACGGTAGAGAGGATTACGGATGATCGGATCGGCGTGCCGGGTGTGCTTGAAGATCCCACCGAGACGACGGGTCTTAGTTCCAGAAAACTCTGGGTCGATCCCGAACGGCAATGACTCGAGTATCGGTCCGAGATCGGCCTTGATTCCGGCCAGCGTCGCGGCATCGCAGAAGTCGCGGATGATGACGCCACCGTCACGTTCGATGACAGAGACGACCTCTTCGACTGAGGACGTGGGTTCAAGGGTGGTCAGGCCCATGGTGAGTCTCCAATGCCATGTGAGCACGATTAGGCGGTACCGTCCGCCGCGCGAAGTTATTAGTCGGACGACTAACAGTGAAGCGCATCACTTTGTGATTGTCAACACTTTTCTCGCGATCCTGCTCACGTACGGAGGCCGACGGCGGCGCCGACTCGCGGCCTACGGTGGGGGATTAGGCGCAGGTTTCGTGCCCTTGTGGGTGTGAGATCTAGGTGCGATGCCGCAGGAAGCTGACGGCAGCGAGGGTCGTGAACGAAGTGGCCAGATGGGCGATGACCAGGTCGTGGGCCTTGAAATCCGCGGTCTGCCGCCTACGCTCTATCGGCGATGCGGCTGTTCAAATGACCAAGTCTTCCTGCGGGCCGGCCTGCGCCAAGCCGAGACGCCAGTCGCCCCACTCAGAGGATCGCGGCCGCTGGCACGATCCGGTGCGCGTCTGCCAATCGCTCGAGAGCTTCGGCCATCGAATCCAGACACAGTTCGTATGATGCCTTGTCCGCATAGGTGAGATTCTGCAGCACGGAGCCGTCACCATAGGACGCGATAATTCGCGCGATGACGTCGACCAGATGCTTGTCGTCATCTGGGCGAAGCCCCACTCGCAGCTTCGCGGCGAACACCTCGAGAGTCATGTTGTAGATCATGCGGGCCTTTTCCGTGTCCTGACGGACCATCCATGACATGAGTTCGACCTCTGTCTGGGCGAGTGGGCCGACCTCAGAAGCCCACTTACCGATTTGACGCACGACCGTCGCGGCCGCCCGCCCCAGACCCACCGCGGGGCGCACGTGAATCCTCTCACCGAAGTGCTTAACCGCCATGTGCTCGAAGATCGCGTAGAACAGGTCTTCCTTGGTGCCGAAGCAGTAGTGGATCATCGTCAGCGGTGAGTTTGCCCGCTCCGCGATCCGCCGTGTCGTGGCACCAGCGACGCCTTTCTCGGCGATGACCTCGATAGCGGCATTGATCAGGTCCAGTCGACGTTGCTCTTCGGTTATACGAGCCATTCGTGCCTCCGCCCGTTGCGGCAGGGTTCCTTTCAGTGCAGTTCGGGAAATTAGTTGGTCGGCAGACTAACGTGGGGATGCTTTATGCCATGGTACCTCGAATCCGCATGTAGAACGGAGAACGGCAGCGGGAAGGGACGTGTTCAGTATGTCCGCCAAAGGAGTCCTTCACCCCGAAGACTCGTACCGACCACCCTATCGACACCACCGTTCGCCCTCGCTGGCGGCTGGCAGGTGCTGACCGACACAGACTGCCACTTCTCATCGCGTTGACGGCCAGCCTCAATCCTCGCGCGGCGTTTGGATGCCGACCGGCTGATGGCCGGGGGCGAACCTTGTCCGGCTGAGGGTTCTCGGGACTGCTGCACAGACAGGTTCCAGTGGCGGTTCGGCCCGCCTGGGTAGCGATTGTGGTCATGATCAGCTCGTATTCGACCGGTCTTGACCCGCTCAGGCTGACTGCCTGCGACGGCGGTGGTAGGTCCTCTCGTCCAGGTGACGATCGCGCCCCGTAACTCCTCACGGGTGGCCCAGCGCGGCGGTCGGGGACGTTCTTCAGCGGCACGGCGAACCAGGACTTCATTGTGGCGTTGTCTCCAGCCTCGCCCGGGCGACCCATCGACCCGACCATGTGGTGCCGGTCGATCGCGTGGACGAACTCCCGGCTGCGCCAGCTGGGACCCGCGGTCGGTGCGGGAAGGCACAGCCGGCAACACCTCCGCCGGCTTGCTGACGGCGAGAGGCCGCGTTGTTCAGCGCTTCGACAGCCAGCCGGGACTTCATCCGTGAGTAGATCGAATAGCCGCCTATCCGGTTCGAGTAGACGTCCTTGATCGCAGAGGTACAGCCTGCCCTCGCCGGTCCATTGCTCGGAGGGGCTACCTCCCGCGTGCGGGGAAACGTTCGCGAGCCACAATCGGCTCGGTGCCTGGGCGCGGAACTCGTGGCGGATCGCGCCGTGCCGATCGGTCACCGCGCAGAGGTCGTCGTGCACCGGCGGACCGGGCTTACTGCCGTTCTTGCTGCGTTCGTCGGCGAACGCCGACCACCAGCCCTGCTGTGAGCAGATCTTCCAGGTGGTACGTTCGGCCATCGGCTCGCCGGTTTCGCGGGCTTTGTCGACCAGGAACCGGTAGCCGAACTCTCCGGTCGTCGCGGTGCGCGTCGAACAGGGCGTTGGCGCGGTAAGCCCGGGTGAGGCCAGCACCCGGCAGGCCACCTCGGGCGGGGGTGCCGTCGGCGCGCGATCAACGCCCGCTTGTGCTTCTCCCCCTTTGCACGTCGGCGGTCGTACAGCGTGCGTGAGTCCCGGCCGCTACTCAGACTCGGAAGCGCAGCAGGACAGCAGGCGCGCAACGATCGCCGGTTGAAGAGCCTGGACCGGTGGTGATCGCTTCAATCCTGCCCGAGTCGCGGAAAGCCGGAGGTCGCTTGACGGGACCAACGGTGCCCTTCCGGAGAAATCGGAGGCTGCTCCGAGAGCGCCAGCGGCGGTGCCTGAGTTGGTTAATCATCCGGACCGCGTGTGGATCAACCCCCGCCGGGCGTGGCGTGCGCTCCTCAGATCGCCGCAGCAAAGCGAGGTCGACGAATGTTAGTCCGCTAGTCAAAACGGGTCAACCCGATAGTGCTATTGACATCGAGAACGTGATGGTCTTCACTGTTAGTCAGTCGACTAACACGGCAACTGAGAACTGAGCGGCCGTAGCTGTACGCACGACACTGGAGACTCCTCATGGGGCCACCGACTCGGAGCTGGCCTGCGGCCCACCCGTGCCTCGGAGTGATCGTGCTCCATTCCTCTGATCGCCCAAGGTCAAGTCGGCCGAAGCAGAACGGACTCTGACAACATGACAACACTCAGCAGTACGGCGGTGTTCGAGGTCGATGTCGAACACGATCCCACTCCATTCGTCCTTTCCCTGGGGCATATCCTCCGTATCGGTCGCAATGACCAACTGAGCTTGTCGCGGTTGCGCAACCTCGGACGCGAGAACGTGGTCGCCGCCGTCACCGTCGCCGATACGCCGCGCAAGGCCACCATCACGTTCAGCCCTGGCGGAGCCACGGTCGCCCATGGGATCGCCGACGAATACACGACCCACCTCGTCCTTGCACCAGACGACCTCTACCGAATCCGCTTGAGTGAGCCCGAGGGGACCGACGTCGACGAGCTGGTCTACGACCTCTCTGCAATTCTCAACCCGCCGTTGAAAGAGTGGCCTGAATGCGCCGAAGAGTTCTGGGATTCCGTCTCAGACGACGCGGGCTTACCGGAGCAACTCGTCGTCGTGTCCTCCGACGGACAGGAACTGGTGCTCGGTCACGGTGCATCCACGTACGAGATCCACGCTCATCCCGCCGACCTGCAGCGGCTGTTCGCCGGTATGGACTCGTTCTTTGATCTCCTCTTTGCCGGCAAACTGCGGGTCCGCGGAACGCTCCCGCAGCTTTCCGCGATGGCCGGCGCTTCATGGAAGGTGCAGTATCATGGCTGATCACATTTCGCAGACCGACCTTTCGCAGTGGTTGAACAGCCACAACATCCGACGAGTCCGAACCGAGGGGACAAGCCTGGACTCCGGATTAATCGGCAAAGCCCTCTCGCCGGCAAAGGCCGTGGGCACCCTGGACTCAGGCGTCGGGTTCGTCGATCTGGTGTTCGGCTCGGATCTGCACAACAACCCGGAGTTCGGATTCGCCTGGCCATCCTGGCGCGGCGACATGGTCGACGTCTTCCTCAAGCCCGACCTGTCGACACTGGTACAGTGGTCACCAAACGAGGCATCGGTTCTCGGGAATTTCCACGACCGGCTCGGAAATCCTCTGTCCGTGTGCCCTCGAGGAATGCTGCAGCGCGCGTACGAGCGCATCAAGGATGCCGGCTACACCGCCAAAGTGGCAATCGAGATCGAGGCCACGGTGTTCGAGGAGGACATTTACACTGCGCGCGCCAAGGGCTTTCGCGACCTAACCCCATTGGGCGGCAGTGCTGGCTTCTGCTACAACATGACTAAGGACGACCGCTGGCATGAATACATGGCCGCGGTATCAGACCGACTCGACGAGCTCGGGATCGCATGGGACGCCTGTAACGACGAAGCGGCCGTCGGACAGGTCGAGGTGAACATTTCCATCACTGACCCTGTCAACGCGTGTGACTCCTGGACTCGAGTACGGCAGGTCATGCGCGAGGTGGCCTTCGAACTGGGCCGAACGGTCACATTTATCGCGAAGTGGTGTGACGCATACGGACAGGCCTCCCACATCAACCTGTCACTGGCTAAGTCCGATGGCAGCAACGCATTCTATGCATCGGAGGGTATCTCCGACGACCTCAGGCATTTCCTCGGCGGAGTCATGGAGACCGTCGCGCCCACGACTGCCCTGGCTTTTCCATGGATCACGTCCTACCGACGAGTCGCAGATTTTGAGGGACCACCCTCTACGGTCACCTGGGGGGTCGCCAACAAGACCACCGCTATCCGCGCCGTCGTGGACCATCCGAAGCAATCGCGCATCGAATACCGGGTACCCGGAGCAGACACCAATGTGTACGTGGTTCTCGCCGCAATCCTCGCTTCCGGGCTCAACGGTTTGCAGAACGCCATCGAGCCGCCGGAACCGTTCGTCGGAGTGGCCTACGGACTTCCCGACGGCCTGGTGGAGCGACTGCCCGACACGATCGGCAAGGCACTGACCATTCTGGAGAATGACACGGTGCTGCGTTCAGTCCTGGGCGAAGAATTCGTGGACTACTGGATCGGCCGCAAGCGTTGGGAGTGGAGGCAGTACCACAATCACGGCGGAGAGCCGGAGTCTCCCATCACCGACTGGGAGCTAACCCGCTACTTCGAGTTGGTGTGAGATGACCGAGCTGATCCGGGCCGCGGTCCTCAACTCAGCCCCCGGCAAACTCGACATCGAACGACTGACACTGGCCGCACCGGCGGCCGATGAGGTACGTGTCCGGATCGCCTATGCCGGGTTGTGCCACTCAGACCTGCACGAGATGGACGGGACATTCCCCACCGAAGTGCCGATCCTACTGGGGCATGAGGCTTCCGGTGTGGTCGAAGAGGTCGGGGCACATGTCCTAGGCATCGAACCCGGCGACCACGTTGTGACCTGTCTGTCGGTGTTCTGCGGCCGCTGTCGCTACTGCACCGCCGGACGCCCTACCCTGTGCGAGAACCGTTCCGCGCTATCGCAGGGCCCCAACCCTCGACGGCTCGTCAATACCGCAGGAGTATCAGTACGTCCGACCGCCGGCATCGGTGCCTTCGCCGAGCAGTGTGTGGTGCATCAGAACGCGCTCGCGGTGATCCCCTCGTCGATGCCCTTAGCGCAAGCCAGCATCCTGGGTTGTGCGGTCACCACGGGATACGGCGCGGTCGTCCACCGTGCCCAAGTACCCCCCGGTGCCACAGTGGCGGTTATCGGCACAGGCGGCATCGGGATTGCCGCCATCCAGGCCGCACGCGTCTGTGGCGCAGCGAGCATCATCGCGGTCGACGTCGTCGACGG
The DNA here is from genome assembly GCF_003096075.1 of Dietzia lutea. Classification (NCBI taxonomy): domain Bacteria; kingdom Bacillati; phylum Actinomycetota; class Actinomycetes; order Mycobacteriales; family Dietziaceae; genus Dietzia; species Dietzia lutea. The sequence continues at coordinate 151,785 of NZ_CP015449.1, read as the reverse complement.
GAAATTGGCGCGTGCGGCGGCGTGCGGCGCCTCGGCCACAGTCAACGCTCGAGTCGACGACCCTGTCGAGGTCGTGCGTCAGCTGACCGGGGGCGGAGTCGACTTCGCGTTCGAAGCGGTCGGTAATGCCCGCACCGTCGCCCAGTCGGTGGCGATGCTGGCACCCGGTGGCACAGCCACAGTTGTCGGAATGGTCCCCGCTAACCCACCCATCGAAGTCGACGGAAGCGACCTCATCTTCACTGAGAAAACGCTGCAGGGTTGCTTCATGGGAAGCAACCGATTCCGTACGGACATCCATAGCTTTGTGTCGATGTACGAGCAGAACCGACTAGACCTCGACGGCATGATCAGCAGCACCGTGGCGTTCGAGGACATCAACGCCGGATTCGCGGAGATGGCTTCTGGTGACGGCACTCGCACACTCGTCGCGATTGGAGCAGACGCATGAAAGCCCGGCCATTAATCGGGATCACCGGCCGCAAACTGTCGGCATCGGTGATCCGCGACATGGATTTGCGCTACAGCAGTGTGGAAATCGATATCGTATTCAACGATTATGCTGAATGTGTGGCCGCAGCCGGGGGCATACCGATCTACCTCCCGTATCAGGCGGAGGCAGAGATGGTCGCCGATCGACTCGACGGTGTGCTGATCACCGGGGGCCAGGACGTTCATCCCTCATGCTGGGGACGCCCCGACTATGCCGAAGACCGCTTGGCCCCGAATACGGAAGCTGCGAACAGTTATGATCTCAACCGGGATCGGTCTGAAATAGCATTGGCTCGCACCGCCGTGGACCGGTCGATCCCGCTATTGGGAGTCTGTCGCGGGGCCCAGGTATTGAACGTGTCCCGCGGTGGAACGCTCATCTCTGACCTCCCTGCCGGGGAGATTGAGCACTATGCGGCCGCGGCGGCGCCCTCTGCCGGGGCTCCGAACCATGTGATCGATCTCTTCGAAAACACCCTCGCCCGTCGGCTTTTCGGCGAACAACTGGTCCGCAACTCATGGCATCACCAGAGTGTCGATACCCCGGGACGCGATCTCGTGGTCAGCGGACGCACCGCCGACGGTGTGGCGGAGACGATCGAGATCCCTGACCACCCGGTCCTGGGCGTCCAGTGGCATCCCGAGTGGCAAACCGACCCTGACCCCAGCATCGACTGGTTGGTCGCTGCCGCACGCGATCGGATGCACCGTCGCGACAATCACGCACTGTCCACCACCGGATCCACCACAGGGACGCACCGATCATGAGCACCTCATCCACCTTCAGCTCTGACCCCGACCACTGGGCGAAGTTGGCGGCCACACTGACGATCCCCACCCAGATGTGGGTCGACGGTGAAGGCGTTGATTCACGCGACGGAACCCGTCGGGCGGTGATCTCGCCCCGTGACGGTGAACCCCTCGTCGAGATCCCCGACGCCGGTGTCGACGACGCCGACCGTGCGGTGTCGGTGGCGCGCAAGGTCTTCCGCAGCGGCGTGTGGTCCCGGCTTTCACCACGCGAGCGTGGCGACATCCTGATCCGCTGGGCCGATCTGCTCGACCGGCACCGCGATGAGATGGCTCTACTGATCTCACTCGAGATGGGAAAGCCCATCTCCCACTCCTGGCAGATCGAGATGCGCACGAGTATCAACCTGATCCGCTGGTACGGCGAATACGCCGACAAGCTGATGGACGAGTCTCCGCGCGGACGCCCGGATTCCGTGGCGCTGGTCACCCGCGAACCCGTCGGTGTCGTGGCCGCGATCACACCGTGGAACTTCCCGATGACGCTGGCCTGCTTCAAGATTCCCGCAGTGCTGGTGGCCGGTAACTCGTTGATCCTCAAGCCCGCGAGTCAGACGCCGCTCTCGGCGCTGCGCTTGGCGGAGCTGGGAGCGCTGGCCGGGCTGCCGGCCGGTGTGTTCCAGGTCGTCACCGGCGGAGCGGTAGCGGGTCAGGCCCTGGCCCTGCACAACGAGGTGGACTGCCTGACGTTCACCGGTTCCACCGCCGTGGGCAAGCAGTTGCTCAAGAACGCGGGGGAATCCAATGCCAAGACCGTGTGGCTCGAACTGGGTGGGAAGTCCGCCAACATCATCTTCCCCGATGCCCCCGACCTGGAGAAGGCCATCACCACCGCCGCGTGGGCGATCTGGTTCAACTCCGGCCAGATGTGCACCGCGGGATCGCGGCTACTTGTGCACCGCAGCATTCATGACCAGGTCGTGGCCGGTGTCATCGCCAAGCTGGGAAATCTGAACATCGGTGACCCTCTTGATCCGGCGGTAGAGTTCGGCCCCTTGTCGAGTCGGCATCACCGCGACAGTGTGCTGACCGAGATTCGATGCGGTCTCGACAGCGGCGCGCACCTGGTGGCGGGCACGACCGAACCGATTGATCGCGACGGTTACTTCGTGGCCCCCGCGGTCTTCGACGAGGTCGACCCGGACAGCCGGCTGGCACAGCATGAGATCTTCGGACCGGTGCTGTCGGTGATCCCGTTCGACGACGACGCCCACGCCCTCCAGATCGCCAACAACTCGGACTACGGGCTTGGTTCGGCGGTGTGGACCTCGGACATCACGCGTGTTCACCGGATTTCCCGCGGTCTCGACGCCGGCCTGGTCTGGGTGAACTGCTTCGAGGAGGGCGACGCATCCGTGCCGTTCGGCGGTCGAAAGCTCTCCGGCAACGGTGCCGACAAGAGCGTGCACGGAATCGACAAATTCACCAACCTCAAGACGACGTGGGTGCAGCTGTGATCGCGCACGATCGGTGGGCCGCTCTCGAACTCGACCGCGATGTGCGAGACATGCTCACCGCGCTCGACGACATCCTGCCGGAGCCGGCGATGCATGTTGCCGTCGCCTGGCCGACCTGACCCGGCATCCGGTGGCGACCCCGCAGGCCGCCTCCGCTGCACGGTGACGAGTTGCCACAGTCGGATTGCGCCAGATGGATGCAGATGCAGGTCACGTCGTGCGCCCGGCAACCCACAGACCTAGACAAGACGCAGAAGCCATACGTTGAGGCACCGCGCCTGGAGGAGCACACATGAACACCTATAGCCCCATTGAACACATCGACGTCGCGATCGTCGGGGCCGGCATCTCCGGGATCGCAGCGGCTGTCCAGCTCAAGCAGTCCCGGCCGCATGACACGTTCGCTCTCCTCGAGATGCGCGACAACATCGGGGGAACGTGGGATCTGTTTCGCTACCCCGGGGTCCGATCAGACAGTGATATGTTCACCCTCGGGTACGGATTCAAGCCCTGGACCGCCGAAAAGTCCATCGCCGCCGGCTCGTCCATCCGTGAGTACCTCCACGAGACTGTGAAGGATCACGGACTCGAATCTCACCTCCGAACCGGGCACCGACTGCTGTCTGCCGAGTGGAACAGTGACCAGGCGCGGTGGACACTGCAGTTCGGAACTCCAAACGGCGAGCGTCTGTTCTCGTGCCGCTTCTTGTACATGGCCGCGGGGTACTACAGCTACGAAAGTGCCTTCAACCCGAAACTCGCCGGCGAGGATCGTTTTCAAGGTCGGCTGGTGCATGCTCAGTTCTGGCCCGAGGATCTGGACTACGCAGGTAAACGAGTTGCCATTATCGGCTCAGGTGCGACCGCAATCACCCTGCTGCCCACGATGGCACAAACCACCGCGATGACCACGATGATTCAACGCTCGCCCGGCTATGTACATATCGAGACGGACGCTGTCGACATCGAGGCGAAGGAGCTGCGCCAGCGGATCGGTGAGACGGAGGCCTTTACCGCAATCAGGATGCGGAACCTCGAGAACCAGCAGCTGACATACAAGCTGGCTCGTGAGAACCCGGAGGCGTACAAGAAGAGCCTCTTCGACGCGATCGAGTCCGTCGTGGGACGAGAAATTCGCGAGAAGCACTTCACTCCGAAGTACGAGCCGTGGGATCAGCGGGTGTGTCTGGTCCCCAACGCCGACCTCTTCGAAGCGATCCGTGACGGCCGGGGCGCGGTGGCTACGGGCACTATCGCATCGGTGACCGAAACCGGCGTACTCATGGACGACGGAGAGCATATCGACGCCGACATCATTGTGAAAGCCACGGGGCTCAACGTGGTTTTCGGCGGCGACGCGAAGCTCCGGGTCGACGGCGCCGACGTGTCGTACGGTGAACGCTGGACCTATAAAGGAATCGGACTCTCCGGTGTCCCGAATTTCGTCTTCGCGTGGGGGTTCCTGAATTCTTCCTGGACCTTGCGCATCGAACTGCTCAACGAGTTCTGGTGCCGGATGCTCGACCACCTCGAGGCCACCGGGACGCAGTCCGTCACACCGGTTTTGCGTCCCGCCGACACCGAGATGCAGGCATCGAACTTCGTCCACGACGTCACTTCCGGATACCTGCAGCGAGGCTTCGCGACGCTCCCCCGCCAGGGTGACCAGACTCCCTGGGTCAATCCCCAGAACTATGAGGAAACACGCAGACTTCTCACCGAGGACGTCGAGGACGGCGTCTTGCAGTTCCGATGACACCACTTCCCTGCACCATTGCGCTTGGTTGACTCCGCCGGATCGAGACGAAAAAGGGATTACCCGAGGGGGCAAGCGCCCTCCGTCTCCGGAACACAATCCAACCGCCCGTGATTGACCCGGATTCGCGGCGGGCGGACTGCCGCAGCAGCTCATAAGGCTATCGAAGAGGACACACGATGTTGGCAAGTTTTTTCGCCTGGGATTTGGCTATGGAGCGCGGTGACGCACCATGTGTTCGCGATGACAATCTCGATCTGACATATCGCGAGTTCTCCGACCACGTGGATGCATTCGCTGCGCAGCTGGCCGGACGTGGGGTCCGCGCAGGTGATGTCGTCGCGCTGATGCTGCCCAACCGGGTCGAGTTGCTCGTCGCTCTTATGGCCGCATGGCGGATCGGGGCGGTGGCGACCCCGATCAATCCGAAGTTCACCAGTCTGGAGGCGGAGTATCAGGTCACCGATTCCGGCGCCGTGCTGGTGGTGAACGAGGGACAGGATGCGCCTCCGGTGGGCCGGCCGGCGATCGCCGTCGACGAGATGCAAACCGTTGTTCCTCTCGGGTGGCAGCCGGAGACCGCTGCGGGTAGCGATGTCGCGCTGCTGATCTATACGTCGGGTTCGACCGGTCGTCCCAAGGGTGTCATGCTCACGTACGACAATCTGTATTACATGGGTTCAGCTTTGGCGGAACACCTGTCATTGACCGAGGACGATCACTGTCTGCTGATTTTGCCTCTATTCCACGTCAACGCGCTCTGCATCAGTTTCCTCGCGCCCATTCTGGCCGGTGGTCAACTCAGCATCACCGGTCGATTCTCGACGTCGCGGTTCTTCGAGGACGTTGCCCGGCTAAGGCCGACGTACTTCTCGGCGGTGCCCGCGATCTACGCGATGCTCGTCTCCCAGGCCGACGACGTCACCGTCGACACCTCGTCGCTCCGGTTCGCGATCAGTGGTGCTGCGCCGATTTCCAAGGAGCTTCTCCGTCACGCCGAACAGCGATTCGGTCTCACCATCCTCGAGGGCTACGGACTCACCGAGGGGACCTGCGTTTCCACGCTTTCGCCGCTGGACGGGCCACACAAGCTCGGTTCTGTCGGAAAGGCATTGGCCGGACAGGAGGTCGGTGTCGTGAGTGAGGGCGGTAGTTTGCTGCCGCCCGGTTCAGTCGGAGAAGTTGTGGTCCGCGGTCCGAACGTCATGCAAGGGTATCTCGGGCGCCGGGAGGAGACCGCGGAAACTGTGGTCGACGGCTGGCTCCACACCGGAGACGTCGGCCATCTCGACGAGGATGGCTACCTCACTCTCGTCGACCGGATCAAGGACGTGATCATCCGTGGCGGTGAGAACATCTACCCCAAGGAGATCGAGAACGCCCTGGCTTCCCATGAACGTGTGCTCGAGGCTGCAGTGGTTGGCGCACCCCACGATGTGTACGGCGAAGTTCCTGTGGCGTACGTCGTGACCTATCCCGACCGACCTGTCGCCGAAGGGGTTCTACTCGAGCATCTGCTGGAACGGGTGACCAAGGTGAAACTGCCCGTTGCCATTTATTTCGTCGATGCCCTGCCCCGTAACCCGGTCGGCAAGATAGACAAGCCCGGACTGCGCACACGCCATCAACCGCACCCCGCTTCCTCCTGATGACGGCCGTCATCTTCCTCTCCGGCGACGAAAGTGGCCTACTTCCCGATCGATGTCTATATTAGCGTCCTGGTCGTTGATCGGTTCTCGTGGTAGTCGGGCGGGACTGCTTCTTGCCCCTCTGTCAAGCAGCGAGGTCCATACCTGATGTTTGATCCGTGGCCATCGCAGGGAAGACGACGTCAGGCAGTCGGCGTTTGAGAACGAGGAGTGCTTTAATCCCGCCGTCTCCGCTCGCCTTCCGGCGAGCCAAGAGAGCGCGTGCGTCCTCGTGGCAGCGGACCTGAGGAAGTCGATTCGGTGTATCTGGGCATTGAGTTGTCGGATTCCCATGCGTGAGCGGCGATGTCGAGCATAATTCGACGACCACACCGGCAGCGGTGCACTCTCGTTGTCCCAGGCGAAGGAGTCCTTGGAACGGACGGACCCGGTCGACACCGGCGGTTTCACCGATGACCTTCGCCGCAATCAACGCGGCGTGACCGGGGTCGCCGGATGCGCGTGCGTTCGGCGACGAGGTCCTCCCGGTGGTCGACCAGCAACCGGATCTCGCGGTCTGCGCCGTCGAGGCGGACAATAGGTAGGTACGGTTCGCGTAGTACCGCACGGGCTACTGCGAGCGCATCGAAAGGACGGGACCTGCCGTAGGTGCGGGCGGCATCACGCGCGTTCGCCATCAGTTTCGGTAGTACCGGACCACTCGTTCACCGGCGGCGAACATATCTCGTTCAAGTCGGCGGCTCAGGTGCCAGCAGTCCTCGATCACCAGAGGCGGTCGTCTGATTGCCCGGTCGCCACTGCAACAGTTTCAGGTGGAATTCGCTGGTGTGCCAGTAGTTTCGTCGATAGCGTCGAGCCTGTCGTTCGTGACTTTCGCCGGCATGCGCTGCCGGAAGGTCTTCGTGCCACAGTCGCTGCGTGGGCCAACAGGTCAACTACCGTTGCCCCTTACAGGTCCTCAGTCGGGTAGCTCCGCGAGAATTCCGAGCAAAAGCTCTGCACGAACTCGGGCGTCCGACATGTCCACACCCATCAGTTCCCCCGCCTTTGCAACGCGAGCACGAAGGGTATGCCGGTGAACGTTGAGCGCGGAGGCCGCCCTTTCCCATTGACCGTTCGACTCCAGGAACGCATGTAGCGACTCGACAAGGCGGGAGTCATGGTCACGGTCGTACGCCGCCAGTACCGAAACAGTCGACCTCGCTACTGAGCGCAGCACGGCGACGGCCTCCGGACTGGTCAGCAGCGCCGTCCCGTGTCGAGGGTCGAACTCCCGCACTCTACGCGAGCCCGCGATTTTTGAGGTCGCGATCGTCGCCTGGGTCGCAGCATGCTCTACATGATCGAGATGATGGGGCGCGCTCAGTCCTGCAGAGGCTGCTCGTCCTGATCCGATCCGCCGAATCATTTCTTCAACTCCGGTGCTCGAGTCGTCTCCGCGAAGGAGCACTAGAAGGGAAGTTTTTCTATCGCACGCATAGAATGGACGTCGACGCGTTTCGAAGGCAGCGTCGAGTTCGCGAGCGATCTCCGCCGGCGCCTCACATTCGATATTCAGGATGCGGATTAGTCCGCCTTCACTACATGCGTCCCCCAGGTGTGCGACCGCTTCTTTCGCGGGCAGGAGGCCGTCGAGTGACAGGCTCAGAACCCTGCCGCCGAGGGCATTTCTCTCGCGTCGAAGTCGTTGCGGTTTGTCCAGGTCAAGAGTGATCAAGGAGACCGCGTGTCCCACGAGGACTATTTCCACCGCTTCGAGCGGATGAGTAACCTGCACAACTACATACCCGAGGGTGGCACCTGCTTGCATCACGGGCTGGACCGTCGTCGAAATCCCCGACTCGCTCACCGTCATCGAGCCCGGCCCGGCCCTGGGAATCGTGCGCGTCATGCTTGCCAACACAGTCGCGGACTTCGGATAGGCCGCGATCTCCCCGCTTTGTTCATCGACGAACGCTACCGAGGCTCTCACGGCAGCAGCCAATTCCCGCACGATTGCCGGAATCCCTCCGCGCAGCGCCGCCCTGGTGATTCGCACCTGCGCCGATGCGGCCCGCCGAACCAATTCGTACTGTTGTTCGGTCAATCGTTCGCTGACCGAGCGGGTGATCGCCGCAAAGGGAGTCGTGTACGGGACCTCGAGGACCGGAAGGCCCCATTGATTCGCCTCGTCGAGCATCTCCGGCGGAATGCGGTCGTGCGAGAGCCCGGTGCCGAAGCCGACTGCGGACGCACCCGCGTCGACCAGCCGTCGCACGTACTCGGCGCAATCCGCCGCGGTGAGGCCAAGCCCTGTAGTCAATACGAGCGCGTTCGCGGACAACCATGGGGTTGGATCAAGAAGCTCGGTCGGTTGTACAAAACTAATGCGCCTGTCGTCATCTACCCTCCCAGCGCGAACTTCCATGCGTAAGTGGGATTGCGACAGCAACCATCCGATGCCGATGCTCATGCCAATAGCCTACTCGACATTACGGCGCTCAGGTCGCCATCCAATTGTACAAATCGGCACGACTGCGCGGGTCGAGGGGAGCCGATACTCATCACACCCCCATCCGCAATTCCGCATCGGCAATCCTGGCGCCGCGGCGGTCGGACGACCACAAGGAGAATCAAATGGCGGACTTCGCATACCGTCTTCCTCAGGAACGGCGCCTGGTTACGGAGCTACCCGGCCCGCGGTCCGCCGCCCTGACTGAACGTCGCAAGCGAGCGGTCGGAGCAGGTGTCGCTTCGTCTGTGCCCGTCTACGCCGCAGATGTAGACGGCGGGGTCGTTGTGGATGTCGACGGCAATTCCTTCATCGATCTCGGCTCAGGTATCGCCGTAACGACTGTGGGCGGATCCGACTCCGCCGTCGTTTCCGCAGTCCAGGAACAGGTCGCGCACTTCACGCACACCTGTTTCATGGTGACGCCCTACGAAGGCTATGTCGCCGTAGCAGAGAAGCTCGCCGACATCACCCCCGGCGACCATGAGAAGCGCACCGTCTTGTTCAACAGTGGTGCCGAGGCTGTCGAGAACGCCATCAAGATCGCACGTAACGCGACCGGGCGAAGTGCTGTCGTCGTCTTCGACCACGCCTATCATGGACGAACGAATCTCACCATGGCGTTGACCGCGAAGAACCTCCCCTACAAGGACGGTTTCGGTCCATTCGCACCCGATGTCCACCGGGTTCCGATGTCGTACCCCTTCCGCGAAGGAATGAACCACGACGGGACCGCTGTGACCGGCACCCAAGCCGCGGAACGTGCCATTGCCCAGATCGACAAGCAGGTGGGCGCGCACAATGTCGCCGCGATCATCATCGAGCCTATCCAGGGCGAAGGTGGGTTCATCGTTCCTGCACCAGGTTTTCTCCCCGCGATCGCACAGTGGTCGCGAGACAACGGGATCGTCTTCGTAGCAGACGAAATCCAGACTGGGTTCGCGCGCACAGGTGACTGGTTCGCATGCGACGCCGAAGACGTCGTCCCAGACCTTATCACTCTCGCCAAGGGGATGGCCGGCGGAATGCCTCTCGCCGCAGTGACGGGACGTGCCGAATTGATCGATGCCGTTCACGGCGGCGGACTCGGCGGTACGTACGGCGGAAATCCGGTTGCGTGCGCCGGCGCGTTGGCGGCCATTGCTCGTATGGAGAAGCTCGATCTTTGCGGACGCGCACGCGAGATCGAGCAGATCGCCAAGAGCCGACTGAATGCAGCGGCAGCCGACATCGACGTTATCGGCGAGGTGCGAGGTCGTGGCGGCATGATCGCCGTGGAGCTCATCCAGCCCGGCACGCGGGACCCGCACCCCGAAGCAACCCGAGCAGTAGCGGCCAAAGCGCTGGAACAGGGGGTTATTGTGCTCACCTGCGGCACCTACGGAAACGTCGTCCGCTTGCTTCCGCCGCTCGTCGTCTCCGATGACCTGCTCATCGAGGGTCTCGATGTGCTTATCGGCGCCATCCGCGCCGTCGCCGACGCTTCGATTCTGACAGGAGCAGCACGATGACCTACGACCTGCCCGTGGGCACCCCTACACAGCTGTGGCTGGGGGGAAAACTGTCCGATTCTTCGACGGGCGCTACTTTTCCAGTGCTTGATCCCGCCTCTGGTGAGTTACTGACCCATGTCGCTGATGCAACCCCAGAAGACGGGGCACACGCGCTCGAGCTCGCGGTCGCAGCGCAGGCAGCTTGGGCAGCCACTCCCGCCAGAGTTCGAAGCGAGATCTTGCGTACCGCTTTTGATCTCGTCCGCACTCGCGCCGATGATTTCGCACGAACCATCACGCTCGAGATGGGCAAGACCCTCTCCGAAGCGTACGGTGAGGTCAACTACGGGGCCGAGTTTCTCCGTTGGTTCGCCGAAGAGTCGGTACGAATCAGTGGACGCACTGCGACGGCCCCTTCAGGATCGGGACGCATACTGGTCACCAAGGAGCCCGTCGGTCCCGTCCTGGCCATCACACCGTGGAACTTCCCCCTGGCCATGGCGACGCGGAAGATCGGCCCGGCACTGGCCGCGGGGTGCCCGATCATCGTCAAACCAGCCGCCGAGACTCCCCTGACAATGCTTCTACTCGGTCAAGTATTCGCCGACGCCGGCCTGCCGGACGGAGTCCTCTCGATCTTGCCGGCATCGCAGGCCTCCGCATTGACCGGCCCCCTCATCGCCGACGAGCGCCTGCGGAAGATTACCTTCACCGGATCCACAGGAATTGGTAAGTTACTTGTCCGCCAATCCGCCGACCGTCTGCTGCGTACTTCGATGGAACTCGGTGGCAACGCACCGTTCCTCGTGTTCGACGACGCCGATATCGACGCCGCTGTAGACGGAGCGATGGCAGCAAAGATGCGCAATGGTGGTGAGGCCTGTACTGCAGCGAACCGCTTTCATGTTGCGCGTGGGGTAGCTGACGAGTTCGCAGACAAACTCACCGCACGCATCGCGGCGCTGCGCACCGGGCACGGTCTCGACGAGAACACCGACTTGGGCCCGCTCATCACCGATAAGCAACGTGCATCGGTGCACGACCTGGTCGTTGACGCTGTCGAACGGGGAGCGCGGGTACGAGTCGGCGGCCAAGTCCCTTCCGGCCCTGGAAGTTTCTATCCCGCGACGGTTCTAGATCTCATCTCGGAGGACTCCCGCCTGCTCCGTGAAGAGATCTTCGGTCCCGTTGCGGCGATAACCGTCTTCGACACCGAAGATGGGGCGATTGCCGCTGCCAACGCCACCGAGTACGGCTTGGCTGCCTACTTCTACACCCGAGATCTCGATCGGGCCATGCGCGTGGCCGCAGCATTGAAGGTGGGGATGGTCGGCGTCAATCGAGGTATTATTTCCGATCCTGCTGCCCCCTTCGGGGGCGTCAAAGAATCCGGCTTCGGGCGCGAGGGCGCATTCGAGGGAATCGAAGAGTACCTCGATACTAAGTACATCGCGCTCTGACCCAAATCCTACCGGTTGGAAGTGCCCGATAAGCCACACTTTTCGGGCACTTCCGGTTATCGCGGGGCACAAATTCTTGATCAAATTGCCAACCTGACTTATTCTCATTCTGGACTGCCTCATATCACAATTCCGCACGCTTGGCGACCGCCTGTCTCGGATGGATTCTCCTTAAGAATCTAGTAGTACATATGAAATTTCACATTCCCTACCGGAATACTGCGCTTAAAAGCTGACTCGCGTGCCTGAATCGCACCTCGATATACCTCGGATGGAAGGACATCGTGACGTGACTGAATCTGGGAGATGGTCTCACCGGAACCTGATGCCCGACGCCTTGAAATTGGCCAATGACCTGGATACTGTATTGGCGAAGCCTTTTCACCAGCTCGGCGTACAAGGCGCACGACAAATAGTCGACCTGATGCGTCCACGCGATCACACACCCGTCCACTCCGTCGAGAATTTCTCGGTAACGGGTCGACACGGTGACATCCCCATCCGACTCTACCGTCCGACCTCACACTCCGATCTTCCGGCAATCATCTACTTCCACGGCGGCGGTTGGACACTGGGCACGTTGGACGGCGTGGACGAGTGCTGCCGCAAACTCGCGAACGATTCATCATGCGCGGTTGTCTCGGTCGACTACCGCCGGGCTCCCGAGAACAAGTTCCCGCTACCGCACGACGACTGTTACGAAGCCGTACTCTGGGTACGAGATCATGGGTCGGACAAAGGACTCGACGGCAACACAATCGCCGTCGCCGGCGACAGCGCTGGAGGAAATCTAGCGATCGGCGTGTGCCTTCGCGCTCGCGATGAAAATGGCCCGCAGATCCGGCTTCAGGCATTGGCCTACCCCGCCTTCGACGTTCCGTCCGAGTACCCTTCCTTCCGCGAGTACTCGGACGGTCCAGTCCTCACGGCCCAGGACTGCACCTGGTTCTTGGACAACTACCTCAGCGGTCCGGACGATTTGGACAATCCGTACGCCATTCCCGCTGCGGCAGAGACTCTGGCAGGACTTCCCTCTGCCCTAGTCATCACGGCTGAAGTCGATCCGCTCCGAGACAGCGCAGAGCAGTATGTCGATCGGCTGACAGCGGACGGTGTTGTGGCAGAACTTCATCGGTATCCGGGAGTGTTCCACAGCTTCTTCACCGAGGTGGGCACCCTCACCGCTGCCGACGAGGCCGTATCCGAGATGGCACACCTGATCGGGAAGACGTTGCTCCAGTAGGCATAGACGCGAACGTATGAGCCCGCTCGTACCTGTCCGGGCGGCGCTCGGCGGAGCGAGTGACGAGCAGCTCGACGTCCTGCGCGCCTTCGGGCTGCCACTCGGCGTCGCCTTCCAGCTACGTGATGACCTGCTCGGCGTCTTCGGCGACCCCGCCGTCACTGGCGAACCAAGCGGTGACGACCTTCGCGAGGGCAAGCGCACCACCCTGGTTGCCCTCGCGACACGCGTGCTCGACGCACGCGGGCGCGAATCGCTCGACGCGGTGCTCGGGGACCAGGCCGCCACGGACGCGGCGATTGCCGTCGCGCAGGACACGATCGCCGCGAGCGGTGCGGTCGAACAGGTCGAACGCCTCATCTCTGCGGCCACAACCAAGGCTCTCGAGGCCCTCGGATCACCACTCCTGGCCCCCGCGGGAGTCACCGAACTCCGGGAACTCGCGGCGGCCGTCACCCAGCGCGTCGCCTGACGGACCTCCCTCAGAGTGAGCGCACTCACTACACGAGGGGAGCAAGTACTCCGAAGCATCCTCGCCGAAGGCGTGCCCGACGTCATGCCCGGGACGTCGCGGTACGGAACTGGTGGAGCGTAGTGATGCAGCAGCGAAGCTGCAGGAGCGTCGCAGTCTACTGCTTTCTGTGCCCAGTCTCTTCGCCAGCGGTGGCACGTAAGGGAACGTGAATGGGCACCAGCTGTCGGCGACGATCAGTTCATGAGACCCAGCGTGGTCCATTCTTATCGGACGGAACTGCTGCGGACGAGGTCCGCAGTCGTGGCCCCGGCGGTGATCGCCCTGCGGCCGGGCGAGCCAACCTGCGTGCTCTCAGCGGCGAGCTGTGTTCGCTCGGAGACGAGTTCTAAAGATCGCCACGGAGAACGCCAAGACCGTCAGCAGGTCGCCGTCGATGCCAGGTCCCCGACCGGCCCCGAAACGACGGCGGTCACGGGCCCGCGCGGCGGGAGTCGCTAGCACCGAACACTTTCTTCCTCGCCTTCGGTGGGAAAGACATCCGATCGACCTCAGCGAGAAGAACTCCTCCAGCAGGCGGCGCTCGACGGTCTCTTAAGTCGGCACCGGCAAGGGACACGAGAACTTCCGTGGTGGGTACGGGCCTTAGACAAGCCACATCCCACCCGGAGGCTCTCGATCGATCAGACTCCCCCGCTGTCAATCTTCTGGACGGGTACAACTAGGCGGCGATGCGACTTTCCGCGATCCGGCCCAGGTCGCCGCCTACCAGATCCTCGATCAGTCGCTCCCGCTGCCTGCCGTTCCGGATGAGCACGACGACCACGGGGAGGTCGTGGGCGTAGAGCATGCCCGGGATCCGGCGCACGTCCTCGGCGAGCCGCGCGCCAGCCGACTCGGCGCGGTCGGTGCGCAAGCGGCCCCGCGCGTCCAACGCGATAACCATCACCTCTGGAGCGGTACGCGCGATATGCGTAACGGCCCAGCTGCGCACCTTCCGGCGCAGCCTCCAGTAGTTCCACCGGCGTTCGCCCGTCGGAACGCGAAACGCCCCGAACGACACGATCGCCCCACGGCCCTTACCGGCACGACCCCTGGAGCCCATCTCCGCCAACACATCCCAAGCATCGCCAAACGTCGCGATGTCCACCCGGCGCAACACCTTGCGTATCCTCATGATCCGAGCACGCCACGACCGGCTGCTAACGCCCCGCGGACTTTACCATCTAGAAAGTATAGTTTGCCAGCCCTGCCTAGTCGCCTCACCCGCGCCACTCGCGGGCTATCGCGCCGGGTCGGGCGCCGGGGCAGCGCCAGCCGTTGTCGATCCACTGCCAAGCATGCCGGCGAGCGCTTCGGCGACCTCGCGGCGCTCGGATTCGGTCAGGGGCTCGCCGGTGGAGGCCTCATAGAGCCACAATCCGTCCGAGGCGATACGGATGATGAACCGCAGCATCCCGGCGGGGCCATCGTGCAACTGAGCCGACGGAGGCACCCACCGGCCGTTGAGCTCAGACCAGACCGTCGATGCCTCAGGGTCGAGCGCACCGTCGAGCATGAACAACAACTCTGCGCGGGACGTCACCCCTGCGCACGCCCGCACATAGGCTAGCAACCTGTCGTCCGCCGAGGATTCCTCGAACGGCATCCCGAGCTCGCCGCGCAGCCGCTCCTCGAACAGTCCGGCGAGATAGCGATGTGTGGCAAGCACGAGCAGCTCGCGCCGGGGGAAGTGATACATCACCCCCGGACGAGTGAGGCCGGACTCGCGAGCCACCGCGTCGAACTTGAGACCCGTGACGCCGTTGTTCTGCACCACCCTGCGCGCCGCGTCCAGGATGACCTCTCGGTTGTCGGCTCGCATCCTGCCCCCATCATCGACGTGTTACCGGCCTGGCGGGTTAAGTTACCATACTTTCCAGAAAGCTAAGTTTGGAGCGAGCGTGATGTCGGAGGGTGTGAGTTGCGGGCTATTGGCGCCAGTGCGCTGGGCCCCTGTGCACTCTGGGCGCTCGCCGTTGTGGCGCCGGTCCTCGCAAGCGTTGCCGCCGCCCTGACCACGGTGGGCGTCCTGTGGGGACTACGAGTCGCACACACCGGCGTTCTCTCGGGATCACGATCTCCTCGTCGTCATGAACCCCGGCCGGCGACCGCGACGGATACATCCTGACCCCGCCATCCGCACCCTTTTAGTCCCCTTCACTCACCGGCCCGTAGCGGGTCGCCTGCGCTGGCCCGACCCGGGAAAGGTACGCGATGTCCACGGAATACCCCGTCACCGACCTCAACACCCTGAGCAGCCAGATCGCCGATGCGCTGACGACCGATGAGCTCACGAGCGCTGCGGACCTTCTGAAGCCCATTCCCGCATATGCAGTGGTCGCGCTCATGAAGCGGATGAACCAGCGGCACCGCGCCGTGGTGTTCCGGCTGCTGCCCAAAAACGATGCGCTCGAGGTGTTCGAGGCCCTCAACCCCGCACTTCAAAATGACCTGGTCTCCGGGCTACTCGACCAGGACGTCACCGAACTGTTCGCCTCGCTCGACCCCGACGACAGGGTGAGCCTGCTGGACGAGCTCCCCTCGAACGTCGCTCACCGGCTGCTGCGCGGGCTGACCCCGGCCGAGCGGAAAAAGACCGGGGTGGTCCTCGGCTACCCCCCAGGATCAGTCGGTCGACGGATGAGCCCCGAGTTCATCGCCACGCGATACCAGGACACCGCCGCGCAAGCGCTGGAACGCGTCCTAGCAGGCATCGGCGATGCCGAAACCGTATACGTGCTTCCAGTATTCGATGACCAGCGCCGCGTGGTCGGAGTCGTCGGCCTGAGGGAGCTGCTCGCGGCGGACGCCGACACTCCGGTCACTCAACTCGTAGACGACGCCCACGTGGCCGTAGCAACCGAACCCGCGGCCGCCATCGCCCGCATCTGTACCGACCGGAATCTGCTGGCCGTGCCGGTGGTCGACAGCGAATCGCGACTCCTGGGGATCCTCACCGTCGACGATGCCACCGAGATCCTCGAGAGCGAAGAGACCCAGCACGCAGCCCGCCAGGGCGGTGCTAACGCATTGGACCTGCCCTATCTAGCCACGAGTCTGCTTGTCCTGGTCCGATCGCGGGCTCTCTGGCTACTCGTGCTCGCCGTCGGCGCCGCGATGACCGTCCAGATCCTGTCCCACTTCGAGGACGCACTGACCGAGGCGACCGTCCTCAGTCTCTTCGTGCCACTTCTCATCGGGATTGGAGGCAACACCGGTAACCAGGCGGCCACCACAGTCACCCGGGCGATCGCCCTCGGCGACCTCACCTCCCGAGAGCTAGTCCCGGTCCTCACCCGCGAGCTCCGAGTCGGGTTCCTACTCGGCTCCCTGCTCGGGGTTCTAGGCCTCCTCCTCACCGGACTGCTGTACGGCCCTGAGATCGGAGCGGTGATCGCTCTGACGCTGCTCGCCCTCTGCACCATCGCGGCCACGCTCGGCGGAGCGATGCCACTGATCGCCAAGGCCGTCCGAGTGGACCCCGCCGTGTTCTCCAATCCCTTCATCAGCACGGTCACCGATGCCACCGGGCTCATCATCTACTTCCTCATCGCCCGCGCGGTCCTCGGATTGTGAGCAGCACCCTCAGGTGACACATTGGCTGACAGCACACGTTGTCTGCGGCAAGGCAATAGACGCAAGCAGCTGAGGCCGAGCGCCCCACTAGAGCAGATCTGGAAAGCAACCAGCGAGCCCGGCCTTCACGTACGCAAGCCACTGCCTGGGCATCAGTCACCGAGCGGCTGAAAGCTCAGCCCACGAGCAGCGCATGTCAGCACAGAGCCGACTGGGTTACCAACTTCGATAATGAAACACGAGTATACCGTTGTGGGTCTTCGTAGGTTAACCGCGCCACCGCGGCCCAGGTCGGGCGCACCACAGTGCACCGCTACTTCCCCGAACGCGCCGACCTCATCCACGCCGTCGTCCACCACGTGACCGAACTCAGCCGACACGCCATCCAGCGGGCCGAGCCGCACTCGGGCACCGTGCGCGACGCACTGAGACGGGTCGTCAAGGGGCACATGGACCTCGGATCAATCCTTACGTACATCTACAGCGAACCCCTCACCGAAACCGAGCCCGCACTGGCCGAAGCGCTCAAGACGATGGAACAAGCGATCGAAGACGTACTGGCCCGCCCCGCCACCAGATCATCGACACCATCATGACGACCCTCACTCCTGGCGTGTATGACATTGACACCCATTGAGACGCGAACTCGCAGAGGCCGTCACACAGCACTTTAACTGAAGGGCCTCGCTCAGGCTAAGCGGCCTATCTTTAACAAGGAATGTAAGAACTCCGAAGTAGCGTCGCCGCAGGTGTGCTCACTGTCAGATCCGGAGATTGCAGTACGGAACTGATGGTGAGCGTAGTGATGCAACGAAGCTAGAGAGCATCGCAGCGTGCTGCTCTCTGCACCCGGTTTCTTCGCCCGCGGCGGTACATATGAATTGAGCGGGCACCAGCTGTCGGCGAGAATCAGTTCATGGGACCCGGCGTGGTCCAGCCCCACCGGACGGAGTCGCTGCGGACGAGGTCCGCTGGGTCGGCCCCGGGATCGTGGGGTTCGAAGCGCTGGAGTGAACCCCAGTCCCTGGACCAGTCGTGGTCGAGGTAGGTGGGGACGGTGACGGCCTCCACGGTCTGGGTGGTCCACAGCAAGGGTCCGCCGCCGCCCGCGCTCTGCCACCAGTTCGCGGCGGCAGCGGACTCGCGGTCGGCGAGGATGCGGTAGCGGGGGATCTCGGCGACGCCACCGTTGTGCACGAACGGGCGCTGGCAGGGGAAGGCCAGTGCCACCACCCAGTCGACCAGCACGGGGTCGGTGTGGCCGACGACCTGGTCGAGGGTGCGCAGGCGTGGGTTCCGCGGCGGGGTCACGGCCAGCCACCAGTCGGGGTCCAGGTTGCCGTCGGTGGCCACCACGCGCACCACCTCGGCGTCGGTGGGGATCGAGGCCAGGGGGATCCGCAGGTTGCGCCAGGCTGGGGCCGGGCCGATGTCGATGGGCGTGGTGGACCCCATGACCTCGAAATCGGTGGGGCCGGAAGCCCCGACCCGGCCCGGCCGGCCGTACTCGATCGTCAGGTCGCCCGGGCCGATGCGGCCGGCGGCGGCCATGACCAGCAGCGGGCTGTTGGACCGGCGGGCGGGCAGCTGGTACCAGGCAGAGGTGAGTTCGGCGGCGACCTGGGGTCCGCGGCGGTAGGAGCCCAGGACCGGGGTGGTCTCGGGATCGAGGCCGAAGGGCAGTGCGACGGTGGAGCCGTTGACGGTGACCGCGCCCCGGCCGCCGGTGGTGCCGGCGTCCACGCCGTCGCCGGGTTGACGCTCGCCGGAGTCCGACAGGGCCAGTGAGCCGGACGCCTCCTCGCTGTCGACGGTGATCGTGTCGGGCAGACCGTTGGGCGCGAAGCCGTCGACCACGCCCGCACCCAGGGAGATCTCCGGTCCGGCGCCCACCGCCCGGAGCAGTCCGTCGTTGGAGTCCTCCTCCACCAGCACCGAGTCGGCGAGCGAACACGGTTGCCCGCTGAGCGCGCGTAGGTTGGCACGACCGACCGTGTAGGCCGGGGACTGGACGAACACGGCGGTCACGGCGGAGACGAGCTCGAAGATCACCACGGAGAACGCCACGATCGTCAGTGGTGCACCGTCGATCCCGGGGCCGCGGCCGGCCCCGGCCCGGCGGTCGCGGGCCAGGGCGGCGGGGGTCCCCGACGCCGACCGCACGAACGGCAGGGCTGGGGAGAACCGGCGGGCGATCGCACGGCCGGGCGCGTCGGGCAGGATCGCGGCGTGGATCAACCCGGCCACCACCAGGCACACCAGGCCGGCGACGAACGCGACGTACTGGATCTGGACCCCCAGGATGTCGGGGAAGGAGCCGGAGAACGGGATGCCGTAGTCGGAGACGTACCACCAGGTGTTGTTGGTCGCGGTGGACAGTCCGACGACCAGGCACAGCGCCGCGCCGACGAGCCAGCGACTGCGGCGCAGGGAGACTGTGGAGGACCGCAGGGCGATCACCGCGAGGACGGCCAGGGCCCCGGCGAGACCGGCGAAGACGCCGAAGTGGTGGGTCCACTTGGTGGGGGTGAACACCAGCAGTAGCAGGGACCCGGCGATCACGCCGATGAGCCGGCGGGAGGGTCCGGCCGCGGCGCCGGGGATCCGGCCGCGGCGCAGCATCACGGCGGTCACCAGCCCGAGGCACATCAGCATGAGCAGGACGGGGAACCGCCGGGCCACCCCGCCGTCGGCGGAGACGCCGAACAGTGCCTCCCAGCGGTCCTTCTCGCCGTACCAGGGCAAGCTGGGGCCCAGCTCGGTGCGGATGCGCGCTGCCTCCAGGACCGCGGCGGCGGTCTGGTCGGCGAACACGGTGTAGAGCAGGGCCAGCCCCACCGCCAGGACGGGACCGAGGATCGGCGTCCAGCCGATCACCCCGGCGCGCCGGCGGACCATGCGGACGAACTCGCGCGCGCCCGCGGCCAGCGCGGCCACGCACATGAGCCCGGTGGGACCGGCGCCGAGGGAGAACGCGGCCACGCCGATCGCGGCGACGCCCGGCACGAGCCTGCGCGTGGCGATGGACCGTTCCACCAGGGACCAGGTCAGCAGCGCACCGAGGGCGATCACGGGCTCGGGTCGCAGTCCGTTGTTGAACGCCATCCAGAACGCCAGGAACAACGCGGCACCCGTCCAGCGCGGCCGGTGCCAGGTGCGGGCGAGTCTGCCCAGGCGCGGGACCACCTCCCGGCTGATGATCAACCAGGCCAGGATGCCGCACACCAGGGTCGGCAGGCGCATCCACGGGCTGGCGGTGGACACCTCGGCGAACACCCGCAGGATCTCGTAGTACCACCCCACGGGCGACTCCGGGGACCCGAGCCAGCGGTAGTAGTTGGCCATGTATCCGCTGGGCCCGGCCGAGCGGGCCATGGTGAGCAGGTAGCCGTCGTCGGAGGTGTTGGCTCCCACGAGGTGCCAGAAGCCCAGGACGACCACCACCACGCCGTCGACCGCGGACAACCGGGTCCAGGAGCGCGGCACGAACCGCCGGCCGGAGCGCCCGTCGATCCCGTCGAGGCGGTGCAGGAACACCACCGCCGCGATGGTGGCCAGCACGCCCAGCACCATCAGCACCAGCTTGGCCAGGGTGGGGCTGGAGGAGTACCGGGAGTCGACGGTGATCTCCACCGTGGACTCCGCCAGGCCCTCCGGGGCGGTGGTCGGCGTGAGGTCGGTGAACACCCCGGTGACCTGCGGTCGCATGCTGCCCGGGACGGCCGCGCGGACGGGGTCGTCCGGGTCCTCGGGCAGGCCGGTGAACTCGGCCACCAGCACCCCGACCTCGGCCCGCACGAGGAGCGACCCGCACGCCGGGTCCCGCAACGTGGACAGTGGAACCGAGAGCAGGGTGATGTTGCGGACCGCCACGTCGATCGAGGGGTTCCCGGCGGCGTCGGTGGAGCGCTGCACCACCAGTCCGTCGGAGATCCGCCCCGGCGCCGCCTCGGGCAGGGTCGAGAAGACCACGGTGCCGGGGGGTACCTGGGCCAGCGGGGCGCAGGGAGCGGTGATGGTCAGGTCGAGCGGCCGCCCGGAGACCAGCGGGGCAGTGACGGAGGCGTAGTCGGGCCCGGCGGTCCAGCGCACCTCGGCGGCGTCCTGGTGAACCGGCAGGAAGCCGGCCAGGATCGCCAGGAACGCGCCGAGGAACCCGGTTAGCACGGCCAGGCGGCGGTCACGGTCCATGCCGGGATAGGGGTGCAGGCCAAGGGGGCGCCCGCCGCAGGGATCGCGGCCCCGGTCGTCGCCCCCTTTCGCCTCCGTGTCCTGGGCCAGGCCGTCGATTCCCCTTCTCATCGCCGCGACACCTCCAGGACGGGCGGGCCCACGTCCGTGGCGGGCCTCACGAGGATGTGTTTATCGGGCCGGGCGTCCACATCCCGAACCGCGTTGTAGTGGCCGTGTCGAGTTGCGCCGGCTCAGCCTCTCGGTCGATCTGCTCGAACTGTTCGACTGAGCCCCAGTCACGCGACCAGTCATTGGACAAGTAGGAGGGGATGGTGCGAGCACTGAGCAGCATCTCAGTCCAACCGAGTGGCCCCCCGCCGTGGCGGTCCTGCCACAAGCTGGTGATGAGGGCCCCGTCGTGATCCGGTGAAATTCGATACTCGGGGACCACTGCGACGCCATTGGCGTGGAGCATCTGATCTTGGCAAGGGAAGTTCAGGCCCACCGCCCAGTCCAACAACACGGGAGTGGAACTACCAAGAACGTCTTGCAAGACCTGTGTTTTGGGCACGCGAGGTGGCGTGAACGCCAGCCATTGGTCTTCGTGGATGTCGCTGTCAGCGGCAACAATACGAACCACGTTTGCCTCGAACGGGAGTTGATCGAGCGGGACTCGGAGATTTCGCCACGAGGGACTCGGACCGATGTCAATGGGAAGAGCTGCGCCGAGAGTTGTTACCGAACCATCGGGGGCCAGAGCGCCGTACTCAAGTTCAAGCTTCTGTCCGTACGTTTCCACGCCGTCGCTGTCTACGGAGCGGATGCGACCGGCTGCGGCGATGGAGACAATTTCCCCGCGCGACCCTGCTGCGTCCGGCTCGGGCAGGTGATACCACTCGGACGTCACTGCGGTTGGGCCGGAGCCTCCGACGCTTCCGAGGATTGGTGTGGTGGCGGGATTCAGGCCGAACGGCAGTGCGACGGTGCTGCCGTTGACGCCCTCACCGCCGAAACCGCCTTCGGTACCTGCTGTTCCGCTTGCCTTCTGTTCATCAGTATCGCTTATGTCAACGGTGTTCGCGGTGCCAGCAGGCAATTTGTCCTCATCGGGTGTGAGGTCCGCTACCACGCCGTTGGGGCCGAATCCTTCGCTACGTCCGGCGGAGAGGCCTGCGCCGACATCGCCTGAGATTGGTCGCAGCATCGACGCGTTGGGGTCCAATTCGAGCAAGACGTCATTGGCCAGGCCACACGGCGATCCGCTCAGCGCATCGATGTTCGATCGACCGATTGAATAAGCCGGAAACTGCGAGACTGCGGCCTTCGCGAGCGACAAGACCTCGAACAGGACCATCGCCGCCGCGGCGACACTGAGAATCGGGATGGACCACCACCGCGATGGCGGGTCTGTACGGGTCGAGGCGACCGGGTGAATGTGGAACCATGCGGCCACCGCCAGGAATATCGCTGCCACGGCAAGAAAGGTCACAGCGAACCCGTGGCCGGCGATTGATGGCGGCTTGTCGAACCACGGCACCCCCCAACTCGAGACGTACCACCAACCGTTTCTTCCTGCGAAGGAAACGGCCACAACGCCCGCGACAGCCGCGGCGAAGAATGCGCGGTTGCGGCGTGATCGCATCACCGCTGGGGAGACTGCTACAGCCGTGATGATCGCGACAGAGGCGGTCAAACCTGCGTAAATGCCAAAGTGATGAGTCCACTTGGTGGGAACGAACATCATGAGCACCATGGCACCCACGGTCGTACCCACGATCCGTCGCGCCGGGCCGGCAGCGATTCCCGGAATTCGACCAGAACGCCGGAGAAGCGCCAGCGTCACCGTGACCAGGCAGAGAACCATGGTCAAGACTGCGAAGCGGCGCGCAAGCGATCCGTCAACGCTGTCCTCTAGCAGCCACTGGTAGCGCCGGAACTCGTTGAACCAGGGCTCACTCGGCGGGATCGTATGTACGCGCTGCATCTCTAGGATCGCCGCCAGAGTCTGGTCTGCAAAAATCGCGGTGAGGATAACCAGGCCTGCAGAAGTTAGTGGCAGCACAAGTGGGAGGTAGCCCTGAGTCCGCACACGATCGAAAATGATGCGGGCGATCGGACCTGCGCCCGCAAGTAGCGCTGCGAAGCAAATGAGACCGGACGGTCCCGCAGTGACCGTCAGGGCACTAACCAAGATTGCTGCGGCAGCGGGAAAGAGCCGATGAGTAGCGATTGCTCGCTCCACCAAGTACCAGGCTGAAAGTACCCCCGCCGCGACAATTGGTTCTGGGCGCAGCCCATTGTTGAATGGCAACCAACACGCGAGAAAAACAATGGCGCCAGTCCACATTGGGAGGGAGGTTGATCGAGAGGCCGCCGCGCCAAGCCTTGGGGCCACCTTTCGGGTGAGCAGCCACCACGCCACAAGCCCCGCGACAAGTGCCGGCAACCGCATCCACACGCTCGCAGTGGAAATCTCAGTCATCCAGGCCAGCACGTCGTAGAACGGGGTCCCGAAAGGCGCTTCGGGAACAGCGAACCAACGGAAGTAATTCGCCATGTAGCCGGCCTCGCCAGCGGCGCGTGCCATACCAAGCTGGTAGCCGTCATCAGATGTGTTTGCGCCGATAACGTGCCACAAGCCCAGAGTCCCGACCACTACGGCATCGATGCGGGTGAATGACCACCGCAGCGAAGGAAGAACTCTGCGCGAGCGCCGGCCATCGACCATGTCGAGCCGGTGCAACGCCCATAAAGCAAACGCGGTGGCCAGTACAGCAACCGCCATTATCGTCAGCTTCACCGCAGTCGGCGACGTGGTGAAACGCGTATCGAGTGTCGCCTCGACCCGCAGCCCATCATGCGCTTCACCGTCGAGATCCGAGAAGACCCCCACCATCTGCGGACGCAGATCACGATTAAAGACCTGCTCAGTATCAGCTGGCCCGCCGCCAGTAACGCCAGCGACAGTCTCGGTCGGAGTCGATGAGATCGACACAGCGCAATCCGTCCCGGAGAGAGAGCCAGCAGGCGTCGAGAGCAAGATGGTGTGTCGCGAGATCACTTCCAGTCGTGCGTTGGTCCCGTCGCCGACGACCACTCGCGCAGTTAACGCCCGACCCGGTTCCGGCGCCCCAACCGGTGCAGTCGACACCAGCACCCCGCCATCCCCACCGGCCAGTTCGCTGACAGATGCGCATGGAATGAAGACGCGGAGGTCGGTCGGCGAGTACGAAACCAACGGCGCCGTCACGCCCGCCAACGAATTGTTCTGCGGCCACACGACCTTCGCCTCGGTCTGCTGCACCGGCAGGAACGGTATCGCGATCGACGCGAGAATTCCGACTACCGCTGAGACGACTGCAATCAATCGCGGCGTGCCCGAACCCTGCTGCGGTTGGAGCGAGTCGGCCTCGCCCGCATCGTTATCCGAAACGCGCATCGATCCACCCGCGACGGTGGTCGCACGTGGAACTTCCACGGTCGGCCTGCCGACGAGGCCGTCTTCGCTCGGGTGATCCACCATGTCTCCCATTCCTACAAATTCGCTACTAGACGAAACCAAGCCACGGCGCACGGCAAAGTCCACACAGAAGTCATGAGGACCTTCAGGTGAACAACCAGGTACCGAGAGGGCTGCTCGCGGAGGGCGCGCCAACCCGTTAGCGACGAAAAACGCGATGAAACAGCGCTGTTCCATACTTGTCATCTACCGACCAAAATGGAGCGTAGCCGGTACGCTGGTTGCAACAAAGTCGTCACAACCCCCCGAAACTGCTGCGTGAAGCGTTACGGTAAGATAACGGCACGGTTCCCCATGCCGCTTGGGCGCGAGTGGCCACTCGTATTCTCGGTGCACCGAGCGGATGAAGGACTTCACCGAATTGGCCGATAGGTAGCAGCGTTCGGCGATGTCCTGGCTGGACAGCCCCTGCACGATCAGCTTGATCACATCGGCTTCTCTGGGAATCAGTCCGGCCGCCTTGGCTGGCCACTGGTCCGATCACATCACCGGACCAGCATGGTGACCCGGTTGTGGGCCGACGCCGAATCCCGCTCTCCCCAGTATCGACCTGAGGCCACTTTCTCCCACCAGCTCGCGGACGGCGACCACTTCGCCAACTGCCAACGCCACGACAAAGCCGCACCGACCACGGCAATTGCGGCAGCTTCAGCAGCTACGGACCCCCACGCCGGCCACTGATCGCTGGCCTCGCCCATCAACACCACCCCATCCCGCCTTGCGCACCGGCCCCCACAAGCAGGCCCCTTGCTCTGCCGGCGCCCGGGCCTCGCAATCCGCCCCATCAGCGGCGGTGGTTCGTGGTCGGTGGCGGCGCCACACGCGGCAAGGCCCGCTCCCCCGCCCTCCCAGGGAGCGGATCTCGACAGCCAGCGGGTTAAGCCAGTCAGCCGCGTCAGTGCACTGTGCGCGGACCTCCTGACGCCGAGATGCCGCTATTGGAGCCTTTCACGCCTGACCCCAGCGTGTGTACCCCCTGTATACCCCCAGGATAGTACGACCGTACCAACTACTGGTTACAGTCCATTCCGGCGCCCGCAGGAACCGCGTGACACGCCCCGCCCCAGACGGCCAATTCTGCCTGTTCTCCGGAGTTCTTCATGACCACCACTATGGCACCCGTCAGCGCGGGTTCAGTAAAGCGCAGCGTGGTGATCGACCTCACGCTGCGCGCCGGACTCCTGGCGCTCGGAGTCAGTGCTGGCTCAGACATTCCCAGGCCCAGCGGCAACCTCTACGCAGATTCCGCGATCGTGAATGAGACCACCGCACGAGGCCACCAGGTCGTCTCCGTCTCTCGACGTATGCCAGCCGACGGTTGAGGGGTCTGCTTTGCTATTCCCCGCGGCCGAACTAGCCCTCGCGGTGTCCGTTGTAGCGGGCGCTGCTTTACAGCGAATCGCGGGGATGGGTTTCGCGATGGTTGTCGCACCCCTTGCGATCCTGCTCCTACCCGGACAGCAAGGCGTGGTCTTCGCCAACCTCTGTGGTGCCACTGCTGCCTTCCTTCTTCTCGGAACGGTGCGTCGGGATGTCGACTGGAGACGGCTCGCCCTTCTTTCGGTCACAAGTGTCGCCGGAGCAGTGCTCGGGGCACTTGTCGTGCGCTCACTCGATGTCGCAACGTTCAGGGTGGTAGTCGGCATTGTGCTGTTGCTCGGAATCGGACTCTCCCTGGTAGCAAGCAAAACAACGTATGAGGCGCCACCGGTTCCTGCTTCGCTTGCTGCGGGTACAGCTACCGGGATGTTGGTGACGATGTCAGGCATCGGCGGACCACCGATGTCCATTTACGCGATTGCCACGCGTTGGGACCACCAGGCGTTCGCAGCAACAATGCAGCCTTTCGTGGTCCTGACTTCTCTCATCGGCGCAGGCGCAGTTACGATCTCTACCCCCAATTCAGCACCCGTTCTAGAGCCGATGATGTGGGTGTTCACGGCCGTCGGTCTGCCGGCCGGCCTCATTGCTGGAAACCTGCTGCACCGCGTAGTGCCGGCCCGAATCGGTCGGCTGATCGTTATCCTTCTCGGCATCGTCGGCGCTCTGACCGCGATCGGCGCCGGCCTCACAGCGGCGCCAACTGGCCACTGAGAAGCTCGCACGAAGAGAGCGCTGTTCCCATCGACCCCGAGAACCCCGGCATGATCAGTTCACCATCTATCACCACTAACCACGAGGAGTGACCGCGATGTACAACCTGCCCGGACTCACTATCCGCACAATTTCGGTATCAGAGACGAACAACAATGTGTACATCCTCACCTCCAAGACCAGCGGCGCGCAAGTGCTCATCGATGCCGCCGACGACGCCCCGGCCATTCTTTCCCTCCTCGCTGATGCGCAGGAAGACACGGACGCTACGACTCACGTCTCCGCCATCATCACCACGCATTCACATTGGGACCATGTGCGCGCGTTGGGGGAAGTGAAAGAGGTAACCAAGGCCCCGACCGCAGCTGGCGAGGACGAGATCGAAGCCATTACTGTGCCGACAGACATAGCGTTGGGTCACGGAGAAGTGCGATCGTTCGAAGACATTGAGCTTGAAGTGATTCAGCTCCGCGGACATACGCTGGGGTCCATAGCGTTGCTTTACCGTGATCCCCGGGGCCCTGCGCATCTATTCTCGGGCGACTCGCTCTTCCCGGGCGGCGTCGGTAACACCGAAGATGATCCGGATCGGTTCCTGTCCCTTATCACCGATGTCACCGAAAGGATCTTCGACCAACTGCCAGACTCGACCGTTGTCCATCCAGGCCACGGCAATGGCACCACGCTCGGTGCTGAACGGCCCCACTTAGCCCAGTGGAAGGCTCGGGGCTGGTAGACGATTCTGTCTCACCCCAGCTGCCACATACACCCAGCTGGCGGAATTGAATCGTGCTGATGGAGACGGTGATGCCGGGGGTTTCTCACTACTTGTCAGAGCTAGGCCGAATGTCCTTGTGTGGCCGCTTCAAGCGGCCACACAAGGGGGCCAGTCTTACGTGGCCACATCTGACCGACCTACCACGGCTCGCGTGTGACCAGAGGCAGATTAATCGACCTGCAGTTCGCCCATCTCGTCCCAGCCCTCACCCTCGACCTGGCGGCTGATGATCTTCGGGGTAGCGGCCAGTGCCGGGCGCATTGCCTCCAACCCAGCGGCGAAGTGCGCGCTCGTGACGTGAGCCTCGGCCGCGCCGTCCCGGAAAGCCTCCATGAGCACGAACTCGTTGGGATCGTCCAGGCTGCGAGACCACTGGAAGAACAGATTCCCCTCCTCGGCGCGGGAGGCTTCGGTGAAGGCACGGACCATTTCAGGGAAACGGTCGACGTACTCGGGCTTGATCTGGTGTTTTGCGACGATGAAAATCATGACTCCATGCTAGCCCGGATCTCGTACAGAGCCGACCCGAGGAGAGGTCACTCGAGGAGTGCCGATAATTCGTTTATCGCAATGTCGGCGAGATTATTGTGACGCAGTGCACTGGCGTTGAGCAGGCTTCCGTCGACGACCGCGGCGGCCAATGACACTCGAAGGTGAGGCCGTCCGCATCTCCGCAGGAGTTCGGAGAGATCACGATCCATGATCACGCGCTGTTCTCGGAGAAGGTGTGACAGCTCGTGTGTCCCGCGGGCACAGTCAAGGGCCATGCCCACGATGCCCAGGAGCATCGTGTCACTGAGGTCCGGCCCGTAGAACGCCCGCAGGAACAACCGCGCCGCCTCGTCGGCCGTCGTCTCGGGACGTGCTTGCTCGAGCACGTGTTCGGCTTCTGTTGCGCGTTCAGTCAGGACTTGCTGCAC
This sequence comes from Dietzia lutea, assembly GCF_003096075.1. Taxonomy (NCBI): domain Bacteria; kingdom Bacillati; phylum Actinomycetota; class Actinomycetes; order Mycobacteriales; family Dietziaceae; genus Dietzia; species Dietzia lutea. Next base: position 123,359 of record NZ_CP015449.1, on the reverse strand, counting down.
ACACGCTTGAAGAAGATGCTCGCGGGTCTTGAAGTAGTAACGGATGGAACTTAAAGGGACTTCGGCGGCCCGCGCGACCAGACGGTGGGTGACGGTAGACATACCGTCATGCATTAGAAGCTCCAGGGCAGCCCGGAGGATCGCGTCGCGGCGTTCGGTCGCGCGCTTCTGGCCGCTTGCAGCGTCGTGCATATGTGATTTCATCCTCAAAAGGTGCACAGGTGTACTACTTCGGGCGTATGGTTCATCTCGGGCACCGTCACCGGGTGACCTGTGTGCTCGCTCTCCCGCGATGTGGGACGCAACTGTCACGAAAGGCCCCCATGTCCACGTCTGCACGTTTGTCGTCCACGCTTTCCCTGGCTGCCATTGTAGGGCTGTTTCCTTGACGCTCTGCTTCAGTGGCTCGCTAACACACTCAATAGACCACGTTTGACTAGATCGGATCAGGAACTGCAGTCGCAGCCCAGTCACTGGCGTTGCCTAGCATTCAGCGATAATCGTAAGAGGAAAGGGGCAATCATGCTTATCGAGGGACTCAATGGACTTGTTACCGGAGCCGCGGGGGGCATCGGCCGCGCAGCGGCGGTTGCCTTCGCTCGCGAAGGTGGCAACGTGGTCATCGCTGACCTGCCTGCCCAGAGGGAGCGCTTGGAGGGAACGGCTGAAATTATTACGGACACCGGTGGAAAGGTGCGCATCGAGTACATCGACGTGACTTCACTGGATGACCAGCGCCGCACAGTTGCAGCAGTGGTCGAGGAGTTCGGGCGATTGGACTTCGCGTTCAACAATGCCGGTGTTGAACAGCAGACTCCTTTCCTGGACATCACTGAGGAAGCATTCGACTGGGTCATGGGAATCAACACCAAGGGCGTGTTCCTTGGCATGAAAGCTCAGCTCGAGGTCATGATCGCGCAGGGATCGGGAGCGATCGTCAATATGGCGAGCGCAGCGGGGATCCGGGGTTTACCCGGATACGCGGGATACGCGGCCTCGAAGCACGCTGTTGTGGGTCTTACCCGCTCGGCCGCCGTGGAGTACGGAGACAGCGGCGTCCGGATCAACGCCGTGGCGCCCGCGGCGATCGACTCGCCCCTGCTGGCGGAGCTCTCAGCCGAGTCCCGTGACGAGCTCGTGGCACGGCAGGCCATCAAACGACTGGGCGACCCCGCAGAGGCCGCGGAGGCGGCCGTGTGGCTTGCTTCTTCCCGAGCATCCTTCGTTACCGGCACCACACTTGCGGTCGACGCCGGCTCCTCAGCGTTTTGACCTCGACAACAGGGCGCTCACCACAGCGCCACACAGGGGACTGCTGCACCAACAAGTGACAATCGATCTGCGTCGACGATATGTCTCCGCTGGAAGGATGTGCACCGTGCCGGAGACGTTTCCCAAGCAGATTCCGCAAAGGTGAGCTGGGCCTTCCGCGACTATTACGCATCCGCGGCCCAGGTCGCGAAGAACTGCGGAATCTCGCCGTCGCGCCTCAGACGCTGGCTCACCATCGAGTCCACTAATGAGAGACCACGGCGCCAACCACGCTAATCGCTGCCGGTCTGTTGTCCTCGGAAACTTGCTCGATTTGTGCGGCATCCTTCCGCCACCCGACAGTGGTCGTCCCTGGAGAGCCCTCAGAACGGTATGCGCGAATCCACCGACGCCGAGACGCCACCATCGGAACCCCTTCACGCGTAACCCCAGCGGCATCAGAGTGGCTACGCCATCCCCGCCAACCGGATCAGTACACGTTCCGAAGACCGTGGATCCACGCCGCTAACCAGGCCTTATGTAAAGCTAACGTTGTCTAGAATCCAATGACGTCAACTCGACCGCTCTCGGATTTCGCGGCAACCCTCGGCCCGCTTCTCCGACCTAGCCGGAACTTGACATTCAGACGCGCGGAATGGATATCATCTCGCAGCGCTGACACCGCCGTGCCAACCGAACAATTTCCTATGGTATAGCTCTGTTTCGCTAGGTTCGGGTAGTGGGGTTCCGTCATCGGGAGCAAAGCCCAGCACCGGGTGCGGATGAGGAGCATTGATCGGCTTGTTGCACAGGATTATGCGCGAGAAGGCATCGAGATACTCGAGTGCAGTGACCATCAGCGTTGTGGCTATGGTCGCGAGATCGGCGACATAAACCGGCTGCCCGAAGGGGTCGGTTGAATCTGCCCACCACACCCCGAGCCGGTCGACCTGTGCCTGAGTCAGCGAAGTCGCGTCCGGGTCGAAATACTCGAGTCCTGTGAGGTCGAGCGCCATAGTCTTCGCGCTCCCATACGGACGCGATAGGTAGCGACCGGCCCGTAGAACCGACTCATGGATTTGGTGTCGTAGCTTGGCGCAGATGTGGGCAAACTGCTGGCCGGCTTCGACGTCTGCGGTATCCACGCGTGGATAAAGGGGGAGAAAGGTGTCCGAAAGAAAGGTTCGTGAGGTGAGGGTGTGTCGCGCAGGCTTGCCTCTTGTATTAATCAAGAAGGAATACAGCCGACCGTAACCATCGAACGCAGCGCAAAGGTACAGAAGTTCACGGTCGAATGCCTCCGCAGCAGCTTCGGTAACATCCGTGGCTGCCGCGCCCCCACCCACCGGGTTAGTGAGCACAGCAAGCAAGGCATCAAGTGCCCTGGCCGCTCGGGCGAGTCGTGTTCGAATCGAGTTCAGCCCGCCCACCAAAGACGCGTCGCCCTGGAGCGATGCAGCGATATTGAGACACTCGAAGTAAGTCATTCCACTGTCGATACCGGCAGCATAGAGCTCAGATATCGATCCGGCACTATGCGTACTCCTCCACGTCCCACCTCCAATTAGTCCGCCTGTGGTGGTCCTAATGTTGTGGTTGCCGCTACAACGTAGGTAGTGGCCAAAAATTGGGAATAGATCGTCGGGTGTGACGCTTGCAACGAGATCATTGTCGGCGACGTCTGCGCGGCCCACAGTAGGGGCGTTCGTTACGATCACATCGATACCGAGGTTCGCTGCTGAGCAGGCGAAAGCCGCTGCCCTGTAGCGGTCTTCCGGATCCAGATCGTCGCCGGTCCGCTGACCTGCGTCCACCCCGTCGAGTTGCGTGTAGACATCGAAGAACCCCGCCCGTCGCATTCGCCGCGTGCTGCCACTTTCGATGGTTTTCACGCTGACGTCAACCGAGTCGAACGTTCGAGTCGACTCATTGATCGAGCTGTATCCAACACGGTGAAATGTGGTGGTCTCAAGCGCGCGCATCCACTCGTCTGGGTCCGGGTCCTCGTGCTGAACTAGCAAGAACGGATCGACATCTTCGCGCCGCAAGATATCCAGTAAGTCGCCTTCAACTGGTAGGGCTAACGTCCGCATATCGAGCCCAACCCGCAACGGGCGAGTTGCTGGCCGCAGGGGAAATGGCGACGTACCGCTCTTACCAGGAGCCTCTCCGGGGGGACGGACGTATCGCATGAACCGCTGCCGGGGGGCGCCTTCAGGAATGTCGACTCTCACCTAAGGAACTATGCCACCAGCACCCGACATCGCCAGGTTCCGAGCATCTCAACTCCTCCGCAGCCCCCCGCCTCCGTTCGCCAACGCCCGCGGGGGGCTACGCACCACGAACGTTCCCGACGGAGGGTGCTTGTTCGAGAGAAACGCCGGCAGCAGAAGATGGCGCAGTGACCCCGGCCGAATTCTCAGAACCGCATAGGGTCTGTTCAACGAGTCGCGCGGCCAAGCTTCTTGTCGACATCCAGTAGATACACGAGGTCATGGTTCCGCACGGCGGAGCGGGCTTTGAATGCCTCTCCAGCACCTGCGGCGGCCACCCTCCCAGCAGCCGCGCCTATTGCGGCCGCAGAAGGGAGCATGACCGCCAGGTCGGGGACGTTGGCGATTGTCACCAGCAGGGTCGGCAGGCCGTACCCCTCCGTCAGAAGGCGCTTGCTCGTCTCCACTGCGACGCGGGTCCTAGACGCCGTTTCTCGCAGGCCTTCGAGGCTTGGACGCACCTCGTCATGCCATAGCTCGTCGATCTCACTCGGGAGCGTTGCGTCCAGCGCCGATGACTGGAGCTTATCGGCAAGGCTCTTAACCGACGTCCTGTACCGCGCGCGACCGTCGGAGAGCTCATCTCGCGCTTCGAGCACCTGTTCCATTGGAGCGTCAGGAAAAGTCGGCAACCGCTCCACGAGTGCTGCCCCCACAGTGGCCCGCCGAGAACGTACCCTGGCCGTGTCGGAAAACCCCCCAGAGAAACTCTCCGATCCGCGCATGTCCGCGTACACCTTGATACGTCGGTTTGGGGACAGGTTCATATGTAGGTCGATGTTCGGTGTTCCGTAGTTGTTCGCCGAGGTGGGTGGGCCACCCTTGGAGTCGTCTTCCGGCAAGTTGACGATTTCCGAAGGGTGGCCCACCCCCATGATCGGCGGATCAGGAGTCCTGGATGAATATCCGACGTTTCAAACAGCTGCATGCCACCGGCATGACGTACGCCGAGATCGGTCGCGAGTGCGGCTGTGACTGGCGCACGGTACGCAAGTACCTGGCCGAGGATTCCCCGACGGCGCCCCCGTCGGCGCCCTCGCGCAAGGGCACGCAGAAGGTGGCCATCACCGAGGTAATCGCAGCGCTGATCGATGCGATGCTGCGAGCCTGCATCGACCTCAAGGCCACCGTGATCTGCGAGCGTCTCGCCGACGAGCACGACGTGCATGTGCACTATCAGCGGGTCAAAACCTACTGCCGCTCCCGCCGCCCTCAGATCCGCGCCGAGCTCGGCCTCGACGAACCCGGAGCGGGGAGTCTGCACCGGCGCATTGCCACCCTGCCCGGGGCTCAGGCCCAGGTCGACTGGGGCGATGAGGGGGACCTGCTGGGCACCGGCGTGCGCGTCTACTCGTTCCACATGACGCTGTCGTACTCGCGAGATCCGTTCTGCTGCTTCGTGACCTCGATGGATGCCGCGACGTTCTTCGACTGCCACCGGCGGGCCTTCGACCACTTCAGCGGAGTCCCGGCAGCGATCGTCTACGACCGCCTCAAGACCGTGGTGCGCCGCCACGTGGCCCCGGGCAAGGCAGTCCCGGTCACCGCCGCAGCCACCGCGTTCGCCGGCCACTACGGGTACGACATCGATGTGTTGGCCGCCTACCGGCCCACCGGCAAGGGCCGGGTGGAGCGGCAGGTCGATATCGTGCGTGACCACGTCGTGGCCGGTCGCCGGTTCCGCTCGGTCGGCGATGCCGATGCCGCGTTCGCCCGGTGGGTGAAGATCCGCCGCGGCCAAGTCCATCGCACGCACGGGCAAGTCATCGCCGAGGCCGCCGCAACCGATCACGCCGCACTGGGCCCGCTTCCGGCTACGGAGTACGAGATCTTCGATGAGCACGTGCGCACGGTGGGCAAGGACTGTCTGATCTCGTTCGAGTCCGACCACTACTCGGTTCCTGCCTCCCAGGTGACGGCGAGGCAGAAGGTCCTGGTCCGCGCCACAGCCAACCGCATCACAGTCTGCCGCCTGGAGGACCCCGCCCAGGAGCTGGCGGTCCATCGGCGTGGCGGCCGGTCCCACGAGTGGATCATCGACCCCACCCACTGGGACGGCCTGCCCGACGGGGCCGGCCGCGCCGTCTGTCACACCGAGCCCGACCGGGCCGGGGCATCTGCCAGGCCGGAGGAATCGTCCTCGGTGCTGGCGCACTATCTGGCCTCGATGGACCCGGTTCCCGATATCCGGCGGCCGTTGGCGTCCTACGAGCTGATGGCGAGTGAGGCGTCGTGAGCGAGTTCGTCATCAGTCGGATCACTGCCGCCGCGCAGCGGCTCAAGCTGCCGCACATGGCCGCCAGCGCCGCTGACGCCGCGACCCGAGCCGAGCAGTCGCAACTGGGCTACCTGGACTTTCTCGACCAGCTGCTCGAGGAGGAGGTCACCCACCGGGAGTCGGGCCGGTTCCGCAACGCGCTCAAGCTCTCCGGGCTGCCTCACCACAAGACCTTGGAAGACTTCGACTTCGCGTTCCAACCTGGCGTCGATGCCAGGCGCTTGAAGGATCTCGCGGCGATGGAGTTCGTCGAACGCAAAGCCAACATCGCTCTGCTCGGCCCGCCCGGCGTGGGCAAGACCCACATCGCCGTGGCACTGGCAGTGACTGCATGCCGGGCCGGTCACTCGATCTACTACACCACCCTCGACGACCTGGTCCGCAAGCTGCGCAAGGCCGACAGCCTCGGCACCCTGCCCAAGCAACTCTCCAGCCTGGCCCGACCGTCACTGCTGGTCATTGACGAAGTCGGCTATCTCCCACTCAACCGCGCAGAGGCCAACATGTTCTTCCAGCTGGTCTCACGCCGCTACGAGAAGGGCTCGACGATCATCACCAGCAACAAAACCTTCGCCGAATGGGGCACTGTCCTGGGAGACGAGGTCCTGGCCACCGCCATCCTGGACCGGTTCCTGCACCACTGCGAGGTCATCGCCATCAACGGTCCGTCCTACCGGCTCAAAGACCGGGCAGACCTTGTCAGCACCGCCGAAGAACCGGCACCATAAACCCCAGCCGGACACCGACACGTGAGCTTGTACGCCGCACGACACGTCACCCTGTACGCGGACAGCGCATGAACTCAGTGGTGACGTCATCAAGTAGTAAGTGCGAACCGGGGTCTGCCAGCGCTTCAGAGAGGCGGTCGCGGAACCAGCCAATTTGACGCTCGAGGGGGTCCTCGAAGCGTGTTCCGTAGCTGACCATAGTGACGGAACCGGCTTCTAAGGCCATATCGAGTTCCACTGATTCGGCACTGTCGAAGACCTCGTCAGCCTGTCTCTTCAATGCCGGTATTGCGTCGTTCCATTGACGCTCGTTCTCCATCCGTTCTGGATCATCGACTGGCCGGGCCCCCAGTTTCCGCATCGCCCTGCGGAAGTCCCTGGGAGTCACGTCCTCCACGCCGAGCCGTCGCAACGTTTCGGCAGGTAACGCGGTGACGGTCGACCACGGGTCGTCCGCATCGACGCCCCGCAGTGGCCGGAAATCACCCATCCACGCCGCGCTCGGCGCCACAAGGCTTACGTGATCTGCATACAGCAACGAGCTTCGCAGCAGTCTTAGCTCGTTGGCGAGCGAAGGCTGGCCGTTGGCTTTCGCTTGAGGGGTAGCTCCGACGGTGACTGTCAGGCCGTCTCTGCCCACGACTGGCTCATGCTCGTTCCGCTTCCGCCCCAACTGCCTACGTGACTTCTTTCCCATCCACTAATCATCTGCCATCTTCGCGAACAAGTGTCAGGGCTCGGCGATCGATCTCTTAGCGTCGCATTTGACGATCCTCCATTACGACGCACCTAGAGGGGCATGATCGGAAGGCTCCGAGCCAGTCCGGTCGTCCCGTAGATATGTCGCGCCAGCGAGTTGCGTTGAGCAGGATCATTCGCGACAGAGGACTGAAGTCATCGGTACAGGTCGCCCCAAAGTGCTGCCCATTGCTCGGGGCGAAGATCACGTGGAAGGGCTCGCGAGTTGATTTCTGCTTTCCTCAGCGTGTCTCGGATGTGGTTGCGCGGCGCTTGTGTGGCCTGCTGCACGATGAGCTCAAGGCTTCCGCCGCGGCCGGTGAATATCGCGCGCACGAACCGCTCGTACGCTTGTCGTTCCACAACGGGAATCAATGGAGTGGGGCGGCGGATGATGTGGATAATGCCGCCGTCCACGCCTGGCCTCGGATGGAAGGCCGTGGATGGCACGCGTCCGTGCAGGGCGAAAGTGAACCAGGGTGCGGTCTGAGCAGTCAGCAATGTGGAGCCCCCGACGCCGGCACGTCTGCGGGCCACTTCCCATTGGGTGAGCAGCACAGCCTGCTGCCACGTCCCGGTGGTGAGCAGCCGGCGCAGGATCGGCGTCGTGATGGGGAACGGAACGTTTCCAACGATTACCGGGGTGGTGAGCGGGTAAGCGAGGACGTCGGCCTGTTTGACCGCCACACCGGGCATGCGCTGGCGCAGCTTAGCGACCCGGTGCTCGTCGATGTCGATCGCGGTAAGCGGCCTCTGAAGGCGTGCCAGGTGCCGAGTAAGTGCGCCACTGCCGGAACCGATTTCTAGAATCGACCCCTGCGTAGCTGCGACGATTGCGGCAATCTTTTCGAGGGTGGGGCCATGAACGAGAAAGTTCTGGCCAAGTTCGTGTCGGCCGCCATGGGTTGAACGGGGCATGATCGCGCTCCAAGAATTGAACGGGAGCGCCTCGAGAACAGGCAGGTCAAGACCGAGAAAGTGGGTACGCAGAGGTGCCGTTCCGAAACGCATGAGGTCTCTCGGACGGACGACGCGCTAAAGCGTTCAGCGAAGCGCGCCGTCAGGCGCGGCGGTCGCGAACAGCAAGCGAGTACGCCGCAGCGAACCCGCAAATCAAATTGCCCATGAACGAGAACATAGCAGCATCCGTCGGCGTGTCCACGGTCGGCGCCAAACGGACAACACGACCGGCCTTGCCGTCTCTTCTACCTACAGCTTTGCGAGACCTCAGTTGACCACCCGCGCGCATGTCCATTTCGCGCCTGCTCGCTGGACTTGCGTTGGCGGCCACTCACCAAGTCGTCTCGACACAAGGCTGCTGTGCGGATCGACTTAGCAGGGATTTGGTGTCGTACCCGGATGACACAGTGACCAGAACGGCCGGGACCCCCGCCTGGCCGCCGTGCAGTCACTCCCCACGGAGAAGGAGATGCAAGATGCCTGGAATGACGTTCAACGCAGAGCGGGTACTCCGGTGGTTAATCGACCAGCCAGGACAGCAAGCCAGCACGCTTCCTCACGAAGTGGTTCCCCCTTCACTCGCGGAGACTGTTTACAGCGAGCTTCAACTAGCCGATCTAGTCCACGCCACCCTGTCCCTAGACTACGCGTGGCCGTGTAGAAGCCAACCGGATGCGCGAGAGCTACCGCTCTTCACTTGCGCAAAGGCGGGTCCTGGAGTGGCTGGCGGCCCATCCCGAGACATCCCCAGAAGCGCTAATGAAAAGTGAGGGCGCTGCGGACTTCACCGGGTCGCTCTCCGCGCGAGAGGTCAGTCTGGCAGTCGAGGAACTCGAGTCAGGCGGCTACCTCGAGGGGAACAAAGCCTGGGGTGGATCAATGATCCGAGCGCGTCTGACCGCAGCGGGCCAGCGACTCCTCAGAAACCAGATGAGTCTCGACCAGGTTCAACTTTCCGGAGGAATGACGACTATGAACGTTTCGGCTGACAACTATGGAACCCAGCATATTGGGAATCAGGCGATTGGCGGACAGGGCCACTCGATGACAGTCCATATCGGCTCTAAGGTGTCGGTAGAGGACATCCTCGCGGCGCTGAGCCAGTTCCGGAATCACGTTGAAGACGCTGACCTGCCGGCGGACGAGAAGCAAGATCTGCTCGAGGAAATTGGGGCGATCGAGAGCCGCGGACCAAGGCGTGGCCTTGAGTGGGTCAGGGCTCAGCTCAATGCGTTGAGCACCGCTGTCTCAGGCGCGCTGGGGTCGGAGAGCGCAGAACTGCTTGTACGCATGATTTCGGAGTCGTAAAGCTCTCCGACACTTCGCGCCCTTCCCAGCAGATTAGCTACGGCGTTACACGAGTGGCCCCTTCGCCAGCTCTCTGGAGAGCCCGATAGAGCGTCGATCGGCCCACTCCGAGGTCTCGGGCGATTGCCGACGGCCCCTCCCCCGCTTCGATGCGGGCGCGGGCCCTGTCGACCTGCTCGTCGGTCAGGACGCGTTTGCGTCCCTTGTACTTGCCCTTCGCCTTGGCGATGGCAATGCCCTCAGCCTGGCGTTCGCGAATGATGGCCCGCTCGAACTCTGCGAACGCCCCGAGCAGCGAGAGCATCAGATCCGCGCGGGGATCCTGGGCGCCGGCGGCATAGGTGGCCCGTTCGTGGACGAACTCCACACTGGCTCCCTTGGCGGTGATCTCGCCAACGATCTGCTTGAGATCGACCAGGGATCTGGCGAGCCGGTCCATCGACGCAACTACCAGCTCGTCACCGTCACGCAGGTACCCGATGCACTCAGCGAGCTTCACACGATCGGCACGCGAGCGAGCCGACTGTTTTTCGATATAGACCCGGTCGCACTCCCCCACCGCCTCAAGCTGACGCGCCTCGTTCTGATCCGCGGCCGAGACCCGCACGTACGCCACCCGCTGACCGCGCGGACGCGAGGACCTGCGAGTCGGCTTCGCAGTCGGCCCTGGCTCTCCTTCGACGATGTTCTCCGAGTCTGTCGACTCCACCCGCAAGCTCCAGTCCAACTCGTCCCGGCGACGGAACCGAGTCCGAACCTTCCCGCGGCTGACGATGAACACCTCCTCGCCACCGTCACCCGAGCGGTTCAACAACGTCCCGACCCGATCAGCCATCGAAAGACCCTTTCGCCCGGAATCTGTATCAATACACCCTAGACCCCACGAGACGACGTTCCATAAATACCAGTTTGGACCCTGTGGCACAGGGGCGCTGGCGAGGTCGCCCTCGTCCCGCACGGGTGTACCCCAACGAAACTAGGTCGGGTCGGTGCGCATGACAGCCCGCTCCGGCCGATCCGCGTAAGCGAAGATGACGCTGACGAGACTCGGCGGGTCGGTTGTTTTTCACTACGCTTCGGGCAACGAGCAATTCATCAGCCGAGACCAACCCACCCTCATTTCCGCCTCGGATACCTTCTTCAACACCGCCCACCTCGCAACCCGGGGCTAAGAGAATCGAGCGAGAGACGATGTCGAAGCCAGCGACCGTCGACGAGTACATCAACGCAGCACCACCGCTCGGCCGTGCCCTTCTCAGCGAACTCCGCTCCTTGAGCCGCGAAGTCGTTCCGGATGCAGTCGAGCAGATCAAGTGGGGCCACCCGGCCTGCGTCCATCGCGACGGCGTCATCTTGTTCATGTTCAGCGGACACAAGGGCCACGCCAGCGTCGCCTTCACCCCGTCCACCCGAGCTGCTTTCGAGGCCGAGCTCACCCAGTACCGCACCGGCACAGGCACCATCGCACTGCCATACGGCACCCCACCACCGCGCCAGCTACTCACCAGAATGATCAAGTACCGGGTCCGCGAACACGAACACGACGGCGTCAAATGGATGTGAACGCACGCGGAATCGTCACCGGCCAGACCCGGCACCGTCCGACTGCGGCGCCCGCGGCGCTATCCGGTGCGGCGCTGAAAGCAGGACAGGAATCTAGCGCAAGACCTTGAGCTGGAACGGGTAGTTGATCGTCCGACCCTTGAGCGCACGGAGGGTGCCGATGACGTGGCCGATGATCTGCGCGAGGAACGACACCGCCAGCAGGATGAGGCCGAGCGGGAGTCCGATCACCGTGAAGATGCAGATCCAGCCCACGATGCTCATGATCCACAGGCCGAGGTTGAAGTTGAACGATCCGGCGGCGGCCTGGCGGACGAACGGGCTGCGATCCTTGTAGATCAGCCACATCACCAGTGGGCCGACGAACGACAGCCAGCCGGCCGACAGCGCCATCGCGATGAGGCTCGACGCGTGGGCCAGGGCCGCGGGGGTGCGGTCGTCGGGGCCGGCCACGGGAGGCTGGCCGTACCGGTGGTCGCCGTACTGGGGGAATCCGGGCTGCTGGGTCATAGTCCCCAGTGTCCTCGAAGCGCGGCGAGAGCGCATCGGGGATCTCCCCGGTTTCCGCGCGGGCCAGGTTTCACGCGCCTGTCATATCCCGCGCCTAGTGTGGCGGACATGGCCGACACCACCCAGTCCGACCAGCGCCCGACCGAGCAGCCGAGCGCAGACCAGCCCGACGTCGATCACCTCACGCCCGACGGCGTCGACCCACTCGAGGACGCCGTCCGCCCCTTGCGCGATGACGTCCGGTTCCTCGGGGCACTGCTCGGTGACACGGTGCGTGAGCAGGCCGGCCAGCGGATCTTCGATCTGGTGGAGACCGCACGGCGCACCGCGTTCGCCGTCCGCCGCTCGGAGGCGGACCGCGACGAGGTCGCCGCCCTGTTCACCGACGTGCCCGCCGCCGAGGTGATCCCCGTCATCCGCGCGTTCTCGCTGTTCGCCCTGCTGGCCAACGTCGCCGAGGACCTCCACCAGGAGCGGCGCCGCCGGATCCACACGGCCGCCGGCTCGCCGCCGCCCGACGGGGACCTCGAGGCCACCTGGGCACGCCTGGCCGAGACCGAGCCGGCCGCCGACAAGCTCGAGACGGTCCGGTCCACCGCCCGGGTGGTCCCCGTGCTCACCGCGCACCCCACCGAGACGCGCCGCCGGTCGGTCTTCGACATCACCCGCCGCGTGCTCGACCTCATGCGCCGCCGCGACGCCCTGCGGACCGGGCCACAGGACCGCGTCACCGAGGCCGAGCTGGCCGAGGTCGAGACCGACATCCGCCGCCAGGTACTCACCCTGTGGCAGACCGCGATCATCCGCAGCCAGCGCCCCCGCATCGAGGACGAGGTCCTGGGCGGCCTGCAGTATCACGAGGCCACGCTCATGGACGTGATCCCGCCGCTCAACGCGGAGATCGCCGAGCGCCTGGGGTGCGGCGACCGGCCCGTCGTGCGGCCCGGGTCGTGGATCGGCGGCGACCGCGACGGCAACCCGTATGTCACCGGCGACGTCGTCCGCTTCGCCACCGAGCAGGCCGCCGCGCTGCTGCACCAGCACTACGCCCACCAGCTGCGGATGCTCGAGCGGGAGCTGTCCCTGTCCCGGCGCGTCGTGGACGTGCCCACCGAGCTGCGTGACCTCGCGGACTCCCTCGGGGAGGAGGAGGGCGAGCTCGCCGCCGCCCGGAAGGACGTGCCCTTCCGCCGCGCCGTGAGTGTGGTCCGGCGTCGCCTCGCCGCGCGGGAGACCACCTCGTCGTCGTCACCCGGATCGGCGCCGGGCGCCGCCCACGGCGACAACCGCGACCACGACGACGACAAGGCCTACACCTCCCCGGCCCAGATGCTCGCTGATCTGGAGGTCATCGACGCGACTCTCGGGGAGTGTGGGGCCGAGATGCTGCGTACCCCGAGGCTGCGGGACCTGCGGTGGGCGGTGCGCACGTTCGGATTCCACCTGCAGGCCCTGGACATGCGGCAGAACTCCGAGTCGCACGAGGAGGTGCTCACCGAGCTGTTCGCGATGGCCGGCGTGAGCGAGGACTACGCGGCGCTCGACGAGGACGCGCGCGTGGAGCTGCTGCTTCGGGAGCTCTCGCACGACCGGCCGCTGCTCGGGCCGCGCGCGGAGCTGTCCGAGCTGGCCGAGAAGGAACTCGGAGTGATGCGGGCGGCCGCCGCGGCCGTGGACCTGCTGGGCGCGGACGTGGTGCCGCACTACATCGTGTCGATGTGCGGGTCCGTGTCCGACCTGCTCGAACCGGCCGTGCTGCTGCGCGAGGTGGGGCTGTTCTCCGGCGACCCGGACGAGCCTCGGTCGAGCGTGCGGCTCATCCCGCTGCTGGAGACCATCGACGACCTCGCCGCCGGGCCGGGCATCCTCGACGCCGCCCTGGCGATCCCGCAGTTCCGCGCGCTCATCCGCGCCCAGGGGGACGTGCTCGAGGTGATGCTCGGCTACTCGGACTCCAACAAAGACGGCGGCTACCTCGCCGCGAACTGGGCGCTCTACCAGGCCGAACGCGATCTCGTGGAGGCCGCGGACCGCGCCGGCGTCCACCTGCGCTACTTCCACGGCCGCGGTGGTGCGGTCGGGCGCGGCGGCGGGAACTCCTACGAGGCGATCCTGGCCCAGCCGCCGGGCGCCGTGCAGGGAGCGCTGCGGATCACCGAGCAGGGCGAGGTCATCTCCGCCAAGTACTCCGAGCCGCGGCGGGCGCGGCGCAACCTCGAGGCGCTGGTCGCGGCGACGCTCGAGGCGTCCCTGCTCGACGTCGAGGGCCTCGGCGACCGCGCGGAGGAGGCCTACGGCGTGATGGCCGAACTCGCGACGCTCGGCCGGGAGGCGTACGCGTCGCTCGTCCACGAGGATCCGGGGTTCATCGAGTACTTCACCACCTCCACGCCGGTCGCCGAGATCGGCGAGCTCAACATCGGCTCGCGACCGTCCTCACGCAAGCAGACGTCGTCGGTCGAGGACCTGCGGGCGATCCCGTGGGTGCTGTCGTGGTCGCAGTCGCGGGTCATGCTTCCGGGGTGGTTCGGCGTGGGCACCGCCCTGCGGACGTGGATCCACGAGCGCGGCGAGGACGCGGCCGACGAGCGACTGGCCACGCTACGGCGGCTGTACGACGACTGGCCGTTCCTGCGCTCGACTCTGTCCAACATGGCGCAGGTGATGGCCAAGGCGGACATGGGCCTGGCCGGCCGCTACGCCGAACTCGTGCCCGACGCGGAGGTGGGTCGGCGGATCCACGGGGTGATCGCCGACGAATTCGAGCTCACCCGCGAGATGCTGCTGGCGATCACCAGGCAGGAGACGCTGCTCGACGACAACCCGGCGCTCGCCCGCTCGGTGCGCAACCGCTTCCCGTACCTCGAGCCGCTCAACGTACTGCAGGTCGAACTGCTGCGCCGCTACCGCGCGGGCGACGAGGACCCGGCCGTGCGCACCGGCATCCAGCTGACGATGAACGGCCTGGCCACGGCCCTGCGCAACTCGGGCTAGAGGAGGGGGCAGCTAGCGGAGGCGGCGGCTAGCGGAGGCGGCGGGCCGTGACCGGGATGAGCAGGGCGCACACCACCGCGAGCCCCGCGATCCACGGGACCGGCCCGCCGAACCGGGACAGCTCGGCGAGGACGTACGGCGTGCCCATGCCGAGATACGCCAGGACGTAGAACACGGCGACGAGCCCGGCGTGGTCGCGGGGACCCGACTGGAACTCCACCTCGACCAGCCCCGCCACGAGCAGCGTGCCGTAGCCGATGCCCAGCAGCACCGCGACGGGCACGAGCCACAGCGCCCGGCCGGGCAGGCCCGGGGAGGCGGCCAGCAGCGCGCCCGCCGCCATGCCCGCGCACGCCGCCGCGAGACCGGCGATCGGCGGACGCGACGGCACGGAGTTCGCGGCGAGGCGACGGATGGCCGGCTGGATGAGCACGCCCGAACCGAGGGTCACGCCCACCATGACGCCCGCGTACAGGGTGGGCCGGCCGCCGGCGTCGCCCCCGAGCAGGTCGGCGAGCACCGCGAACGACATGCTCGCGCAGCCGAACACGAGCGGGGCCCACGGCGCGACGCCCAGCAGGAACCTGCGCGACACGGCGGTGGCGGGGATGAGCGGCGTCGACTCGGTCCCGCCGCGGGGACGCGGCACGTAGGGATCGGCGGCGTTCCAGGCCGCGACCAGCGCGACCGTGCCCAGGACCAGATGCGGCAGGTACGCCGAGAGCAGCGGCGCGGGGGCGAACTCGCCGACCACCCCGGCCGCGAGGCCGCTGAGCCCGAACCCGCCGGTCAGGGCGATGGCGGCGCGGCGGGCACCGGTGCCGGGCGGGGCGCCGGCGGACAGTTCGCGCACCCACGCGCTGCCGGCGCCGAACGCCGCACCCGACGCGAGGCCGGCGAGGAACCGGCCGAGGTACAGCCACAGCTCATGCTGCGGGCCGAGGAGCATGGCCACGGTCGCGAGCAGGGAGAGTACGAGGACCGGCCGCATGAGGACGCGGCGGCCGTTGCGGTCGGACCACCGGCCGGCGACCAGCAGAGTCGGCAGCAGCCCGACGATGTAGACGCTGAAGATCGCGGTGACGCTGGACTGCGAGAGCCCCTGCTCCGCGCGGTAGAGATTGAGCAGCGGCGCGAACTGGTTGGCGCCCCAGCCCACCGCGAACACCGCGAGCGCGGCGGTCACCCAGCTGCGGCGGTCGACCGGAGAATCCATGAGCAGCAACCTAACCCGCGGGTCTCAGACGAGCGCCGCGATGACGAACGCCACCCCCACCGCCACGAACAGTGCGCTGGCCACGAGGTCGACCCACGGCAGCAGCCGCCCGACCCGCTCGTTGACCGCCCGGTGTGAGGCGACCATCGCGAGCCCGGCGAACCACGCGAGCGCCACGGCGAGCATCCCCGCGACGAGCGCCACCGACCACGCCACCGAGACCTCGTCGCGCAGGAACGGCGTGAGCACGGCGCCGAAGAACACCAGGGCCTTGGGGTTGGCGAGGTTCGTGGCCAGGCCGCGCGCGACGTCCCGCCGCACGAGATCCGCTACTCCGAGTCGGGATCCGCTACTCCTATCGCGGTAGCGGATCCCGCCTCCGGGTAGCGGATTCTGCGGGGCGGGGGCGGGGGCGGGAGCGGTGCGGGCGGGCTGGTCGGCGGGGGCGGTGGCCGGGGCGGGGTCGGCGGGGGCGCTGCGGGAGCGCCACCACCCGCGCAGGCCGAGGACGCCGAGCGTGGCGAGCAGCAGGCCGCCCGCGACCTGCAGGACCGTCATGACCTGGGGGTACACGCGCACGAGCGTGGCGACGCCGGCGAACGCGGCCCCGAGCCACACCGTGAGGCCGGCGACGATCCCCAGCGCGGTGGCGACGCCGTGCCGCCGCCCGGCGAGGGCGCGCTGGAGGACGACGACGACGTCGGGTCCCGGCGAGACGACCGCGACCGCCCACACGCCGAACAGGCCGACGAGCTGCGCCGCGGTCACGCCGCCGATTCCATCGCGAGGAGCCGCTGCTTCGCCGCGAGCCCGCCGCGGTACCCGCCGAGCCCACCGTCCGAGCGCAGGATCCGGTGACACGGCCACACCAGCGGGAGCGGGTTCGTGGCGCAGGCCGTGCCCACCGCGCGGACCGCGCCGGGCCGGTCGAGGGCGGCGGCGATCTCCCGGTAGGTCGCGGTGCGGCCGTAGCCCACGCGGGCCAGGTGCTGCTGGACCTCGCCCCGGAAGCCCGTCGCGAGGCGGGTGTCGAGGGGCAGGTCGAAGTCGCGGCGGTCGCCGGCGAGGTACTGCCCGATCTGCGCGGCGGCCGCGTCGAGGACCGGCGAGTCTCCATCCGCCCGCAGGACGCGGGGGCCGATGCGGGTGGCGAGGGTCGCGATCACCGCGTCGGCGTCTTCCACCTCGAACGCCACGTACGCCAGGCCGACCGGGGTCGCGGCCAGGAGCAGGCCCCCGATGGGCGAGTCGACGGTCCGGTAGACGACGTCGGCCAGGCCCTCGCGCTCGGCGTCGCGGGCGAGGCGGTCGCGGAGCCGGCCGGTGTCGGCGGGCGCGGCCCGCAGGGCGTCGACCGTGTCGCCGCCCCCTGACCCATCGGGCAGGGAGCCGTCGAGCGGGGACCGGCCGGGCGCGTCGTGCTCGATCATGTCGTGTTCGGTCATGGCGCGACCTCCTGAGACTGCGGTGGGGACTGCGACTGTGCCCGGGTCTGGGTCTGGATCTGGGTCTGGATGAGTGTCCCGCGAAGGGCGGCGATCCCGTCGGCGGCCGCACGCCGGGCCGCCGCCTCGGTGCCGCCCGTGAGCTCGGCGATCTCGGCGTAGCGGAGACCGCCCAGGTACCGGTACGCCACACAGAGGCGCTGCCTGGTCGGCAGGGCGGCGACCGCGTCCCAGATTCGGGGGTCGACCTCGTCGTCGTCGACTCCGGGGGCTCCACCCGAGCCACCCGCGCGCACCCCGCCCGGTCCCGGTGCGCGCGCGTCGAGCACGGCGATGTCGTCGGCGGCGCCGGTCGGGACCGCGGCACGGGACGCGCGGCGGACCACGTCGACCGCGCGGCGGTGCGCGACGCGGACGAGCCACGCCTCGACATCGGTGTCCTCGGGCAGCTCCGGCCACGCCCGCAGCGCGGACAGGAACGTCTCCGACCACGCGTCGTCGGCGTCCGGGCCGGGGCCCAGAACCGCGCGGCAGATCCGCAGCACGGTGGCCCCGTGTCGGTCGACCGCGGCGTCGAACGCTGCCCTCATGGGTGTAGATCCTGCCCTTGTCGGTGATCGCCGTCCCGCGCGCCCCGCCCTCGGCCGGCTGCGCGGGTGGCGCGTTTCGATGAGCAGTCGCTCGGCGCCGCGGATTCGTGAGGTCATTGTGTTCCCAATCCGGCGCGGGGCTCGCATACTGGTGCTCACCGCCCGCGTCCCGGGGGAGATTCCATGCTCGGTTCTCGCACACCCGCACGCTCCCCCGGCCGCCGCCCCGCGCGCGGATCCACACGCCGATCAGCGCGGTCGCGACTGGCCGGGGCGCTGGCCGCCCTCCCGCTGGCGATCCCGCTCGCCGCCGCGGTGGGGTCGGCGCAGGCCGCTGGCGACCTTGCGCCGCGGGCGCACGCGCAGTCCCCGCTCGACCAGCTCGGCCCCCTGGCTGGTCAGCTCGGTCCCCTGGCGGGACAACTCGGCCCGCTCGCCGATCAGCTGCGCGACCTCGACCCCGCCGGGGAGCTGGGGCCGTACGTCACCGAGGCCCTCAACGGCATCAACGGGCCGATCGGCGCCCCCGGGCCGCCCGCCGCGGTCGACGCGCCCGTGACATGCCGGCCGACTCCCGCTCGGCCGCGCCCCGTGATCCTCGTGCACGGCACCTTCGACAACGGCGCCAACACCCTGCCGCGGCTCGGCGAGCCGCTGCGCCGGCAGGGATTCTGCGTGGTCGCCCCGACCCTCGGCGCCTACGCCGACAACCCGGCCCGCGGCGGCCTCGACTCGATCGTCGCCGCGGCGGGCCCGCAGCTGGCCGGGGTGATCGACCACGTCCGGGCCGTGACCGGGGCGCCACAGGTCGACCTCGTGGGCTACTCGCAGGGCGCCGCGATCGCCGGCTACACCACCAAGGTGCTGCGGCCCGGCGCCGTGGCGAACGTCGTCTCGGTGGGCGGCTACTGGGGCGCCGACAACAGCGGGCTGATCCCTCATCAGCTGCCGCGCGAGATCGCCGGCCTCGGTCTGTGGGCCGCCAACCTGCGGGGACTGGCCGAGCTGTCACCGGGCAGCCCCATGATCACCGCCTGGTACGGCCTCGACCGCACCCCGTTCCTGCCCGGCGTGGGCTACACGCTCATCGCCACGCGCGGCGACCACCTGCTGCCGCCCGAGCGCAGCTTCGTGCCCGGCCCGGGCGTGCGCTGGGTGGTCACCGAGGACGCGTGCGGTGGCGGGCCGAACTCGCACGGCGGGATGGTCGTCGACGGGCGGACGCACGCGCTCGTCGCCGGGGCGCTCGGCGGGGCCGGGGGCTGCTAAACGGAGCCAGCGCTGCTCAGGCCGTGCGCGCCGGCCGGCCGGCGGTGGGCCCTGAGCGGTCAGCGGTGCTCGCGCGCGTAGTGCTGGTACAGGTCGTACGCGTGCCGCAGCCCGAGGCCCGGGTGGGAGACGCGTAGGCGACGCACGGCGTCGATCTCGCCCGACGATCCCCGGATCGCGGCGGCGACCTGCTCGGGCCGGATGGCCGCGGCGATACGACGCGAGCGCTCCTCGTTGCGCCCGCCCAACCACCAGCGGTGCGCGGCCGCGCCCAGCAGCAGCACCGCCATCGCGGCCCACAGCAGCACGTCCACCGCGCTCGCCGACCCCGACAGCAGCAGGACCACCGCGATCACCAGCGCTCCGACGCCGCCGGCCGCGGTGGCGACCACGTACGCGATCATCGCCCCACCCCGCGGACGGCTCAGGTGCTCGAACACCCTGTCAGCCGGCTCCGCCGTCGGATCCAACGGGCGGGGTGAGGTCACGAGCGGAACTCCCCGTCGTCGTCGGACACTCCCCCGCCGGACGCGGCGCCCCTGCGGGACACGGCGCCCCCACCGGTCACGGCGCCGCCGCCGGCCGCACCGTCCCCGCCGCCGGCCGCACCGTCTCCACCCGCGAGGTGACGCTCGACCCGGTCCACCTTCCCGCGCAGCTCACCGGAGCGGCCCGGCCGCAGATCCGCCTTGAGCACCAGCGACACCCGCGGCGACACGGCCAGCACGGCGTCGGTCGCGGCGCGGATGACGGGCATGACCTCGTCCCACTCGCCCTCGATGGTCGTGAACATCGAGGTCGTCTCGTGCGGCAGGCCGGACTCGCGGACCACCCGGACCGCCTCGGCGACCGCCCTGCTCATGGACGCCGACGCGTCCGCGGTGGACGTGGGGGCGACGGAGAAAGCGAACAACATGGCATCACCGTAAACCCGCCGCGCCGGATCGCGCAGATTCCGGACGCCGGACGAAAGCTACGTCACAGACGTCGTGTCACAGACGCGAGACCGTCTGCGGCACACCCGGCGTGTACCCCGCCTCGGCGAGCAGCTCCCGCACGCGCGGGATGACCTTGCGGCCGTACAGGTCGATGCAGGTCATGAGGTCCTCGTGCGGGGTGGGGCCGCTGGCGTACTTGAGGTCGAAGCGGTCCAGGCCCAGCGTGCGGACCGTGGTGGCGATCTTCTGCGCGACCGTCTCCGGCGAGCCGACGTACATGGCGCCCGAGCGGACCTCGCGGTGGAAGTCGGCCTCGGTCGCGTCGCCCCAGCCGCGCTCGCGGCCGATCTGGTTGCGGTTGACCAGCCAGTGCCGGACCGACAGTTCGGCCGCCTTCGCGTCGGTCTCGGCGACGAAGCCGGGCGAGTGCACGGCGACCGGCAGGCGCGGCGCATCGGCCCCGGCGAGCTGGGCGTTGGCCTCGCGGTACAGGTCGGCGAACGGCGCGAACCGGCCGGCGGGCCCGCCGATGATCGCCAGCATGAGCGGCATCCGGTAGCGGGCCGCGCGGACCACGGACTCGGGGCTGCCACCCACCGCGATCCAGGCGCTCAGCCCGTTCTCCGTCTTGGGGTAGACGTGCTGGTCGACGAGCGGCGGCCGCAGCTCGCCCGACCACGTCACCGGCCCCTCGGGCAGCAGCGCCGCGAACAGGTCCAGCTTCTCGCTGAACAGCTGCTCGTACTGGGACAGGTCGAAGCCGAACAGCGGGAACGACTCGGTGAACGAGCCGCGGCCCAGCACGACCTCCGCGCGGCCGTTGGACAGGGCGTCGATCGTGGCGAAGCGCTGGAAGACGCGGATCGGGTCGTCGCTGGACAGGACGGTGACCGCCGAGCCGAGGGTGATGCGCTCGGTGCGCGTGGCGATGCCGGCCAGGACCACGTCGGGGGCGGAGACCGCGAAGTCGGGGCGGTGGTGCTCGCCGACGCCGATCGCGTCGACGCCCACCTGATCGGCGAGGACGGCCTGCTCCACGACGTCGCGCAGTACCTGCGCGTGGTGGACGGGCCGGCCGCCGGAGTCGACGGTGGTGTCGCCGAAGGTGTCGAGGCCGAAGGCGACGCGGGGCTGTGGTCCGGGGGCTGCGGTGCTCATGCGCCCAGCATAGTTGATCCGTCACCTAGCGGTGCGGGGGCCGCCTACCGCGCGCCGGCGCGGGAGGCCCGAACGTAGCGGGCGATCATCCGGTCCATGAGGCCCGGGGCGAGACGCTGGAGGCGCCACGTGGCGCGGGCGCGGACGGGTTCGACGACGAGAGCGCGGTTGCGGGCCACTCCCGCGAGCACCGACGCCGCCAACCGGTCGGGGTCGAGCGGCCGCCGCACGCCCTGCCCGTCGAGGTAGAACCGCCGCCCGTCGAAGCCGTCGAGCTGGCCCTTGTCGAGGATCGCCGTGTCCACGGCCGCCGGACACACCACCGTCACCCCGACGCCGCGATCGGCCGCCTCCGCCCGCAGCGACAGGCCCAGTCCGACCACCGCGTGCTTGGTCATCGCGTAGCTGGTGATGAGGCCCGCCGGGCAAAGGCCGCCCATGGACGCGGTGAGCACGAGCGCCCCGGAGCCGCGGACGATCATGTGCGGGTACGCCGCGTGCACGCAATGGACGACCCCGCGGACGTTGACGTCGATGATCGCGTTCCACTGGTCGAGGCTCAGCAGCTCCGTGTCCCCGCCCCACGTGATGCCGGCGTTCGCGAACATCATGTCCAACCCGCCGCGGGAGGAGATGACCTGCCCGACCAGGGCGGAGACCGCGTCGGCGTCGGTGACGTCGAGGCGTGCAGGCTCCGCGGTCCCGGCCACTGCGGGAGCGCCAGCCCGGGCGGACCTCGTCGTCGTCACCTCCTCGGCGACCCGGCGCGCGGCGGCGAGGTCGAGGTCGGCCACCACCACGTGCGCGCCCGCGGCGACGAGCGCGCGGACCAGTGCCGCGCCGATCCCCGAGCCGCCGCCGGTGACGATCGCGGTCGCGCCGGCCGGGCTCGGCGTGCGGACCGCGGTCACGTCACCGCCCTCACGAGAAGGCCCTGGTCGCCAGGCCGAGGACGTCCGGGTAGCGGCGCAGCTGGGCGCCGCCGTCGATCGCCACGTCCTCGCCCGTCATCCACTCCGCGTCGGCGAGGTGCAGCACCGCGCGCGCGACGTCCTCGGCCGTCCCGCGGTGGGCGATCGCGGCGTTCTCCGCGTACTCCTCGGCCAGACCCGGGATCTGCAGCACCGGCTCGGTGAGCGGAGTGACAAGGAAGCCCGGTGAGACGGTGTTGACCCGCACGCCGCGCTCGCCGAGCTCGAGCGCCGCGACCTGCGCGAGCATCACCAGGCCCGCCTTGGCCGCGCAGTACGCCGCCATCCCACGCCCGGGCTGGCGGGCGTTGAGAGAGGCGATCGCGACCATCGCGCCGCCGTCGCGGACCGCCCGCCCGCCGTGCTTGAGCACGAGGAACGCGCCCGTCAGGCACACGTCGACGACGCGGCGGAACTCGTCGGTGTCGTGGTCGGTGACCAGGCCGAGCGTGCTCACGCCCGCCGTCGTGACCACGAGGTCCGGCGCGGTGTCGGCGAACAGCGCCTCGACCGAGGGCTCCTCGGTCACGTCGACGCGGCGGCCCTCGTGCGCGTGGCCGGCCGCGGGCGGGAGCTCGGCGGCACGCGCCGCGGCGAGGTCGGCGTCGAGATCGGCGATCGTCACCCGCCACCCGGCCGCCGCGAGGGCGCGGGCGGTCGCCCACCCGATGCCCGAGGCGCCGCCCACGACGACCGCCGCGCGCGCGGGGCCGGTCACTTCCCCACGGCCGGTGGCCACGTCGCCGCCCGCGGCGCGGACCTGCGCATCGTCATCGGCCATGCGGCCTCCCCTCGGGTCTACGGGGGGCGTCGACCGTGCGCGACACCCCGGCAGAGGAAGCCGTTGACGGTCGTCAACACGGACCATAGTGTGATGCGCGCCATAGCTCTCTGTCCTGGTGAGTGTGCCTCGCCGAGGACCGCGCCGAAGGGGTTCGTATGACTTCGACCTGCAGGATCGCCGTGATCGGCGCGGGCATCAGCGGCCTGACCACCGTGAAGATGTTGCGCGACTACGGGATTGACGTGGTGTGCTTCGAGGCGTCGGACCGGATCGGCGGCAACTGGGCGTTCGACAACCCCAACGGCAGCTCGAGCGCGTACCGCTCGCTGCACATCGACACCTCCAAGCATCAGCTGAGCTTCCGCGACTTCCCCATGCCGGAGGAGTTCCCGGACTTCCCCCACCACTCGCAGATCAAGCAGTACCTCGACGACTACGCGGAGGCCTTCGACCTGCTCGGATCGATCGAGTTCGAGACCCGCGTCATGCACGCCGAGCGGTTGCCGGAGGGCGGCTGGGAGCTCACCACCGCGGGCGCGGACGGCACGGGCCCCACGGAGTCGCACCTGTTCGACGCCCTCGTAGTGGGCAACGGGCACCACTGGGACCCACGGTTCGCCGACTTCCCCGGCGAGTTCACCGGCGAGATGATCCACTCCCACGCCTACATCGACCCGTGGACGCCGCTGCACCTCATGGACAAGAAGATCCTCGTGGTGGGCCTGGGCAACAGCGCCGCCGACATCGCGGTGGAGCTCTCGTCCAAGGTGATGCGCAACGAGGTCACGCTCTCCACCCGGTCGAGCGCGTGGATCGTACCCAAGTACATCGCGGGCAAGCCGGCCGACAAGTACTTCGCGACGTTTCCGTACCTGCCGTACTCGTGGCAGCGCAAGGTCATCCAGACGATGCAGCCGATGTCAGCCGGGCGCCCGGAGTCGTACGGGCTGCCCAAGCCCAACCACAAGTTCTTCGAGGCCCACCCCACGCAATCGGTCGAGCTGCCGCTGCGCCTGGGCTCGGGCGATGTCACCGCCAAGGGCGACATCGAGCGCCTCGACGGCCGGACCGTGCACTTCGCCGACGGCACCAGCGCCGAGTTCGACGTCATCATCCAGGCCACGGGCTACAACACCACGTTCCCGTTCTTCGACCGGGACTTCCTCAGCGCCGACGAGCACAACCACGTGCCGCTGTACAAGCGCATGTTCACCCCGGGCGTCGAGGATCTGGCCTTCGTCGGGTTCGCCCAGGCCACGCCCACCCTCTTCCCGTTCGTCGAGGCGCAGGCCCGGCTCGTGGCCGCGTGGGCGGCCGGCCTCTACCGCACCCCGCCGGTCGAGGAGATGAAGCAGGTGATCGTGGAGGACGAGAAGAAGTACATCGGCCACATGCTCGACACGCCCCGGCACCAGCAGCAGGTCGACTACTTCCTGTATGAACACGACATGCGTACCCGTGAGATACCCCGAGGACTCGACCGCGCCCGCGCCCACGGCCCCGCCCTCCGGCCCAAGGTGACGACATGACACCCGCGGCGCCGTCCGGCACCACCTCCCCACGAGGCGACCGGCGGCGCGAGGCCCTGCTCGCCGCGCTCGACGACCGCCTCAAGACCACCGCGCTGGACGACATCTCGGTGGCCGACCTCACCGAGTCCGCCGGCATCACCCGGTCGGCGTTCTACTTCTACTTCGACTCCAAGGCCGCCGCGGTGGGCGTGCTGCTGGCGATGGTGCAGGACGAGGCCCACGCCGCCGTGGAGACCGCGGTGCGCGGCGAGGGGGATTTCCGCACCCGGGTCACGGCCGCGCTCGAGCGGCTGACCGACCGCGTTCTCGACAAGGCACATATCTACCGGGCCCTGCTCACCGCGCGCAGCAAGCACGCCCAGACCCGTGACCTGTGGGACGACGGCCGCCGGGCGCTCGCCGTGCAGATCGCCGAGTTCCTCCGCGCCGAGCGCGCGGCCGGCCGGGCCCCGGAGGGCGTCGACGCCGACGCGCTCGCCGTGGGGCTCATCCACATCAACGAGACCGTCCTCGAGCAGCTGGCCTACGACCCGGGCCGCACGCGGGAACCGCTGCTCACCGTCGCCGCGGACATGTGGGTCCGCACGGTGTACGGCCGCCCCGACCCCGCGGTGGACCCCGCGGCCGATCCTGGGAGAACCACATGACCACGACCGTCGACGTCGCCTTCCGCTCGGGCACCGGGACGGACGCCGCCGAGTGCCGCGGGACCTTCCTGCCCGCCGCCGACACGGGCACTTCCGGGGTCGGCGCCGGGAGCGACCCGGCCGCCGGGCGTCCGGCCGTGGTGCTCGCCCACGGACTGGGCGGCACGGTGGACTCGGGCCTGATGCCCTTCGCCGAGGCGTTCGCGGACGCCGGGTACGCGGCGCTGGCCTTCGACTACCGCGGCTTCGGCCGCTCCGACGGCAGCCCGCGCCAGGTCGTCTCCCCCGCCCGCCAGCAGGACGACTACCGCGCGGCCATCGCGGCCGCCGCCGCCCAGCCCGGTGTCGACCCGCGGCGCATCATCCTGTGGGGCTGCTCGCTGGCCGGCGGCCACGTGCTCGAGGTCGCCCGCGGGCGCGACGACATCGCCGCCGTGATCGCGATGATCCCCCTGGTCGACGGCCGGGCCGCCGCGGCGGCCGCCGCCCGCCAGCACAAGCCGACCTCCCTCCTCCGCGCCACGGGCACGGCGGTCGTGGCGAAGATCGCGGCCGCGGCGGGACGGGAGGAACCGAAACTGCCCCTGGTCGGCCCGCCCGGCTCCTCCGCCCTGCTCTCCCTGGACGGGTACGAGGAGGCGTACACCTCCGTCGCCGGACCCTCGTGGCGGAACGAAGTGGGCGCCTCGATCGGCGCGGAGCTGGGCTCCTTCCGGCCCGGCCGGCACGCGGAAGACCTCGCCGTCGTCCCCGTCCTGTTCCAGATCGCCGACCTGGACCGCAGCGCCCCGCCGCACGCCGCGGCCACGGCGGCGGTCGCCGCGCGCGCGGAGGTCCGCCACTACCCCGGTGACCACTTCGACCTGTTCGCCGGCCGGCCGTGCCACTCCGGCGCGGTCGAGCACGCAGTGCACTTCCTCCGGCGGCGGGTGGGCTGACCGGGCCCGGCTTGGGCGGCCGCTCCCGCGCGGACCCTCCCGCCGCCGCCGGGCAGGCCGGCTCAGCCCACGCCGGGGATGTGAGCTGACTCACGGTATGCGGTAGTTGACACGTCATGTGAGCCGTCCTATCGTTGGTGATACAACAACAAGGAAGCGTCCGGCATCGACCGGACCGATCACCCAAGGAGTCACCATGACCGCGAACCTCACCGACCTGACCGGCACCTGGACCCTCGACCCCACGCACACGCGTCTCGGATTCGTCACGCGTCACGCGATGATCACCAAGGTGCGCGGCGCGTTCAACGACTTCACGGGGACCGTCACCGTGCCCGCCGAGGGCATCGAGGGCGCGAAGGCTGAGGTGACCATCAACGCCTCGTCGATCGACACCCGTAACGCCGACCGCGACGGCCACCTGAAGTCCAACGACTTCTTCGACATGGAGAACTACCCCGAGATCACCTTCACCTCGACGAAGATCGCCCCCAACGGTTCGGGCGGCGTCGACGTGACCGGCGACCTCACCATCAAGGGCACCACCAAGTCCGTGACCGTCCCGTTCGAGTACGAGGGCAGCGCCACCGACCCGTTCGGTAACCAGCGCGCGGGTTTCGAGGGCACCACCACCCTCAACCGCACCGACTTCGGCCTGACCTGGAACGCCGCGCTCGAGACCGGCGGCGTGCTGGTCTCGGAGAAGATCACCCTCGAGCTGGAGATCTCGGCCATCAAGAACGCCTGATCCGGCCCGGCGTCGGACTCCGCCGCCGCTACAACACGAACGCCCGCCCCGGCATCCGTCGGGGCGGGCGTCCGCGTCGCGGTGGGTGGGAACCCCGCTTAGGTGACGACGACGAGGACCGCGGTGTGCGTGCCGTCCCCGTCCTCCCAGGTCCCGCTGAGCGTGCCCGGGGAGCCGATGAGCGGACGGTCGGCCTCGGCGTCGTTCTCCTCGTTGACGACGCGGATGACCCGCGGACTCGCTTCGGGGGACTGTCCGAGCCCGTCGCCGCCGCCGCGGATATTGACCGGGGACGGGGTGACCGTGCCCTCCTCGACCTGCAGGTGGTCGGCGGCGGTGTCGCGGTGGCTGATCACGCGGCAGACCTCGGTCACGTAGACGGGGTCGGCGAGGGCGTCGTAGACCCAGCGCCGGCCGAGGACCGAGTGCTCCATCGTCCCGACGAGCGCATCGGCGGCGGCGGGCAGCTCGGCACCCCGGTAGGTCACGGGGACGTGGTAGGTCCGTGAGCCGTCGGAGAGCAGGAACGACTCCATCCCCACCTCGCCGTCCGGGTCGACGAACCGGTAGGTCGTCACCTGCTCGAGGCGCTCGGGATCACCGTCGAACCAGTCCTGGCGACGGACCCACGCACGCAGCAAGTCCAGCTTGCCCGGGTCGAGGACGGCGTCATAGATCTCGGCGGTTCCACTCATGAGCTAAGACTCCCCGAAGTCGACCGGTCCGGCAAACGATAGGCGGTCCGGGTGGACAGATGAAGAAGAATTCGTACAGTCCACGTTTTCCCTGGACAGCTGGCCTGCACGTCTGGCCGACACGCCCCCGGGCGTGAGCACCGTCACAGCCAGGCGCCGGTTGGGTCGTTACCGTGTGGCTCATATCGCCGGGGAGATCCCCCGGAATCCCGATAGGAAGGTGTGACGCATATGAAGAAGACCATCGCCGTCATCGGTTCCGCCGCCGCCCTGTCCTTCGCCGGTGCCGGGCTCGCCTCGGCCCAGAGCGCCGTCCCCGGCCTCGGCGCGGGCGAGAACGTCGAGACCCCCGCCGAGGTCTCCGCCATCGCCGAACAGCTGTGCGGCACCATCGACGCCTACGACTTCCTCGGCTCGGCCCAGGGTGTGGCGCCCGGCCTGAGCGGCGAGGACTGTGCGCTCAACGCCCAGCTCGCCGTGGACGCCGCGTTCTCCGGCGACATCCAGGGCGCGATCGACATCCTCCAGGGCATCGACGCCGAGGTCCCGGATGATGACGACGCCGACGAGGACGCCGACGTCGAGGACGAGGTCATCGATCCCGACGCCGACCCCGCGATCGCCCCCGGCCCTGTCGAGTGAGTCGTAAGTCTCTGACGGTCTGATCGCCCGATCGGGCTCCCGGCCCCGGCCCCGCGAGGGAGCCGGGGCCGCGTCATGTCGGGGGGCCGGTCAGTCCGCGGTCCGCGGTTCCGTGGCCGCGTCCGCTCCGGGCGTCGAGTGGTCGATGTGCCCGGGCTCGGTCTCGGCCATGAACTGGGTGATGACGCGCTCGACCGCGGCCGGGTCCTCGACGTGCGGGTAGTGACCGCTGCCCTCCACGACCGCGAGTCGGCTGCCCGGGATCGCCTCGTGGGTGTCGTGGCCGTGCGAGACCGGGATGATGGGATCGCGGTCGCCCCAGATCAACTGGAACGGCAGTCGTCCAGCCAGGTGCAGGCGGTTCGTGGCGGACACCGCCTGACCGCGGTTGTCGACGACCGACCGGAGCGTCTTGAAGAAGGTCCGGCGGTGACCGGGCCGGCCGAGCGATTCGTACGCGGCCCACGACTCGGCCATCGCCTCGGCGCGGATGCCCTTGTCGCCCAGGAACCGGCGGACCGCGTTGCCCGCGTCGATGAACCAGGGCGCGGCGGCCGCCGACAGCAGCAGCTCCGCCCCCGGCACCGCGAGCATCCGGAGGATCCAGTTGACCTCCCGGCCCAGGCCGCCGCTGCCGATGAGGACGATCCGTTCGCAGAACTCGGGGTACTGGTAGACGAACTGCATGGCGACGCCGCCGCCGAGTGACTGCCCGACGACCGTGCAGCGGGTGACGCCCTTGGCCACGAGCAGGTCGCGCAGCGCCGAGGCCATCGCGCCGAGCGAGTAGTCGTCGAACTCCAGCGAGCTCTGGCCGTGGCCGGGCAGGTCGGGGGCGAGGATGTGGAAGTGGGACTCCAGGCGCGGGATCAACTCGCGCCAGGTGACCGAGCTGCCCGCCATCCCGTGGATGAGCAGCAGCGTCGGCTTCCCCTCACCGTCGCCCGCCTCGCGGTAGGCCAGTTCGCGTCCGTGGAGCAGTGCGGTGCGCATGTGCGTCCCCCTCGGGAGCGACCCGCGCGCCGTCCCTCGCCGCAGCAGGGCGCCCGGCCCCATTGTGCGCGCTCGCGCGCGCCTCCGGGTAAGGCCGACTACGTGGCGTTGTTCACGTCGCGGGTGAGGAATCCCAGCACGACGGACTCGAACGCCGCCTTCTGCTCGATCATCACCCAGTGCCCGCAGTTCGGGAACACGTGGATCTCGCCGCGCGGCAACATCCGCAGGGGCAGCAGCGCCATGTCCACCGGGCTGACCCGGTCGTCCCGACCCCAGGTGATCAGGGTCGGCGCCTGCACCTGACCGAGCCTGGCCCACGCGGGCACGACCGCCGCGTCACGGGGGGCGGCCGCCATCGCCGCCAGCGCCTCCCGCCCGTACATCAGTCGGGAGGAGGCCAGGGTCTCGGGATCGGTGGCCTGCGCCCAGCGCTGCTCGATCATCTCCTCGGTCACCAGAAACTTGTCGTAGACCATCGAGTGCAGCCACTCGATCAGCCGTTCGCGCGTGGGGTCCTCGACGAACGCGGACAGCCGGATGATGCCCTCCCCCGGGCCCGGGGAGAAGATCGAGACACCCGCGCCGCCCACGGTGACCAGCTTCTCCACCTGCTCGGGACGGTCCAGCGCGAACTGGGTCGCGACGAACCCGCCCATCGAGTTGCCGATCAGGCTCAGCCGCTCCAGACCGAGGCCGTCCACGAAGTCCTGCACCGCCGTCTGAGCGGAGGCCATGGGGTGCTGATCGCCGGCCGGGTCGCTCACACCGAAGCCGGGCAGCTCCAGCACGATCGTCCGGAAGTGCTCGGCGAACGCCGGCACGTTACCGGAGAAGTTGCGCCATCCGGTCACACCGGGGCCGGAGCCGTGCAGCAGGAGCAGCGGCGGGCCGTCACCGGCCTCGCGGTAGCGCAGCACGCCCCGGTCCGTGGCCAGCTCGAGCAGCGGGGGCTCGGCGGAGGACATGGCGGCGGGTGCGCCGGCGGCCGGAGCGGCGGGGGCCGTGGGCGTGGCGGCGACGCGGGCGGGAGCGGAGGGTGTGGCGGGGGCGCGATCGGTCATGGCCACAGCTTTCCCTCCGCACCGATTCTCACGCGCCCAGATCCCGCTCACCGGGAGTCGGCGGTCCCGGCCCGGCGCCGCGGGGTACCTGTATCCCATGGACCTCGTTCACCCGGACTCCGTGATCGACCACCACGACCCCGTGGCGCTGCGGGAGCTGCTCGGCCGATTCTGCTCGGGCATCACCGTCGTGGCGACCGAGGGCGCGGCCGGCGTGGCCGGTTTCGCGTGCCAGTGGTTCCGCCGTCACGCGCGCGGCCACGCCGGGGATAGCGTCCGCGGCCGCTGCCGCCGCCGTCGACGGGGCGTACCGCGAACCGGCCGGCGCGCTGGCGGGCTACTTCCCGGGTGATTGGTTCTAGCGGGTCCCGCTCGTCGTGTCGGCCCACCGGGCGAGCCGACGGTGCCGGTGGGTGAACAGCGCCCCGACGACCGCCCGCACCACCGACCGCGGCAGCAACGCCCGCGGCACGGCGCGCAGGGTGTCGGTGACGCGGGTCGTGCCGTCGGGCAGCGCCTCGAGGTCGCGGCGGTGCTCCCACACGCGGCACGAGCCGAGGCGGGAGCGTTCATGGAAGTACCGGGACGCCGAGTCCTCGAGGATCGTCAGGTCGTCGAACTCCAGCGGGATCACGCCGGCCAGCAGGATCCACGCCCGCCCGACCGGCCGGCCCGTCGGCACTTCGGCGATGGACGTGCCGGCGAGCGCGGACGGGAACCGCATGGTCAGCACGGGTCCGAACTCGTGGGCGACGCCGTCAGCGGTGACGACGCGCGCCCACACCCGCTCGCGGGGCGCACGCACCACGCTCGAGCGGACCACCTCGACGACGCCGCCAGGATCACCCTCGGCGCCGCCCGGGGTATCGCGTCGCGCGCCCATGTGACGGCTCACCGGGCGGCGGGCCCGGCATCCGCCGCCGCGTGGTCGGCCGGTCCCGCGGGGTCGCCGGCCCGGGCGGGACCACCTCGCGGGCCGGGCTCGTCGTCGTCCTCGTCGTCGTCACCCTCGTGGTCCGGCCCCGACACCTCGTCCACCTCCGGCACCAGGCCCGGCCCCGGACCACCGCCGTCGGCTCCCCCGCCGCCACGGTTCGCCAGATACCGCACGATGGTGTTGGCCATCGCGGTCACGGGCACCGCGAACAGCGCCCCGACGATCCCGAACAGGTACGTGCCGGCCGTGACCACCAGGATCACGCCCAGCGGGTGCAACGCCACGGCGTGCCCCATGAGGATCGGCTGGAGCACGTGCGACTCGAGCTGGTGGACGACCACGACGATCGCGAGCATCGCGATCGCGATAGCCGGACCCCGCTCGACCAGCGCTAACACCGTCGGCACGAGGCCCGCGACCAGCGTCCCCACGATCGGCACGAACGACGCGAGGAACACCACCACGACGATCGGGATCACGAACGGCACCCGCAGCAACGCCGCGCCGATCCCGACCCCCGCCGCGTTGATCGCAGCCACAGTGAGCTGCGTCCGCGTGTACGCGCCCAGGCTGCCCCAACCGTGGCGGAACGCCGAGTCGACGTGCTCGCGGCTCGCGCGCGGCAGCCAGCGCACGAAGAACTCCCACAGCTTCTCGCCGTGGTAGAGGAAGAAGAACAGCGCCACCAGGCAGATGAGCACCCCGGCCACCGCGTCGACGGCGGTGTGTCCGAAGTGGACGGCGCCGGCCGCCACGGCCTCCGAGTGGGACTCGATCCACGCCCGCGCCTGCCCCACCGCCTCCTGCAGCCGGTCGGCCGTGAGGTGCAGCGGCCCCTCCTCGAGCCACCGCAACGCCGCGTCGGTTCCGGTCGAGATCTGCTCCCGCATCCGGGGCACGCCGGTGGCGAGCTGGGTGGTGACCGCCGCCAGCGCGGCGAGGATGACCGCCAGGACCCCGATGACGACGACGAGGGCCGCCGCCGCACGCGGGACCCGCTGCGGGATCCGGTCCACGAGGGGTCTGAGCATGGCCGCGAGCAGGACCGCGATCGCGACGGGCGCGATGATCACCGACAGCCGGCCGATCGCCTGCCCGAGGAGCCAGCCACCACCGGCGATGAGGAGCAGACACGCGGACCACGCCGCCGCCAGCAGGACCGGATAGGGCAGGTGCTCGCGGGCGACCGGGGGTGATTCCATCTCACGAGAATAAGCGCAGGTGAAGGTTTTCTCCCCGCGTTCGAGCGGTTGCGTCGTGCACGGACAGGGGCAGAATCGCGCCCACGGTTCCCCCCGCTCGACCGCGGGGGGCCAGCAGTCCTGGACGTCCGATTCCACCCCGAGAAGGAGCGCCATGCCCGACAAGAGGTCAGATTCCAAGTCCGCCGCCCGATCCGCCGCCGAGAAGATCGTGGACAAGGCCGAGGAACTCGCCGACGACCTGGTCGGCGCCGCCGACGTCGTCCCCGGCACACCCGGCTCCCGCCCGCCGACCGTCGACGAGCCCACCGAGCCCACCAGCCCGCTACCGCCCAAGGCGGACCAGAAGGGCGCCACCCCGTACGGCCCGACCGGCGCCGAGCCGCCCGGCTCCGTCACCGCCCGCGAGGAGGTCATGCGCCAGCAGGGCGCCTTCCTCACCACCGCGCAGGGCGCCCGCGTGTCGGACACCGACCACTCGCAGAAGGCCGGACGCCGCGGCCCCGTCCTGCTGCAGGACCACCACCTGCGCGAGAAGATCATGCACTTCGACCACGAGCGCATCCCCGAGCGCGTGGTCCACGCCCGCGGCGCCGGCGCGCACGGCGTCTTCCGCGCCAACGGCGCCGCCGCCAGCGTGTGCAAGGCCGGCGTGTTCGCCGAGGGCAAGGAGACCGAGGTCTTCGTCCGCTTCTCCACCGTGCTCGGCAACCGCGGGTCCGCCGACACCGTCCGCGACACCCGCGGGTTCGCGACCAAGTTCTACACCGACGAGGGCACGTGGGACCTGGTCGCCAACAACATCCCCGTGTTCTTCATCCAGGACGCCATCAAGTTCCCGGACGTCATCCACGCCGGTAAGCCGCACCCCGACCGTGAGATCCCGCAGGCCCAGAGCGCGCACGACACCTTCTGGGACTTCGTCTCCCTGCACACCGAGGCACAGCACCACACCATGTGGAACATGTCCGACCGCGGCATCCCGCGCTCGTACCGGATGATGGAGGGCTTCGGCGTCCACACGTTCCGGCTCATCAACGCCGCCGGCGAGACGAGCCTCGTGAAGTTCCACTGGAAGCCCCACCTCGGCGTGCACTCGCAGGTGTGGGAGGAGGCCCAGATCACCGCCGGTATGGACCCCGACTTCCACCGCCGCGACCTGGCCGACGCCATCGAGGCCGGCGCGTTCCCCAAGTGGGACCTCGGCATCCAGGTGTTCCCGGACACGGTCGACGAGAACGGCGTCAGCGAGATGTTCCACGGCATCGACCTGCTCGACCCCACCAAGATCGTGCCCGAGGAGCTGGCGCCGGTGCAGGTCATCGGCACCCTGGAGCTCAACGCCAACGTCAAGAACTTCTTCGCCGAGACCGAGCAGGTGGCGTTCCACCCCGGCCACCTCGTGCCGGGCATCGACGTCACCAACGACCCGCTCCTGCAGGGCCGGCTGTTCTCCTACCTCGACACGCAGCTCACGCGCCTGGGCGGGCCGAATTTCGGGCAGATCCCGATCAACCGGCCGCACGCGCCCGTCAACGACATGTTCCGCGACGGCTTCCACCAGTCCGCCGACCACGTGGGCGTGGCCCCGTACCAGCCCAACAGCCTCGACGGCGGCTGTCCGTTCATGGCCGGCACCGACGACGCCGCGCTGGTCGAGGTGGCGCAGCACATCGCCGAGTCGCAGATCGAGCGGGCGACCCCGGCCAGCTTCGACGACCACTTCTCGCAGGTCACGCTGTTCTACAACAGCCTCACCGACGTCGAGAAGGAGCACGTCGCCGACGCCTACACCTTCGAGCTGGGCAAGTGCTACGAGGAGGCCATCAAGATCCGGCAGGTCGAGCAGCTCGCGCACATCGACCACGACCTGGCCGTCACCGTGGCCACCGGCCTGGGCCTGCCCGCGCCGGCTCAGGTGCCCGTCGCCGAGGTCGTCACGAGCCCGGCCCTCTCGCAGATCGGCAAGGAGTGGCCGTCGGACGGGCGTCAGATCGGCATCCTCGTCACCGAAAGCTCCGACGTCGACGCCGTCTCCGAGCTCGTGCAGGCGGTGTTCGACGACGACATGGTGCCGCTGGTGATCGCCCCGACCGGCGGGATGCTGGGTGACGGGGACCCGGACTCCGGTGGAGCCGTCGCGGTGTCCAGGACCTATCAGACGCAGCGGTCCATCGAGTTCGACGCGCTCGTCGTCGTCGACCTCCCCACCCACCCGCGGACCGACATCCTCATCAGCGAGATGTTCCGGCACAAGAAGGCCATCGCGACGCTCGCGCCCGTCGACCAGTTCGCCGACGTCGGGCTGAGCACGAACGCCCCGGGTGTGGTCTCGGTGGACTCCGCGGCCGGCGTGCTGCCCGCGCTCAAGCCGCTGCTGGCCAACCACCGCGTGTGGGAGCGGGCTGACCCGGCGCGCGTCTGATCATCTGATCCGCTCCGATGGTCCGGGGCTGCGTGCCGCCCAGCGAGGTACACGCCGCCTATCGGATCACGCGCCGCCTATGGGGCCCCACGGGTGGCGCGTGCTTCGATAGGCGGCGCGGCTGCGGAGGCGGCTCGGCCGCAGTCGACGCGGTGTTCTCGGGTCTCTGTGGCGGGCGAGGCGGGGCCCTGCAGCAGACGATGCCGGGCTTCCGCCGCACGATCTGCCCTTCAAATCGCGATCTGCCCCTCGGAAGTCGATCCGCTCGCGGAACTCCGGGGGCAAGACGTAATCCGAGGGGCGGATTCGTCTGAAGGCGCCTCGACCGATGCGCAAGCGTCCCCGGGCCCGGGCGGCCACGGGTAGCGTCGCCGCCATGAGCGACAACGCCTCCTCACCGGACGCCACCGAAAGTGTGGCCGCCATCAGCGACGGTGCCGATGCCAGTGCCGGTGCGCGCGCCAGCGACGAGGCGGGCCCCAGTGCGGGTGCGGGTGCCAACGCCGGTGCCGGTGCCGGTGCCGGTGCGGCCGCCGAGTACCGCCTCGAGGCGCGGCGGGTGATCGCGGCAGCCTCGGACCGGGTGTTCGCCGTGCTCTGCGATCCCGACGGTCACGTGGCCATCGACTCCTCCGGCATGCTCCAGTCAGCGGAGGGGCCGGTGGTCACCGCCGAGGGCGACAGGTTCGTCGTCCACATGGATCGCGAGTCGCTGGGTGACTACGACATGGGCGAATACGACGTCACAGTGATCATCACCCGGTTCGAGCCGTGCGCCGAGATCGCCTGGACCATCGACGGCACCATCAAGCCCCCGATCGGCCATACCTACGGCTACCGTCTCATCCCGCTCGACGGCGGGGATCGGACCGAAGTCGTGAGCTACTACGACTGGTCCGACGCGCACCCGCGCTGGCGTGATTCGGGGGTGCTGCCGGTGCTGGACGCATCGGCGCTCAAGGCGACGCTCGGCATCCTCGACCGGGCGGTCAGGAGGGGATATGTCCGCGGCTGATCCGAACAACCCACGACCGGACCTGTGGTTCCCGCGCGACGGCATGGAGTTGCGCGCCGTCGA
The DNA here is from genome assembly GCF_003096075.1 of Dietzia lutea. NCBI lineage: Bacteria > Bacillati > Actinomycetota > Actinomycetes > Mycobacteriales > Dietziaceae > Dietzia > Dietzia lutea. The sequence goes on along the minus strand of NZ_CP015449.1, from coordinate 87,484 downwards.
CTCCGGGCCAGAGGACGGCGAGGCGATCGTCCTGCTCCACGGGTTCCCGCAACGCACCTCGAGCTGGGACCGGGTGGCCCCGCTGCTGCACGCCGCCGGCTACCGCACGCTCGCACTGGACCAGCGCGGGTACTGCGAATCCGCCAGGCCCCGCGGTCGGCGCGCCTACCGCCTACCCGAACTGGTCGGCGACGTGATCGCCCTCCTCGACTCCGCCGGGCTCGCCGACGCCCACGTGGTGGGCCACGACTGGGGCGCCGCGGTCGCATGGGGCGTGGCCGGCGCCTACCCGAACCGCGTCCGCACTCTCACCGCAGTCTCGGTTCCCCACCCCGCGGCGTTCCTCACGGCGATGGTCAGGTCCGACCAGCTGCTGCGCTCCTGGTACATCGGGTTCTTCCAGCTGCCGCTGATCCCGGAACTCATGCTCAGCTCCCCCGGGCCGCGGCCCGAGAAGGCACTCGCCGGCATGGGAATGACGCCGGAGATGATCCAGCGCTACCGCGACGAGATGGTCGCCACCGGCGCTATCCCCGGCGGCCTTGGCTGGTACCGGGCCCTGCCGTTCGCCGCACCCGGCGCCGCCACCGCGAAGGTCCGCGTCCCCACGACGTTCGTGTGGAGCGACCGTGATACCGCGCTGGGCCGCGGCGGCGCCGAGCGGACCCGCGAGCACGTGGACGCCGACTACCGGTTCGTCGAGATGAACGGCGTCAGCCACTGGATCCCGGACGAGCGGCCGGCGGAACTGGCCGACGCGATCGTGGATCGCGCCCGATCCGCCCCCGGGGTGGGTACGGGCGGCTAACGGCGCAGGCCGGGCGCGGGCCGGTCGGCTAGCGGCGCGGGCCGGGGGCCGAGGGGCCGGGCGCGTCAGACCGTCTTCTCCCGCGTGGTGTCGTGCGCCCGCGAGTCCTCGTCCTCCCACGGCGGCGGGATCGTGGCCGCGACAGCTGCGGCCAGCAGGGTCACGCCGCAGCCGAACATCAATCCGACCCGGAAACCGGTCTCCGTGGGGACGAACAGACCCTCGAAGTCGTAGGACATCTGCGTGAGCAGTACGCCGAGCACCGCGGCCGAGGTCGTGGTCCCGATCGAGCGCATCAGCGTGTTCACGCTGTTGGCCGAGCCCATCTCCGAGGTCGGCACGGACGCCATGATCAGCGCGGGCATCGCCCCGTAGGCGAGCCCCACGCCACCCGAGACGATGATGCCCACGATCATCACACCCCACGTGGATCCCATGAGGAACAGACCGGACGCGTAGCCGACCGCGATCACCAGGGAGCCGAGGACGAGCGTCGTCTTAGGTCCACGGGTGCCGATGAGGCGGCCGCTGAGCGGGGACACCGCCATCATCGCCAGCCCACCCGGAGCGCTCCACAGCCCCATCGCGACCATCGACTGCCCCAGCCCGTGACCGGTCGCCGCCGGCAGCTGCAGGATCTGCGGCATGATCAGCAGCTGCGCGTACAGGCCCATGCCCACCGTCACGGAGGCGATATTGGTCATGAGGACCGGCCGACGTGCGGCCACGCGCAGGTTGACGATGGGCGACGGGTGTCGCAGCACCCACAGGGCCCACGCCGGCAACGCGACGGCGGCCGCCGCGAGCAGTCCCAGCGTCAGCGGGGAACCCCAGCCCCAGTCGGCTCCCTTGGACACCGCCAACAGCAGACAGATCAGGACGGTCGCCAGCCCCAGCGCTCCGACGAGATCGAGCGTGCCGTCGGGTTTGGCGGCCGGCATGACGCGGAGTCTGACCGTCATCAGCACGATGATCGCCACGCCCAACGCCGCGGAGCCCCAGAACATCCACTGCCACGAGCCGTACTGCGCCAGCGCCGCGGCCGCCGGCAGACCCAGCGCGCCACCCACTCCGAGCGAGGAACTCATCAGGCTGATCGCCGGCGCGAGACGGCCGACGGGCAGGACCTCCCGCATGGTCGCGATGCCGATCGGGATGACCCCGATGCCCACACCCTGGAGCGCCCGCCCGATGAGCATCGGCCACAGCGACCCGGCCAGCGCGCACAGCACCGACCCGACGACCATGACCGCGGTGCAGCCGATGAGGACGTACTTCTTGGGATAGAGATCGCCCAGCCGGCCCATGACCGGCCCCGCCACCGCGCCGGCGAGCAGCGTGATGGTGACGACCCAGGACGCGTTGACCGCTGACGTGCCGAGGATCGCGGGCAGCATCCCCAGCAGCGGGATCACCAGTGTCTGACTCAGCGACATGACGATCCCCGCGAACGCCAGGACCGCGATGAGGCCGTTCTCGTCCGACCGGACGGCGTCCCCGTCATGCGCTGGTGCAGTCATCCCGTGTCCTTCCGCCAGACCCTGTGTCGGACATTACAGACAGGTGTGAACACGTTCTCGTGCCGCCCGGCCCCGCAGTACTCTTGTCCACCCGCCCGCGCGGTGACACCATCAGCAGATGAACACCACCGGCATGTCCCGGCGGGTCGCCCGCCGGTCCGTCGTCGCCGCGACGACCGCACTCGCCGCCACCGCCCTCGCGGTGACCGCCGCCGTCTCCGCGCCGGCGGTCGCAGGCGCCCAGGCGTCCGCCGCCCCGAGCCCCCTCGTCCCCGGCCCCGTCGCCCCGGGCTCCCTCGGCCCCGGGTCCGCCGACGCGGTCCCGCAGGTCTTCCCCGCCGCCAACCGTCTCGTCGCGATCGGCGGCAGCCCCACGGGCGCATGTGCCGGCGCCGTGTCGACGACCCTGAACGGGAATGGCTACCCGGGCTCGTCGAGCGTGAGCTGGGCGTTCGCCGTGGTCGGGGTCGGCCCCTGCGATCTCACCGCCACGCTCTCGTGGCGGAATCTGGACTCAGGCGAGACCGGGGAGAAGATCGCGCACATCCCCCACCCGCGCATCTCCACCGGCGTGCCGGACCCGATCTCCCACCCGTACGAGGCGATCATCCCCACCGGTTCCGGGCCGGTCGAGTACCGGCTCACCACTACCGGGGGCGCGGTCGCCGGGCCCGTCGTCGTCGACACGGTGGCCTGGTAGGACCGCTGCCGTCCGCCCTCGGCGCCGGGCGAGACGTCGCAGCGCCGGGCCAGCCGGGCCGGGCAGACCAGACTCAGCCCAACAGGCCCTCGGCGGCGATCCGCCAGTCCGCCACCGGCGGGACCAGCATGTTCTCCCCGAGCACCTGCACCAGCACCGTGGAGGCGCCGGCGTCGAGGTGCTCCTGCACGCGCGCCCGCGTGGCCTCGAGCCCGCGGGTGACGAGAGCCTGCTTGAGGCGGTCGCTGCCCCCGCGCACGTAGTCGGACTCGTCGAAGCCCTGGCGGGTCCAGGAGTTCCGGTAGTTGGGCAGGCCTGTATAGACGTTGAGGTGCTCGTGCGCCCGCGACCGCCACACGTCGTCGTCCTCCACTCCCTCGGCGAGCACCGCGGCGTGTTCCACGATCAGCGCCGGCCCCTCCTCGCCGGTCCCGCCGAGGATCTCCCGCGCCTGCGCGGTGTGCTCGGGGAGCGTGAGGTAGGGATGCGCGCCGGCGGTGCGGTCGCGCGACAACTCGAGCATCTTGGGCCCGAGCGCGGCGAGCACGACCGGCGGCATGGCCTCCTCGCCCGAGGCCAGCGGCCCGGTGCCGTCGAGGGCGTCGAGGTACTCACGCATCGCCGCGAGCGGCCGACCGTAGTTGTGACCGCGGTGCCGCTCGACCAGCGGCGCGTGCGACACGCCCAGGCCCAGCACGAACCGGCCCGGATGCATCGCCTCGATCGTGCGGGCGGCCGAACCCGCGGCGGAGGCGTCGCGGCCGTAGATGTTGGCGATGCCGGTGCCGAACACCAGCCTGCGCGTGGACCCGAGGTACAGCTGGGCCGCGGTGAACGCCTCGCGTCCGACGGCCTCGCCGAACCACAGCGTGTCCCAGCCCTGGTCCTCGACCTCGCCGAGCACGTCGGGGATCCGCGCGACCGGGACGCCCTCGAGCGAGCCGGTCCACAGGCCGACGCGACCGAGCTGCTCGCGGCCCGCGGGGTGGGATGCGCTGTCCCGGAGAGAAGTCATGGCACGAGTGTGCCCGACGCGGGCGGCCGTTCGCCGCAAACCCGCATTCCCGCGGCCGTTCCACGACACACTGAGCTGCAACGTGTTGCAGCTCACACGCGACGCGCCCGATGCCGAGGAGATGACAGCCGATGTTCGAGTGGTCCGAGACCGACCTGATGATCCGCGACGCCGTGCGCGGCTTCATCGCCAAGGAGATCCGTCCGAACCTGGACGCCCTGGAGAGCGGTGAGATCGCGCCGTACCCGATCATCCGGAAGCTCTTCGCCGAGTTCGGGATCGACGCCATGTCGCGCGACAGCGTGGAGAAGATGCTCGCGAAGGAGCGGGCGCGGGACGGGGCCGGTGCGGCCGCAGGCCACGCGTCCGGGGGCGGTGCGGCCGGCAGTTCCTCGCCGCGCGGAGACGGCGGTAAGGACGACGACGACGAGGAGGGCGGCTCCGGCGACGCCCTCAGTGGCCGCGATTCCATGATGGCGGTGGTGATCAGCGAACTGGCCGGGGCCTGCATGGGGCTCGTCTCGGCGCTCGGCGTGAGCCTCGGGTTGGGCGCCACCACGATCGCGTCCCGCGGCACGCTCGCGCAGAAGGAGCGTTGGCTGCCGGGGATCATGACCATGGAGAAGGTGGCGTCCTGGGCCATCACCGAGCCGGACTCGGGCTCGGACGCCTTCGGCGGGATGCGCACCTACGTGCGGCGCGACGGCGACGACTACATCCTCAACGGCCGCAAGACGTTCATCACCAACGGTCCGTACGCCGACGTGATGATCGTCTACGCCAAGCTCGACGAGGGGTCGGGCGCCGGTGACGCCGACAAGCGCGACCGCAAGGTCCTCACGTTCGTCCTGGACAAGGGGATGGACGGTCTGACGCAGGGCCCCCCGTTCAAGAAGATGGGACTGCACAGCTCCCCCACCGGCGAGCTGTTCTTCGACGACGTCCGCCTGGGCCGCGACCGGCTGCTCGGGGAGTCCGAGTCCGGTCGCGGCGGGGACGGTCGCGAGTCCGCGCGGTCGAGCTTCACCGCTGAGCGGATCGGGGTGGCGACCATGGCGCTCGGGATTATCGAAGAGTGCCGGCGGCTGTGCATCGAGTACTCGCGGGAGCGGACGCTGTGGGGCCAGGAGATCGGTCGGTTCCAGCTCATCCAGCTCAAGCTCGCGAAGATGGAGGTCGCGCGGATGAACGTGCAGAACATGGTCTTCACCTCCATCGAACGCGCCCGCGCCGGCAAGCCGCTGTCACTCGCGGAGGCGTCGGCGATGAAGCTGTACTCCTCCGAGGCCGCCACCGAGGTCGCCATGGAGGCCGTGCAGTTGTTCGGTGGCAACGGCTACATGGCCGAGTACCGGGTCGAGCAGCTCGCGCGCGACGCCAAGTCGCTCATGATCTACGCCGGTAGCAACGAGATCCAGGTGACGCACATCGCCAAGGGACTCCTCGCTCGCTGAGGACCGCGTCGTTCCGGTTGCCGTGTGCGCCCGGACTCGTACCGTCATGTCATGGCCACCGAGATGTTGCACACCTACATGCAGGACCACCACGCCGGTGCCGCCGCCGGGCTCGACCTGTTCCGGCGCGTCGCCGAGCACCACGACGACCCCCACGTCCGCGAGGTCGTGAGCCGGATCGGCGACGAGACCGTCGAGGACCTCAAGGCCCTCGAGGAACTCATGACGCTAGCGGGGACCTCTCCGTCGCCCCTCAAGGACCTGCCCGCCAAGGCGTCGGAGAAGCTCGGCCAGCTCAAGCCCAACCGGCGCCTGGCCGACCGGTCCCCGCTCAGCGACCTGGTCGAGCTCGAGGCGCTCACCCTGGCGGCGACCGGCAAGAAGTTGGGCTTCCGGGCACTGCTGGAGATCGAGGACCCGCGCCTTCCGACGCCGACGCTGCAGAACCTCTTCGACCGCGCCGAGCAGCACGCCCGCGATCTGGAGGAACTGCGCGTGAAGTGCGCGGACGTGCTCAAGAAGCAGTAAGCGCGCCGCGGCGGCCGCCCGACCGGGTGGTCCGACCGGTGTGCAGCCCCCGCGGTCTTCGTTACGTTCGGGGCATGGGTACCACGAGCGACATCGCAGACAATGCGCAGCAGATGGTCAACGACTCCGGCGGGTTCCCCGCCCAGGAGCAGGAGCCGCCCGGGCTGACCTCCCGGATGGACCCCCAGCCGGACCACGGCGAGCACAGCTACCGCGGATCCGGACGCCTGGAGGGCCTCAAGGCGCTCATCACCGGCGGGGACTCGGGCATCGGGCGGGCCGCCGCGATCGCGTTCGCCCGAGAGGGCGCCGACGTGGCGATCTCCTACCTGCCCGTCGAGCAGCCGGACGCCGAGGAGACGGCCGGATGGATCGAGAAGGCCGGACGCCGCGCGGTCCTGCTGCCGGCGGACCTGCGGGACGAGGCACAGTGTCGGAAGGTCGTACGTGACGCCGCCGACCAGCTGGGCGGACTCGACGTCCTCGTCAACAACGCCGCCTACCAGCACGCCCGCGGCGACGGGCTGGAGACCATCGACTCGGAGAACCTCGACCGGGTGATGAAGACCAACCTCTACGCCACCATCTGGGCCAGCCAGGAGGCGCTGCAGTTCCTCGGCCGCGGGTCGTCGATCATCAACACGACGTCCATCCAGGCCTACCAGCCGGCACCGCCGCTGGTGGACTACGCCGCGACCAAGGCCGCGCTCAACAACCTCACCGTGAACCTGGCCAACGAGCTGGGCGAACGCGGCATCCGCGTGAACGCGGTGGCCCCCGGGCCCATCTGGACGCCACTGCAGCCCGCGACCCAGGAGCCCGACAAGCTCGAGCAGTTCGGCGGCGACACCCCGCTCGGCCGCGCCGGGCAGCCCGGCGAGTGCGCGGGTGCGTATGTCTTCCTCGCCTCTCCCTCCGACGCCAGCTTCGTCTCCGGCACGGTACTGGGGGTGACGGGCGGCAAGCCCATCTTCTGACATGTCGACCCCTCTCGAGGAGTACGCACTACTGTCCGACCTCCGCACCGCTGCGCTGGTCTCCCGCGACGGCAGCATCGACTGGCTCTGCCTGCCCCGGTTCGACTCCCCCGCCATGTTCACCGCGCTGCTCGGCGGGCCCGAGGACGGTCGCTGGCGGCTGACCGTCGTCGACGGTGAGGTGATCGAGCGTCGCTACCTCCCGCTGACCTTCGTGCTGGAGACCACGTGGCGGACCCCCCGAGGCGTCGCCCGGGTGACCGACTTCCTCCCGCGCAGTACCGAGCAGGGCGACCTCGTGCGCCGCGTCGAGTGCCTCGAGGGAGAGGTGGACGTGGAGCACGACCTGCGACTGCGATTCGACTACGCCCGCGCCACGCCGTGGACCCGGGAGGTCACTCTCGAGGGCGGCGAGCGGGCCCTGCTCTCCCTGGCCGGGCCGGACGCGATCCTCGTGAGCGGGCCGATGTTGCGCTGCCCCGATGCGCACGTCGGGGCCGCCCCCGGCGGGCAGCGGGCGACCCGGCTGGAGGGCCGGTTCGCGCTGACCGAGGGTGAGACCGCGGCGTGGGACCTCACCTGGTTCCCGTCCCACCAGGACCCGCCCGCTCCGCCGGACACCGAGCAGGCCCTGGTGGCCACGGTCGGCATGTGGCGCGGATGGGCCGACCAGCTCTCGGTGGAGGGCCCCTACCGGGACCACGTGATCCAGTCACTGCTGGTGCTGCGCGCGCTGACGAACCTCGACACCGGCGGCATCGTCGCCGCGCCGACGACATCGCTGCCGGAAGAGTTCGGCGGGGTCCGGAACTGGGACTACCGCTATACCTGGCTGCGCGACGCCGCGTTCACCATCGAGGTGGTGGTGGCGCACGGTCTCACCCGTGGTGCCACCCTGTGGCGCGACTGGCTCTTGCGCGCGGTCGCCGGCGACGCCCAGGACGTGCGGATCATGTACGGGCTCTCGGGCGAACGGCAGCTGCGCGAGGAGGAACTCGACCACCTGTCCGGGTACGAGGGCTCCCGCCCGGTCCGCATCGGCAACGGGGCCGCCGATCAGTACCAGGCGGACGTCGTGGGCGAGGTGATGATCGCCCTGCATGAGTTGCGCACCGCGGGCGTGGACGAGGACGAGTACACCTGGGGGCTGCAGAAGAGCCTGCTGGCCTACGCCGAGTCGAACTTCGAGCGCGAGGACCACGGCATCTGGGAGATGCGCGGCGACACCCACCACTTCACGCACGGCCGCGTCATGATGTGGGCCGCGTTCGACCGCGGGATCCGGGCGGTCGAGGAGTTCGGCCTCGACGGCCCCGTCGAGCGGTGGCGCGATCTGCGCTCCCGGCTCGTCGAGGAGATCGATGACAACGGGTTCGATCCCGACCTGAACAGCTACACCCAGACCTACGGAGGCCGCGAGGTCGACGCGTCCCTGCTCCAGCTGCCGCACACGGGCTACCTCGCCTTCGACGACCCGCGCATGCTGGGCACGGTCGCCAGGATCGAGCAGGACCTGGTCAGCGGGTTCGGCCTGGTCAACCGCTACCGGGCCGCCACCGGCATGGACGGGGTCGGCGGCATCGAGTACCCGTTCGTCATGTGCACCTTCTGGCTGGTCGAGCAGTACGCCTGCAGCGGGCGGCTCGCCGATGCCGAGCAGCTGATGGCCGACATGCTCGCCTGCGCCGGCGACCTGGGCCTCTTCGCCGAGGAGTACGACCCCTCGAGCGGTCGCCAGGCGGGCAATTTCCCGCAGGCGTTCAGCCACATCGGGTTGATCCGCGCCGCCGACGCCATCCGCGCCGCGAACGGGGCCGAGGCACAGAAGACCGAGGCGCAGGGGACTGAGCGATGACCGACTACGGCTTCCACGCCTCCCACGAGCAGATCTCCCCCGGTCGGCTCCTCGCCGACGTGCAGCGGGCCGAGCGCGCCGGGTTCCGCATGGCGATGTGCTCGGACCACTTCGCGCCGTGGTCGGTCCGACAGGGTCACTCGGGCTTCGCCTGGTCCTGGCTGGGCGCGGCGCTGGCCACCACCGACCTCGAGCTGGGCACCGTGTGCGCACCCGGGCAGCGCTACCACCCCGCGGTGGTCGCCCAGGCGTCGGCGACCCTGGCGCAGATGTTCCCCGGACGCTTCTGGCTGGCCCTGGGCAGCGGCCAGAACATGAACGAGCACATCACCGGCGACGCGTGGCCCGCCAAGGACATCCGTCAGGCGCGGCTCGAGGAGTGCGTGGACGTGGTCCGCCGCCTGCACGCCGGGGAGGAGGTCACCCGTCGTGGGCTCGTGGAGGTCGACCGGGCGCGCGTCTACTCCCTGCCCGACACCCCGCCACCCCTCCTCGGGCCCGCGCTCACCCCGGCCACCGCCGAGCGGGCCGCCGCCTGGGCGGACGGTCTCATCACCGTCAACGCCGACCTCGAGACCGTGGCCGGGATCGTGCGTGCCTACCGCGGGGCCGGCGGACGGGGGCCGCTCGCCCTGCAGGTCCACATCTCGATCGCCGACACGATCGGTCAGGCCCGCGACCTCGCCCGCGACCAATGGCGCAACAACGCGATCGACGCGCCCCTCGACGCGGACCTGTCCACCCCGGAGGAGCTCGACCTCGCCGGGCGGTACCTGCCCGACGAGAAGATCGCCGAGTCCGTGATCGTCACCGACTCCGTCGGCGACCTCGTCGGGCGGCTTCGCGAATTCGAGGAGCTGGGCTTCGAGCGGATCTACCTCCACCACGTCGCGCGGGACCAGACGCCGTTCCTCGAGCTCGCCGAGCGGGAACTCCTGCCCATCCTCCACGGTTCCACGTGAAACCCGCGGGGGCGCTGCCGCTCAGCGCATCTCGCCCGCGCCGACGTACGGGTTGAGGCTCGTGGTGGGACGGCCCTCCTCGAACCGGGAGTAGCGGCAGTCCGCCGGGTCCACGCCGCTCATCGTCGTCGTCCCCTCCGTGAGCAACTCCGCGACCAGCCGACCGACCGCGGGTGCCATCTTGAACCCGTGTCCGGAGAACCCCACCGCGAGGAACAGCCCGTCGAGCGGCGCCGGGCCGATGATCGGGTTGTAGTCCGGCGTCGTGTCGTAGGCCCCGACGTAGCTGCCGGTGATCGACGGGTCGGGCATGTCCGGCAGGCGGTGCATGAGCCGCTCGACGACCTTCTCGACGGTGGCGGTGTCGGCGCGGTTGGCGTAGGCGTCCGGGTCGATGTACTGCGGCGCGTGGTGGTCGGAGTTGCCCGCGAGGATCTCCCCGTTGGGCTCCCGGCACAGGTACTGCAGCCCCACCAGATCCGACAGCGTGGGCACCGGCCCCAACGGCACGCCCTGGTCCACCATCACCAACTGCGCGCGCTGGGCGCGCACCGGGATGTCCAACCCGACGGTGGCTCCGAGCTGCGGCGCCCACACCCCGGTCGCGAGGATCACGTGCTCGGCGTGGACCCGCGTCCCGTCGGCGAGCTCCGCGCCCACGACCCGGTCACCGCGGCCGCGGATCAACGAGACCACGCGGGTGCTCTGCCCGATCCGCACGCCCCGGCGGCGGGCCGCGGCCGCGAACGCCATCCCCGTCATGTAGGCCTCCCCGCGGCCGCCCCTCGGCTCCCACGCGGCCGCCGCGACGTCGGAGACGTTCAAACCCGGCCACAACTCGGCCATGCGGTCCGGCGCGATGAGCTCGGTCTCGATCCCCAGGCTCTGCTGCATCGCCACGTTCGCGCGCAACGGCACCACGTTCTCCTCACCGACGATCACCGCGTAGCCGCACTGGCGGAAACCCAGATCGTCGCCGAGCAACTCGGTCGCGCTCTCGAACACCGGGATGCTGTGCCAACTCAACGCCGCCATGGTGGGCGAGCCGTAGTGGCACCGCACGATCCCGCTGGACTTGCCGGTCATGCCGGAGCAGAGGGTGTCCCTCTCCACCACCAGGACGTCGGTCTCGCCGCGCTCGGCCAGGTTCCAGGCGATCGACAAGCCCTCCAGGCCGCCGCCGATGATGAGGAACTTCGCCGTGGTGCTCGTCGCCGCGTCGGTCATCGCCGTGTCGGTCATCGCCGTGTCGGTCATCGGTCACTCCTTCGTTTCAGTCGTGAGGGCGTCGCCGCTGTGGGTGTCGCCGCTGGGGGCGTCGCTGGTGAGCAGGTCCGTCAGGACGTCGGCCAGCGCCTCGGCACCGGACTCGGCGTCGGCGTCCTCGACGTGTTCGGCCGGCGAGTGCGAGACGCCGGAAGGATTGCGGACGAAGAGCATCGCGGTGGGCACGTGCGCGGCCAGGACGCCGGCATCGTGTCCGGCTCCGGTCGGCAGCACGGGCACCCCCGGCAGGTCGACCCGCAGTCGATCCCGCAGCGCACGGTCGAAGTCCACCGAACCGCTGAGCGACTCCTCGACCATCGACACGCCGCACCCCTCGCGCAGTGCGGCCGACGCCGCCGCCTCGGAGATCTCGTACACGATCCGCTCGGTGACCGCGTCATCCGGATGGCGCACGTCCAACCACAGGTCGACGCGGGAGGCGATGACGTTGGTGCCTCCCGGCGTCGGCACCAGGCGCCCGACCGTGGCCCGCGCCCCCCGGTGCACATGGGCGATGCGGCGGACGTCGAGCACCGTGCGCGCGGCAGGGATCATGGGATCGCGCCGGTCGGCGAGCTGCGTGGTCCCCGCGTGGTTGCCCTGTCCGGTGAACGTCAACCGCCACCGGCCGTGGCCGAGGATCGACGAGGCCACCGCCACCGGGCCGCCCAGGTCGACGAGCCCGCGGCCCTGCTCCACGTGCAGTTCCACGAAACAGCCGAGCCGGGCCAGGGCCTCGTCGTCGCGGCCGAGGTATGCCGGCTCGAGCCCGTTGGCACTGCACAGCTCCGCGAAGGTGACCCCGTCGTCGTCGACCAGTCCCGCGGCGACGCGCGGATCCATCGCGCCGGTGAGCAACAGCGACCCGAGGCACGCCCGCCCGAACCGCGACCCCTCCTCCTCGGGGAACACGGTCAGCGCCAGCGGCCGGCGCGGCCGCACCCCGCGCGTCACCATCAGGTCCAGGGCGACCAGCGCCGAGGCCACGCCGAGGGGCCCGTCGAAGGCCCCTCCCCCGGGCACCGAGTCCAGGTGGCTGCCGGTGACCACGGCGTCCCGCAGCGGGAGGCCGCCCGGGTTCCACCAGGCCCAGATGATCCCGTTGCGGTCGGTCTCGGTGTCCAGACCGCGGGCGGCGGCCTCGGACAGGAACCACTCGCGCAGACTCAGCTCGGCGACGGAGAAGACGGGTCGGCTGTACCCGCCCCGGACGGGGTCGGTGCCGACGTCGGCGATCGCGGACATCAGCGAGGTGACGGTCGTGGCCACGGGTGCCGGCATGAGGGCTCCTCGGGGTAGGTGGGGGCGCACGACCGCTCCGAGGGGTCGTGTGCGTGACGTGGATCGGGTGAGTGTCGGTGCGCGGGCGGCGCGGCGGCGGGTCGGCCCGGGTCGTGGCCGGGGCGCCGGGGCGGTTGGGGGTGCCGGGGCGGTCAGCCCTCGACGCCGTCCGGGTAGGCGGTGACCGACAGGAAACGGATGGGCAGCTCGAGCATCGCCACGGGACCGTGGACCCCCTCGCCGTCCAGGAGCAGGGAGTCCCCCGGTCGGAGGCGGTACTCGGACTCGGCGTGGTGATAGATCATGTCGCCGGCGAGCATGTAGAGCAGCTCGGTCCCCGGGTGCTGGAAGCGCGGATGGGTCTCCGACTCGGCGGTCAACGTCACCAGCACCGGCTCGACGCGCTTGTTGGACCCGCGCAGCGCTCCCAGCAGCTCGTAGACGTGCCCCACCGACGTGCCGCGGCCGACGATCGTGGCGCCCTGCCCGTCCGCGGTGAAGACCGCGTCGCGCCTGGTGTCCGCACCGCGGAGCAGCGAGGTCACCGGCACGTCCAGGCCGGCGGCGAGTTTGGCCAGCATGCTCAGCGAACACGACGTCTGCGCGTTCTCGATCTTGGATAACATCGCCTTGGAGATGCCGATCCGCTGGGCCATCTCCGCCACGCCGAGACCCTCGGCCGAGCGCAGCCTGCGGACGTGGAACCCGATGATCCGCTCGAGGTCGTTGCCGGTGGGCACGTCCACCGGGAGCTCACGCGGAGCCTCCTGGTGGACGATCCTGCGAGCGGTATCCGGGTCGGTCCCCATGGTCTCGACGGTAGCGGTCACCTACAGACCCCGTCCCACGTGGCCGGGGATCCAGTCGGTTCCGGCCAGGGGCACCCGCGCCATGGCGGCGGCCTCCAGGGTCAGCGCCACCAGGTCGTCGGGTTCCAGGTGGGTCAGGTGGGCCTTGCCGCACGCCCGCGCGATGGTCTGCGCCTCCATCGTGAGCACGTGGAGGTAGTTGGCCAGGCGCCGGCCGGCGGCCTCCGGGTCCAGCCTGCTCGCCAGCTCGGGATCCTGCGTGGAGATCCCGGCCGGGTCGCGGCCGTCCTGGAAGTCGTCGTAGAACCCGGCCGCCGACCCCAGGGCGCGGTACTCCGCCTCGTAGCGCGGGTCGTTGTCGCCCAGCGCGATGAGCGCGGCGGTGCCGATCGCGACCGCGTCCGCCCCCAGCGCCATGGCCTTGGCCACGTCCGCGCCCGAGCGGATCCCGCCGGACACGATGAGTTGCACCTTCCGGTGCATGTCCATCTCCTGCAGCGCCTGCACCGCCTGCGGGATCGCGGCCAGGGTGGGGATGCCGACGTGCTCGATGAACACGTCCTGCGTGGCAGCGGTACCGCCCTGCATCCCGTCCACCACCACCACGTCGGCGCCGGCTTTCACCGCGAGCTTGACGTCGTAGTAGGTACGGGTGGCCCCGACCTTGACGTAGACCGGCTTCTCCCACCCGGTGATCTCGCGCAGTTCGAGGATCTTGATCGCCAGGTCGTCGGGACCCGTCCAGTCGGGGTGCCGGCAGGCCGAGCGCTGGTCGATCCCCGTGGGCAGCGTCCGCATCCGCGCCACGCGATCGGAGATCTTCTGCCCCAGCAGCATGCCACCGCCGCCGGGCTTGGCGCCCTGGCCCAGCACCACCTCGATCGCGTCGGCCTTGCGCAGATCGACGGGGTTCATCCCGTACCGGGACGGCAGGTACTGGTAAACGAGCCTGGAGGTCTGGCCGCGCTCCTCGGCGGTCATACCGCCATCGCCCGTCGTGGTGGACGTCCGGGCCGCGCTGGCCCCCCGGCCGAGCGCCTCCTTGGCCTGCGCGGACAGCGCCCCGAAGCTCATCCCGGCGATCGTCACCGGGATGTCCAGGTGCAGGGGCTTCGTGGCGTACCGAGTGCCCAGCGTGACGTCCGTCCCGCAGCGTTCCCGGTATCCCTCCAGCGGATACCGGGACATCGAAGAGCCCAGGAAGAGCAGGTCGTCGAAGTGCGGGAGCGATCGCTTGGCGCCCCAGCCGCGGATGTCGTAGATGCCGGTGGCTGCCGCGCGCTGGATCTCGTGGATCACGGTGCGGGGGAACGTCGCGGACTCCCTGAGCACCGCCGGATCGGGGGTTCCCGGCGGGGCCTGGGTCGCCGCGTTCCGGGTGGCCGCGGGCTGAGCGGCGGTGGTCTGGCCGGGAAGGCTGTGGCCGTCGAAGGGCATGTCGGCTCCTGTCGGTGGTGATGACGGGTGGGTCAGTACGCGGCGGCGTTGTCCACGTCGAAGGTGTAGAGGGTGCGGGCGGAGCCGTAGCGACGGAACTCGTCCGTGGTCACGTCGGTGACGCCGGCCCGGTCGAGCAACTCGGCGAGCTCGGCGTGGTGCTCGGGACGCAAATCCTTCTCGACACAGTCGGCGCCCAGGGAGGCCACGCGGCCGCGGACGTAGATGTGGACCTCGTAGAGCGAGTCACCGAGGGCGTCGCCGGCGTCCCCGAGCACCACGAGGCGTCCGGCCTGCCCCATGAAGCAGCTCATGTGGCCGATCGAACCGCCGACCACGATGTCGACGCCCTTCATGGAGATGCCGCACCGGGCGCCGGCGTCGCCACTGATCACGAGCAGTCCGCCGTGCGCGGTCGCGCCGGCCGACTGGGACGCCGAGCCGTTGACCCGTACCGTCCCTGACATCATGTTCTCGGCGACGCCCACCCCTACGTTCCCGTTGACCGTGACGTGCGCGCCGTCGTTCATCCCCGCGGTGTAGTACCCGGTGGGTCCGTCGATCACCACCTCGTCGGGGCTCGCCAGTCCCACGGCGAGCGCGTGCGCGCCGCGGGGGTCGGTCAGCAGGAACCGGCCAGTGCCGTCGGAGGCCTGGAGAGCCCGGTTGGTCTCCCGCAGGCCGGTCTCGCCGACGTCGATCACGTGCGGGTGGGCGGGCCGGACGCGCTGGTCGGGCGACATGGCCTCGGGAGCGAGCTCCTGATGCGGTGTGGCGGTCATCGTGGGTCCTTCCTGGGTGGCGGTGGCGGCGCTGTCCGGCCGGCTCGGAGATCGTCAGGGCAGGGCCGGTCGGGGCCGGGCGGGTCAGCGGTGCCAGTGGTAGACGCGGCCCGGCTCGGGCTCGTAGAGATGGGCGCCGGCGATGCCCGGCAGGTGCGCCATCGCGCGGTACTCGGACGCCATGGCCACGTACTGCTCGGTCTCGGCGATCACGGCCGGCTTGCAGGCGATGGGGTCGCGGACCACGGCGAACTCCTCGGCGGTGGACACCAGCAGCGTGTAGAACCCGTCCAGGACGCCGGCCATCTCCTCCAGCGCTTCGTCGATCCCCGCTCCGAGCGCGATCTGCTCCGCCACGAACCGGGCGGCGACCTCGGTGTCGTTGAGGGTGTCGCAGTGGATGTCGCGCCTGGCCATCGCGCGCCGCACCGAGGCGTGGTTGGAGAAGGAGCCGTTGTGGACGATGCACTGGTCGGGTCCCACGGAGAAGGGATGGGATCCGGCCGGCGTGACCGCGGATTCGGTGGCCATGCGGGTGTGTCCGACGCCCTGCCAGCCGGAGACGCCGGGCAGGCCGAAGCCGGCGGCCAGTTCCCTCGGCAGCCCGACTCCCTTGAGCACGGCCAGTTCGGTTCCCAGACCCACCAGCACCACCTCCGGCGCGGCCGTGCGAACGGCGGTGGCCAGGGCGTCGACGTCGACCTCGGCGGACAGCAGTACCGTCGCGCCGAGCTCGCGTCCGGACACCGCGGCGGCGAGCCGGGCGGAGACCCGGGCCGCGAGGACCTGCGCGTCCTCCCCGTCCGCCAGCACGGTGACGGTCGCCGATCCGGGCGGGGTCCAGTCGGTGTTGCCGTAGACGGCGACGCCAGCGGAGTCCGAGCCGCGGTCGGTCATCTCGCCGAGCATGGTGGTGAGCATGTCGCCGAGCCGCGGCTCGAGGTCGGGGTCGCGGAGGTGGAGTCCGACGATTCCGCACATGGGTGTTCTCCTTCGGATGTAGAGGGGCGTGGCTCGCTGTAGAGCGGTGTGACCCGCCGGCTGTCACAGGGCGGTGAGGTACTCGTCGATCTCCCACTGGGTGACGGTGTTGTGCCACGCGGTGAACTCCTCGCGTTTGAGGTCGGCGTAGTACGCGGCCACTCCGTCGCCGCCGATGTCGAGTGCGGCGCGGACCACCCGGTCTCGGCTGAGCTCATCGACGGCGTGCAGGAGGGTCGGCGGCAGGGTGCGGGCGGCGTCGGCGAGCGTGGCCGGCGGCCCGGGATCGAGGTCCCTCCTCACGCCGTCCAGTCCGGCGGCCAGCTGCACCGCGATGGCGAGGTACGGGTTGGCCGAGCCGTCGCCGCCGCGCAGTTCCACCCGGTTGCCGTCGGGTACCCGCAGGTAGTGGGTGCGGTCGTTGCCGCCGTAGGTCACGTCCCGCGGCGACCACGTGGCGCTGGATGTCGTCGTGCTCGCGCCGATACGCTTGTAGGAGTTGATCGTCGGGCACAGGACCGCGTGCATACCGGCGGCATGGTCGAGGACGCCGGCGATGAACGAGTACGCCGTGGCGGAGAGCCCGAGTCCGTACCGGTCCCGGCCCTGTGCGGGGAAGACCGGGTCGCCGTCGTGCCATAACGACATGTGCAGGTGCATCCCGGAGCCGGTGCGGTCGGAGAAGGGTTTGGGCATGAAGGTGGCGATCATCTCCCGCTGCTCGGCGACCATCGAGATGATGTAGCGCAGGGTCATGACCCGGTCGGCGGTGACCATGGCCTCGTCGTAGGCGAAGTTCTGCTCGAACTGCCCGTTTCCGTCCTCGTGGTCGTTGGCGTAGTTGGCCCATCCGAGCGTGTTCATGGCGTCGGAGACGCTGGCGAGGTGGTCGTACATGCGGGTCACGCCGCGCGCGTCATAGCAGGGATGGGACTCGTCGTCCCGGGGATCCGCGGTACACAGCGCGCCGTCGGGGTTCCGGCGGACCAGGAAGTACTCGACCTCCGCGCCCACCTTGAGCTCGAGGCCGTCGGTGGCGGCGTCGGCGAGCGTCCGGCTGAGGATCACGCGTGGCGCGAAGCGCCACGGCTCCCCGTTCACCCAGGGGTCGCAGTGGACGAGCGCCAGGCCGGGTTTGATGAAGTCGAGGGAGGTGAAGGACCGGGGGTCGGGGACGACGACGAGGTCGGGGTCTCCGGGCTGTTGGCCCATCGCATCGGCGGCGAAACCGGCGAAGCCGAGCTCTCCGGCCTCGAGTTGGTCGACGGCTGCGGCGGGGACGAGCTTGGCGCAGGGTTTGCCGCGGAGGTTGGTGAACACGGCCAGCACGAAACGGGTGCCCGTCTCGGCCACCAGTCGTGCGAGTGGACCGGCGGCCGGGGCGGCGGCAGGGCTCATCACGGGCGCCGCCGGGCGCGGGGCGGAGCCGCTCGGACGGTCAGCGGCCCCGACGGCGGGGTCTGCGGTCACGGTCATGGATCCTCCCGGTGTTTCTCAACGGTGTCCGTAACCTACTGTGCAGAAACAACGCTGTGGTTTCGGCCGTGTTACGTCTCGTCGGCCCCGCTCGCGACGGTCCGCCGAACCTGGCACTGCTGGTCAGAGGCGCGGATTCGGTAACCGGATGGCAACCGGCGCGACACCCGACGGTGAGGGGCGTGGGATCACACTGGGAAACGTTCGTTTATCCCGACGGCCGTCTCCAAAGGGTGGCCCGCAGAGAAAAGAGAGACAGATGGACGTAGCCATCGCGGCGGCGGACACCGCCTGGGTGCTCGCGGCCATGGTCGCCGTGGCACTGATGGTGCCCGGTCTCGCCCTGTTCTACGGCGGCATGGTCAGCATCCGCAGCACCCTCAACATGATGATGATGACGATCGGCGCGGTCGCCGTCATGGCCGTCCTGTGGGTCGTGGTGGGTTACTCGCTCACGTTCGGCGATTCGATCGGCGGGCTCGGTCTGCTCGGCGACCCGCTCGAGTACCTGGGGCTCCGGGGCATCATGGCCGAGCCGGAGACGCCCGGTCTCCCGCCCGCGCTGTTCGCGGGGTTCCTGATGCTGTTCGCCGGCATCACCGTCGCGCTGGTCGCGGGCGGCGTCGCCGACCGGATGAAGTTCTCCAGTTGGCTGGTCTTCGCGGTGGTGTGGCCACTGCTCGTGTTCTTCCCCGTCGCCCACTGGGTGTTCGCGTTCGACTCGGAGGACGGCTCGGTCCTGGGTGGCTGGATCGCCAACGGACTCGGCGCCATCGACCTGGCCGGCGGTACGGCGATCCACATCAACGCCGGTGTCGCGACACTGGCTCTGGTGCTGGTGCTCGGTCGGCGGGCGGGCTTCCCCACGGTGAGTCGCCCCCACAGCGTGCCCCTGACGTTCCTGGGTGCGGGCCTGCTCTTCGCCGGGTGGATCGGCTTCAACGCCGGTTCGGCGGTCGCGGCCGGCAACGCGGCCGGTGTCGCCGCCCTCAACACCGTGGTCGCCGCGCTGTGCGGTGCTCTGGCCTGGATGATCACCGAGCAGATCCGGGCCAAGCACCCCACGACGCTGGGTGTCGCCTCGGGCCTGGTCGCCGGCCTGGTGGGCATCACGCCGGCCGCGTCGTCGGTGAGTCCGCTCGGCGCCATCGCGATCGGCCTCATCTGCGGCGTGATCTGCCACTACGCGGTCGGGCTGAAGTTCCGTCTCGGGTTCGACGACTCGCTCGACGTGGCCGGACTGCACCTGGTCGCCGGCGTCATCGGCACGCTGCTGATCGGCGTGCTCGCCGATCCGGCCTCGCCCGTCGGTGAGGCCGGGCTGCTGTACGGCGGCGGGTTCGGCCAGCTCGGGGCGCAGGCCCTGGCCACCCTCGCCGTGGTCGCCTACTCGTTCGTGGTGACCCTCCTGATCGCGGTGGTCCTGGACAAGGCGATGGGCCTGCGTGTCACGGAGGAGGACGAGTTGGAGGGTCTGGACAAGGCCTACCACCGTGAGATGGCCTACTTCCAGGACGGGCTGGGCACCCGGCTCGAAGAGTCGTACGCGACCGCGGGCGAGGCGACGGACGGGGCGGCCCCTGTGTCCCTCTCACCCGCCACCGCGGCCCCGGCGTCGACCGCCTCCCCCGCGGCATCGGCAGGAACCTGACCCGCGCTGTCCGCGGTCGACCCGTCACGGGGCCGCGTCGCCTGGCTCAGCCGGGCGGCGGGGCCCCGGTCACGTCTCTAGACGTTGCGGATCGCGACCGCGCGGGTGTTGAGGTAGCACTCCATGGCCTCGGGCCCGCCCTCCGAGCCGTAGCCCGAGTCCTTGATCCCGCCGAACGGGAGCTCGGCGGACGGCATGGACGGCATGTTGACCCACAGCATCCCCACCTCGACCCTCCGGGTCAGCAGGTCCGCGTTCGCCAGCGAGCCGGTGAACGCATAACCGGCCAGGCCGTACGGCAGGCGGTTCGCCTCGGCGATGGCCTCGTCGAGCCGGTCGAACCCCCGGATCCCCGCAACGGGGCCGAACGGCTCGTCGTTGAAGAGGCGGGCCTCGGTCGGCACCTCGTTGAACACGGTCGGCGCCCAGTAGTTGCCCGCCTCGCCTATCCGGCGGCCGCCGGTGAGCACCTGCGCGCCACGGTCCACGGCGTCGGCGTGGAACTCACCCATCGCCGCGAGCCGGCGGTCGTTGGCCAGCGGACCCATGGTCGTGTCGTCCTCCAGCCCACTGCCCACCCGGATCGCTTCGGCGTGGCCGACCAGCGCGCGGGCGAACTCGTCGCGGACGCCGTTCTGCACGAGGAACCGGGTCGGAGAGATGCACACCTGGCCGGCGTTGCGGAACGCCATCGGCCCCATCGTCTTGAGCACGAGCTCGAGGTCGGCGTCGTCACACACGATCACCGGGGCGTGGCCGCCGAGTTCCATGGAACTGCGCTTCATGTGCTGCCCGGCCAGGTCCGCCAACTGCTTGCCGACCGCGGTGGATCCGGTGAAGGTGACCTTGCGGATCACCGGGTGCGGGATGAGGTAGCCGGAGATCTCGGCGGGGTCGCCGTAGACCAGACCCAGCACCCCGGCCGGCAGGCCCGCGTCGGCGAACGCGCGGATGAGCTCCGCCGGGCTGGCGGGCGTCTCCTCGGGGGCCTTGACGATCAGCGAGCACCCGGCCGCCAGGCCGGCCGCGATCTTGCGGACCACCTGGTTGACCGGGAAGTTCCACGGGGTGAACGCCGCGACCGGACCGACGGGGTCCTTGACGACCATCTGACGGATCATGAGGTCCGTGCGGTGGGGCACGAGACGCCCGTAGACGCGGAACCCCTCCTCGGCGAACCAGTCGATGATGTCGGCGGCCGCGAGGATCTCGCCCCTGGCCTCGCGGAGCGGCTTGCCCTGCTCGAGGGTCAGGTTGTGGGCGATCGTCTCGACCCGGTCGCGCAGCAGCTGCGCGGCGGCGCGCATGACCGTGCTCCGCTTCGCGGGGGTCGTGTCACGCCACACCTCGAAGCCACGCTCGGCGGCCGCGAGGGCCCGGTCCAGATCGGCGACGGAGGCGTGGGCGACCGTACCGATCACCTGACCGTCGGCCGGGTTGAGCACGTCGATGGTGCGACCGTCGGCGGCGTCGGTCCACTGGTGGTCGATGAACAGTCGGGTGTCCGGATAGGCGGTGTGTGGTGCGGCGCTCATGCTCCCACTTCTACCCGCCCGAACGGGCGCGGGCCCGGAGCCGGCGGGAATTCCACCGGTTCCGGGCCCGAGCGGGACCTGCGAGGCGCGGACTCAGACGCCTGCGCCCTGCTGGTCCTTGACCGCGCCCAGGATGTCGCCGACGCGGTCCTTGGCGTCGCCGAACAGCATCTGGGTGTTCTCGCGGAAGAACAGCGGGTTCTGCACGCCGGCGTATCCGGCGGCCATGGAACGCTTGAACACGATGACGTTCTCGGCCTCCCACACGTGGAGCACGGGCATCCCGGCGATCGGGCTACCCGGATCCTCGGCGGCGTCCGGGTTGACGGTGTCGTTGGCGCCGATGACCAGGACGACGTCGGTGTCGGCGAAGTCGTCGTTGATCTCGTCGAGCTCGAGGACGATGTCGTACGGGACCTTGGCCTCGGCCAGCAGCACGTTCATGTGCCCGGGCAGGCGGCCGGCGACGGGGTGCACGGCGAACCGCACGTCCACGCCACGCTCGCGCAGCGTGCGGGTCAGGTCGGCGACCGGGTACTGCGCCTGCGCGACGGCCATGCCGTAACCGGGGGCGATGATGACCGACGAGGCGCCCGCGAGCATCTCCGCTGCACCGGAGACATCGATCTCCGTGTGCTCCCCGTGGTCCTTGCCCTCACCGGAGGCGGCCTCGATGCCGAAGCCGCCCATGATGACGGAGATGAACGAGCGGTTCATGGCCTTGCACATGATGTACGACAGGTAGGCGCCCGAGGAGCCGACGAGCGCACCGGTGACGATGAGCAGGTCGTTGCCCAGCAGGAAGCCGGTCGCCGCGGCGGCCCAGCCCGAGTACGAGTTGAGCATCGACACTACGACGGGCATGTCGCCGCCGCCGATGGAGGCGACGAGGTGCCAGCCCAGGGCCAGGGCCAGGGCGGTGACGACGATGAGCATCCACAGGGCCGGGCTGATGACGAACCACACGGTGAGGATGACGAACGCCGCGAGGATGCCGAGGTTGATGAGGTTCTTCCCGGGCAGGACCAGCGGCGCCGACTTCATCGTGGCCGACAGCTTGAGGTAGGCCACGATCGAGCCGGTGAAGGTCACGGCACCGATGAAGACGCCGACGAACACCTCGGCGTGATGGATGCCGAGCAGCGAGCCGGTGAGCTCACCGTGCAGGTCGGGCTCGAGGTAGCCGTTCCAGCCCACCAGGACGGCGGCCAGACCGACGAACGAGTGCAAGAGCGCGATGAGCTCGGGCATCTCGGTCATCTGCACGCTGCGCGAGCGCCACAGTCCGACGGCGGCACCGATGGCCACGGCGCCGACCATGAGGACGATGCCCAGGGTCGGGGGCTGGTGGTCGAGGACCAGGGCGATGGTGGCGATGAGCGCCAGCGCCATGCCGGAGATACCGAAGGTCAGTCCCCGGCGGGCGGTCTCGTGCTTGGACAGTCCGGCCAGCGACAGGATGAACAGCAGGGCCGCGATCAGGTAGGCCGCATTGGCGGCGGAGTCGATCGACATCTTCTCAGGCTCCCTTCGAGAACATCGCGAGCATGCGACGGGTCACGGCGAAGCCGCCGAAGACGTTGATGGACGCGACCAGGATCGCCACCACGGCCAGGACCAGGCCCAACGTGTTGTCGATACCGATCTGCAGCAGTGCGCCGACCACGATCACGCCCGAGATCGCGTTGGTGACCGACATCAGCGGTGTGTGCAGTGCGTGGTGGACGTTGCCGATGACGTAGTAGCCGATGACGATCGCCAACACGAACACCGTGATGTGCCGGGCGATGTCACCCGGCGCGGCTGCCGTGAGAAGCAGCAGCAGTGCCATGCCCACGGCGATCATGCCCAGCTTCGCGACGGGCGAGAGCTTCTTCTTCTCCTCGGCGGGTTCCGCCGGCACGGCTGCGGCCGGCGCGGCTGCGGCCGGCGCGGCCGGGGCGGCGCTGACCTGCACCGGCGGCGGCGGCCACATGATCTCGCCGCCCTTGGTGACGGTCACGCCGCGCTGGACGACGTCGTCCATGTCCAGCGACCACAGACCGTCCTTCTCCGGGGTGACGAGCTTGGTGAGGTTGACCAGGTTGGTGCCGTACAGCTGCGACGCCTGGGCGGGCAGACGTCCGGCCAGGTCGGTGTAGCCGATGATCGTCACGCCGTTGTCAGTGACGACGACCTCGTCGGGGACGCTGCCCTCGACGTTGCCGCCCTGGGCCGCCGCCATGTCGACGATGACGGAGCCACGCTTCATGGCCGCGATGTCTGCGGCGGTGATGAGCCGCGGCGCCTTCCGGCCCGGGATCAGCGCCGTGGTGATGATGATGTCGACCTCGGCGGCCTGCGCGGTGTACAACTCCGCAGCGGCGCGATCGTAGGCCTCACTGGTGGCTTTTGCGTAGCCGTCGCTGGAGACCTCCTTCTCCTCGTCGGGCACCTCGACCGGCAGGTACTCGCCACCGATGGATGCCACTTGGTCGGCGACCTCGGGCCGGGGGTCGGTCGCGCGGACGATCGCGCCGAGGCTCGAGGCCGCACCGATCGCTGCGAGACCGGCGACGCCGGCGCCCGCGACGAGGACCTTGGCCGGCGGCACCTTGCCCGCCGCCGTGACCTGCCCGGTGAAAAAGCGGCCGAAATGGTGGGCGGCTTCGATCACGGCGCGGTAGCCGGCGATGTTGGCCATGGACGACAGCACGTCCATCGACTGTGCGCGGGAGATGCGCGGAACGGCGTCCATCGCCAGAGCGGTCACGCCCCGCTCGGCCAGCACCGTGAGCAGGTGCTCGTTCTGCGCCGGCGCGAGAAGGCTGACCAGCGTGGCCCCGGACCGGACCCGGGCCACCTCGGACTCGGTCGGGACGGCGACCTTCATCACCACATCGGCCGACCAGGCGGAATCGCCGTCGACCAACTCCCCGCCGGCCTCCGCGTACGCCGCGTCGGCGAACTCCGCGCGCGTGCCGGCGCCCCGCTCGACCACGACCCGGTAGCCCAGGCCGATCAACTTCGCGACCGTCTCAGGCGTCGCGGCCACACGGTTCTCCGCCGGGTTGGACTCGGCGACCACGCCGATCACCGACGGGGCGTCTGCGGTATCCCGGAGGTCTGTCTCCGGGGTCATATCAGGGATCTCTTCAAGGCTCGAGGCCATCGGGCATCCTTTTTCCGGGCGTTGCGACGGAGCCGGCGCGACCGCGCCGGCCCTGTCATGTCGTGTATCGGTGTTCTACTCATTGTCCACAGGCCCCGGAACGTGTTCTACCGGGGTGCGCGCTCCAGTCACCGATCCGAGAACAGAGCTCACGAAGCGGCTCGGGGTGGGATGGTGACCCCTGCTTCGTCCACCGATAAGGCATCGCCCTCCGGGGCGGGCAGGGTTGGCGCCACGTCTCCCGGAAGAACTTCTGGGAGAGCCTACGGGACACCTTGCGCGCTGAACGATCTCGATCAGGCGGTTTCGGCGACCTTGTGACGGATGCCATAGCTCCAGGTTCCCACCATCAGGCCCTGCGGAGCGAGGCCCAGAATGCACAACACCCCGGATCACTGGTCGGTGATCCGGGGTGTTGATCCGCTGTGGGCGAAGGGGGACTTGAACCCCCACGTCCCGAAGGACACTGGCACCTGAAGCCAGCGCGTCTGCCATTCCGCCACTCGCCCGAGTAACGCTCGAATACGTTAACACGGAGGGAACGGCTCATACCAATCGGCTGGCCAGGGCTATTTCGCGGTGCCGTCCCCGCTCGGTGGTCGGCGTCATCAGCGACCGCTCACACGCAGACGCGGGAGGCGCGGGTCGCGGCCGATCGGGATGAACCCGAGGGCGCCGATCACCGCGAGTACGCCGACCCCGCCGGCCACCGACCACGTCTCCGTCGCCACCATGGCCGTGGCGACGATGATGGTGGCGCTCAGGCTGATGAGCACCGCCAGCGCGAGTCTGTCGCCCGCGTCGCCGGAGCCCCACCGGAGGGCCCAGCCACCTCCCGGGACCAGGAGACAGAACGCCAACACGTAGATGAGCCGCGCGGGTTCGGCGATGATCGGCAGGACCACCAGTGCCGTCGCCACCGCGGCCCCGGCCAGTGCGACGAGGGTTCTCGTCGTACTCATCGGCGACCCACCTCCTCCCCGTAGTCGGACAACGTGAAGACGGTGGCGTCACGAGATCGGTGGGCGACCGTGAACAGTGGCGACGTCACCAACTCGCCCTCGAGCTCCGTGAGCGCACCGCGGGGCAGTGTCCCGTCCATCTCGGCTCCGATCTTCTGGGAGCGGGTGATCATCACGTAGCCGTCGGTGTATATGGGATCGGACAACCACTCGTGTAGCGAGGTCGCGGGGTCGTCCAGCACCCGCTCGACCGAGGGTTCGTAGGCGATCGGGACGTAGGCGAACTTCTCGGCGCCCACGAGCTGACGTGGGTAGTTCACGTCGCCCTCCACCAGCAGTGATCCGGGTCGCGCGGTGTCGGCGACCCACCGGGCCGCGGCGATCTCCTGGTCGGTGAAGTAGTTGTGTCTCTCCTTGCCGTAGTACCCCAGTAGGAAGCCGGGGAGGACGAGGATGACGACGGCGACCGCCATCGCCATCCTCCGGCGGTCGATCGCGCCGGCGTAGCCCGACGGCGCACACGCCTCCGCGGCGAGGAACGCGATGAAGGGGGCGGAGAAGAGGAAGACGCGCAGTAGCGCTTCCCCACCGAACGACATCTGCACCAGGACGGCGATCGGCACCACCATGAGGACGACGGCCGCCCACTGGGGGGTGCCCCGGCGGCGGGTGCGGCGGAATCCGAGCACGGCGAACGCGACCGCGATCGCCACCGTGAACCTGTCTCCCCAGATGATCACCAACTGGGACCCGCTGGCGCCGTCGGACTTGCTGAACGTGGCGTCCGCGTTGGCGAGGGGCCGGCCGAAGCCGGAGACCAGGTCCTCGAGGTTCGTGACGGTGAAGTCATGGGCGAACGTCAGTGCCCAGGCGGAGATGACGACCGCCGCGATGACCGGGAGGTACCACCCACGGGTCTGCCGTGTCACCACCAGCGCGACGATCGACATCACGACGATGACCAGCGTGATCTGGTGGGTCACGGCCATCGCCGCCACCAACAGGATGAACAGGGCCGTCCTGGCCGCGCCGCCGTGTCGTTCGCGGAGCAGCAGCCCGACCGCTCCCAGGTAGAGGATGTAGACGGCCGCCTGGGGAGAGAAGTAGTCCTGACCGACCCAGGTCATCGTGAAATAGATCAGCAGTGCAGTCCACACGACCGCGGGCCGGGTGCTCATCCCCCGGAACAGATACCGCAGGACCACGAGCAGGATCAGGTTGAAGCCCAGCGGCGCCCAGATCGCGATTGCCCGCGCGGCGTCTTCTCCCGCGAGGTCGGAGACCAACGCGCTCGCGGCGAACAGGCCCGGCCAGTTGTGGTAGATCGGATTGACGTCGGTGCCGGGGTCGACCGCGCCGGTACGCATGATGAAGTCGACGACACCGAGATGTTTGAACGACCACGCGTACCGGACGTTGCCGTACAGCACCGCCGGGGTCCCGTGGATCAACGCCAGGTAGGTGACGAGGTGGACGCCCACCACCCATCCCGGGCGGGACTGGTGGATGCACACCAGAGTGCTGCCGAGGAGGAGCACGAGGGCGGCGACCACCGCACTGTTGAATCCCGTCAACAGGCCGTATCCGCCCATGTCGCGGGCGTCGAACCCGGCGAAACCGACGGTCCACAGCAGGATCGATCCCGCGAGGCACAGCAAGGCGATCGCCTGCGCTCGCACGCCCCGCGCGGCGGCGGCGTGGCGCGAGCGACCACGGCGGTGCCGTCCCGGCGTCACGCCGTGGGGGTGCGCGCGGGGTCTGGGCCGCATCTCAGGGGTGACGAGCACTTGGCCCCCCTGACATGGAGGGCGCGGCGCCGGCGAACCGACGCGACACCGGGTGGACGCTCCTGGCGGTCCAGATCCGGCCGGGGCCGCTCCGGGTCGAGCGTGAACGGGTGTGCGCGACGTGCCAGAGCCAGGCCAGGAGCACCACCAGCGACGGGTCGAGCTGTGGGTTCGGCAGCACCACCCCCGCTGCGGCGAAGTACCGCTCCACCTGCCCGGGATCGTCGAGAACCGCGCACACGGCCGCCCCGAGGTCGGAGGTCCTGGTCGACAGATACCAGTGCACCAGGTCGGCGTCGGGGAGGCCGGGGTCCATCGCGTCCTCCCAGTCGATGATCCCCGTCACGGCCCGGTGGGGCGGTTCACCAGAGACCAGGACGTTCCCGGGCCAGTAGTCCCCGTGCGTCCAGCTCACCGTGATCGTCCGGCCGATGAGCCCGTCGCGGAGGTACGAGGCGATACGGTCCACCGCCGCCCGGTGTCGGTCGCCGACGTCCAGGCCCGCCACGGCGGCGGCGGGGAGGTCGATCCACTGCTCCGCCAGCTCGGAGGTCACCAACACCGACCGTGCGGTGCGCGTGTGCAGCCGGGTGATCGCGGCCGCGGCGACGGGGCCGGGGTCGGTTGTGGGCGTCTTCCCGGGCAGGAGGGTCTCGCGGACGACGGTCCGCCCGTCGACGGTCACCCGATCGACGACGATGGGGACCAGCTCGGTGACAGCGGCGTCGCACAGGAGATGCAACTCGCCGACGGTCTCCGCGTGCCGCGCCAGGTTCCGATCCGCGGCGGTTGTCGTGGCGATCTTGAGCACGAAGTCCCCCGCCTGTCCGGACACCGCCGTGACGAGTGAGTCCGAGTCACTACCGAGGGTGCGGGTCTCCACCGCGTCCGGGACAGCGCAGGCCTCCAGCACCGGATGCAGAAGCCGGCGCTGGTCGCGCCGGGATCTGCTGCGGCGGGCGGCCAGCGACAATGAGGCCACCGCCGCCCATACCGAGTCGGCGGTCGGCGCGCCCGATATCAGGCCGGTGCGGCCCGTCAGGACCAGGCCGAGCGCAGCGGCCGACTGCGCCACGAGGATCGTGGCCCCCACGCCCGTCACGCCCCACCACTGCAGGGTGATCCAGCTACCTCCCCAGATCGTGGCGGCGAGGAAGACGTAGGTCACCACCACCGTGGACATCTCGCGGCGCACCCGAGCGGTGTTCACGCTGATGCCGACGATCGTCTGCGGGAGCGCGGACAAGATGATCAGCTGCATCGCCACGCTCGCGTGGGCGGCGTAGTCCTCTCCCATGATCCGCAGCGCGAACGGGCCGACGAGCACCCCGACGATCGCCAGCGGGAATACCAGCCGGACACTGTGGGCGAGGGCGGTTCGGGCGTGCGAAGCGGCCCGGACCGGGTCATGGGCCGACTCGGCGATGAGCGCGCTGCCGATGTTGCTGGTGACGAGATAGAGCGAATAGCCGATCATGTTCGCCATGTAGTAGTAGGCGCTGGCCTCGGGGCCCTTCACGTGCAGCACGATGAGGGTGAGCACGTGCGGTGTGGCGACCCAGACCAGCCAGGCGATCTGGTCGGCGGCGGCGAATCGGACCAGCTGGCCCACCGACATCGGCGGTCTGTGTTCCCGTGGCGCGCCCCCGTCCCGCGTCAGTGCCATCACCAGAACGCCCACGCCCACGACGGCGAGGACCGCCGGCAGCACCGTCGCGCCGAGCACCGCCCAGGCCGACAACGTGGCCACCAGCGGCAGGGCGGCGATCTTGCCCAGGGAGTAGGCCAGGTTCTTGACCGGTACCCAGACGCTCTTCCGCAGGCCGATCAGCACGTGATCCTGC
The DNA here is from genome assembly GCF_003096075.1 of Dietzia lutea. Taxonomy (NCBI): domain Bacteria; kingdom Bacillati; phylum Actinomycetota; class Actinomycetes; order Mycobacteriales; family Dietziaceae; genus Dietzia; species Dietzia lutea. The sequence goes on along the minus strand of NZ_CP015449.1, from coordinate 58,703 downwards.
AGGACGAACAGCACCCACACGACAGTGGAGCCCGCGAAGGCCGCGACGGCCACCGCGTCGTCGCGCAGGAACGCCAGCCGGCCCGCCCAGAGCGGCTGGCCGACGAGGAAGACCGCGGACAGCGCCAGCGCCGCGAGTGCGCAGCTCAGGCAACTCGTCATGATGACGCGCCGGGTGGACGCGCCGGCCTCCGGGAGGAACCGCACCATCCCGTTCCGCAGTCCCAGCGTCGCCAGATTGGCGAGCAGAGTGAGGACGGAGACGAGCGCGGTGCCGATGCCGACGGAGTCGGCCGGCAGCCAACGGGCGGCCAGCGCCCAGAAAGCCAGACCGGCGACGGACGTGACCGCGGTACTGACGATCAGGGCGTTCGCGTTGGCGTGGAGGGCGTCCGCTCCCCGGACCCGCTGCCACAGGGCAGCGACCGGCCCCGGGTGGACCGCCTCGCGGCCGATCACCTCGCACCTCCCGACCAGATCCGTGCGTAGTCGATCTCGAAGGTCGCCGGGAACGCCGCCGGATCCGGTGTCCCGCCGTACTCACCGCCGACCGCGAGGTTGATCACCAGGTACATCGGCTCGTCCGGCACCTGCGGGCCAGTCACCTCCCAGACCTTGTCGCCGTCGAAGAAGAAGTCCAGTCGCTCCGGTGACCACTGGAGGCGCACCACGTGCGTGTCGGCCAGGTCCTCCCCCGGCGGGAGCTGATGGTGGTGGAAGGAGCGCTCGGTCCCCGACTCCGGGCTCGGATGCAAGTACATGCCGGCCGTGCGGGGACGCTGACCCACGGCCTCGAAGATGTCGATCTCCGGCTTCGACGATTCGCTGGCGGGGAGCATCCAGACGGCCGGCCAGAGTCCGGCTCCCAGGGGGGCCCGGAAAGCGACCTCGACCGTTCCGTAGGTGAACGCGAGCTTCGCAGGGGCCTGGTGGACAGGTGGCCCGGTGCTGACCATCCCGGACACGTAGGGGAAGTACTCGCCGTCGGCCCCGATGGCGTCGCGTCTCTCCGCGGTGAGCCGCAGCACCCCGTCGGCGACCCGCACCTGACCGGGGAGGTACCACTCGAGTTCGTCGTTGGTGGCGATCGTGCAGCCGCCCTCGTCCCACCAGTGGCAGGTATTCCACACCCCGGCGTCGAGTTCCGTGCCGGCGAACTCCTCGTCGAGGATGAGCCGCTCCCCGTTGTTGGCGACCCTCTGTGGGCGAACCGTGCCGTCCGTCGGGGCCGGTGCCGTCGACTCGTCCGCGTCGACGCGACCGGATCCCAGGTAGATGTCGACGGAGCACGAGGAGACCACGGCCACGGTCAGGACCGCGGCGCCGATCGAGGCCCACCACCGACGGGTCCCGCGTACGCCGCCGCCGCGCCTACTCATCGCTGAAGCCGATCATGCGCTTGATGCCGTTCCGGACGGCGGTGTCTGCTCGTGTCCACGGCAGCCTCTCGATACGGACCTCGGCGTAGTCGTGCGCGCGGGCGCCGAACTTCTCCTTGGCCTGGGCCAGCGTTCGGGACGTCCCGGACTCGCCCATGTGGAATGTCGTGCAGCCGGACTCGCAGGCCAGCTCGATCGCCGTCCAATAGACCAGCTCACTGGCATGGGACCTGCCGATCCGGTCGCGGTCCATCGCCGCGCGCGTCCCGTGTCCGGTGCGCGGGCCGTAGAGCACGATCGCCCCCGCCACGGGGCCGTCGTCGAGGTACGCCAGGATGACGCAGAAGCTCTCCCCGAGGTGGCTGCCCATCGCGCGCAGCTTGCCGATCGGATCTCGGAGTCGCGCCCGGGCCCGGGCGAGGGCCAGCGGCTCGTTCTGGTTGCCCGCCCATCGGTCGACCGACGAGAGGAACAACTCGTAGTACTGGTCGAGCAGTTCCCCGCCGCGTCCCGTCTCGACGCGGACACCGGCGCGGCGGGCCAGACGCACATTGCGTCGGCCCGACTGGGACATCCCGTCCCACACGGCGTCGACGCCTTCGGTCAGGTCGAGCACGTGAGCTCGCCTCGGCACCGACAGGGCGTTCTCCGCCCGTGCAGCGGCCGACCAGACGGGACCGTCGAGGGGGTTCGGCCGGAGGCCGATACGTTGGTAGCCGAGTCCGCGCAGGTCCCGCAGGATCAGTCGCGCGGCCCTCGGGGTCAGACCGGTGTCGAGGGGTCCCCCGATACCCCAGGCCGCCGGGTACGAACCCGCCCAGCCCCCGATCCCCGCCAACCCCCGGCGTGCCACGAGCGGGAGGACGGCCTCACTGCCGTCGTCGAAAGAGTAGTGCCGGCTGACGTCCGAGAAACGGCCCGACGCGCACATCGCGTCCGTCCATCCCGGCGCGTGTTCCGGCAGCGCCCTGTCGGACACCGAGAGGAGCCGCCCCCACCTGTCCCGGGGCGCGGGGGAGATGACCTGGACGGTGCTCACCGGGTCGCCTCCGTTCGGTGACGCAGCCGGCGGACCTGACGGCCGGCCCTCGTCCGCATCAGTTGCCGACGGGGCGCGGGCCGGGCGCCCTTCCCCTGGAGGAGCCGACCGAGATCCGCCGTGGTGGTGGTGTCGGTGATGGTCCACCGCGCGATGGCGTACACGTCATCGCGGTCATGACTCAACATGTTCCGGACCGCCGCCGCCGAGGTGTATCCCGCCTCCGCGACGAGGTCCTTGACTGCCGCGGTGTGGTGCCCGTGTGGGTAGGCGAACGTGGTGACCGGTCGCCCGAGGACCTGTTCGAGGACCTCCTTGGACTCCGCGATCTCCCGTCGGGCGCGGGCACGCGGCAACAGGTCGAGCTGTGGGTGCGTCATGGTGTGCGCCCCGATCTCGACGCCGTCGGAGGCCAGGTCCGACAACTGGTCGGCGGTGAGCATCTGCGTGTCGGCGGCGGCCCCGTCGAGCCACCGGCTGCGGTCGCCGAGGTATCCGGCGACGGCGTACAGCGTGGCGGGGAGACCCCGCCCCTTCAGGAGCGGCCAGGCGTGCTGTGCGAAATCGGCCAGCCCGTCGTCGAAGGTGATCGCCACCGCGCCCTCCGGTAGGGAGGTCCCCGACCGGAGGTGTTCGGCGATGCGGCCCAGGGGCAGGACCACGCGATCGTCGTCGATCAGGTGGTCGAGGTGTGCCGCGAACCGGCTGGGCGGAACGGTGAACCTCTCGAAGCCACGCACGTGCTCCTCGGTCACGGAGTGGTACAGCAGGACGGGTATGACGTGTCTCATGTGGCGATCCGTTCCCGGACGTCACCGCGGGTGCGGTAGCGACTGATCAGGTACCGGGCCGGGCCGGTGGCGAGTCCGCTGCGTTGGGCGCGCGACAGATCGCGCGGGTAGGCGGGCAGGCCGCGGGCCGGCGGCGGGTTGAGGATGGTGGCGAGCCGGGCCGCGGCGGCCCGGTGGTGGCGCACCATCGTCACCGCCGCGCGCGGCTCGTCGAGGACGCACCGCATCAGATGGGCGCCCAGGCCCGCCCCGTACCCGTACACCTGGCGGCGCAGAGCCGCATAGTCCCGGTGATGCGGGTGGAGCACGATCGCCGACGGCGCGTAGGTCAGGCGCCCGCCGTGCCGGATGACGTCGTAGAACACCGCGAGGTCGTCGCCGCCCCGGGTCACCGTGCCGGTCCCGAGGGCCCCGTCGAAGCCACCGATGGCTCTGAGCTGGTCGGTTCGGAACGCCATGTTGGCGCCGGAGCCGAACGCCCCTGCCGCGTAGGGGTACATCGGGTTGTCCGCCCGGTGTTCCGCGTTGTCGAACACCAGTCGACGGAGCCCCTTGCTGTAGACCCCCTGCGCCTCGACCCACTGCTGGGCGACGGTGTCGAGTTCCCTGGGCGCGATCATGCCGGTCGCACACACGGTCTCCGGATCGGCGTCGAACGCCCCGGTGATGTTCTCGAGCCAGCGCTCGTGCACCCAGACGTCGTCGTCGGTGAAGGCGACCAGGTCCGTCACTACGCACCGGAGGGCCGCGTTGTGGGCGTGGGCGAGGCCCGGGCGGTCCTCCCGTACGTACTCGACCACGCTGCCCTCGATGCGGTACCCGCGGATCAGCTTCTCGGTCTGGTCGTCGGGCCGGGCGTTGTCCACCACGGCCACCCGGCCGGGCAGGATCGTGCCGGCGGCGATCGAATCCAGGCATTCGGCGAGGCGGGCGGGCCGGGCCCGGGTGGCGATCACCACCGTGGTGTCGTCCCGGGTGCGGGCGCCGTCGGCCTGTGACCGCGGCCGGGCGGCGCCGGGCGCCGCGAGGCCTCCAGCCCGCGCCAGCACGTCGGCGGTGGTGGCGACCGTCCCGTCCAGCTCGACCTCGCGCTCGCCCACCGGGACACCGTCGTCGAGGAACAGGCACCAGGCCCGGGCGTACGGCCGGTCCCCCGGAGCCGCCGGCAGTGGCCGCGGCGGGTCACCCACCTCGATGACCAGCGGCAGGACCGGGGCGACCGGAGGCAGTGGCGGTTCGGCCGCGGATGACCGCGCCGAGCGGAGTCCGGCCGCCAGGAACCCGGCGGCGGTCGCGCCGAGCCCGACGGCGATCACCGCCGCGCGCGCGAGGCCGGCGGCGTCTCCCCGCACCGCGTCGGCCAGGTCGCGCACGATCCCCGTCGGCAGGGCGCGCCGGACGTAGGCCGCCTCCGTGGACAGGGCCGCCCCCGCGCCGGTGCGGCGGGACACGAGACGCTTCGACACGCCTTCCGCGAAGCACCTCGACCGGAAGTAGGCGACGGTTCCCCGTGCGGACGGGACGTGGTGCCGCACCCGCGCGCCGGGATCGTGGAGGAAGACCCCGCCCGGGAAGCCCTCCACGGCGCGGATGCACAGCTCGGTCTCCTCACAGCCGGCGGCGCCGGAGCCGGTCCGGCCGAGTGCGGTGTCGAACCCGCCGACGGTCTCCACGACGTCGCGCCGCAACGCCATGGTGCAGCCCATCAGGTTCCGCACCGGTCCGACCGACTCCGGGAGTCCGCGATAGCTGCAGCCGACCACCCAGTCGAACTCGTCCGGCCACCAGCGCGGCCTGCCGGCCGCCCACCGGGGCTCGGCGAACCCGCTGACGCCGAGGACCTCGGGTCGCACGAAGTGGGCCGTCAGGGCCTCCAGCCATCCCGGCTCGGCCACGGCGTCGTCGTCGAGATAGACGACGATGCCACCCGTGGCGGCCGCGGTCCCGGTGTTCCGGGCACCGGAGAGCCCGGGCGGTCCCGTGTTCTCGAGGACGGTCACCTCTGGGAAGCGACGCGCCGTCCGCTCGAACAGGCCGGGGTTGTGATCGATCACCACGACGGCCTCGGCCGGCGGGCGGGTCTGTCCGAGGACGGACCCGACCGCCGCGACCAGCTGTGGGAATCGATCGGAGGAGTTCGCGCACACGATGACCGAGGCGCGCTCCCCGGTCATTGAGCGTGTCCTCGGAGGGCGCTCCCCTCCGAGACCACGGCCGCGACGGCCACCCCGGCGACCGCGGACCCGGACGCACTCGTCAACGTCGTCGCCGGGATCCCGGCGTGACTACGGTGCTCGCGGAGGGCGATCACCGGATGGGGCATCGGCGAGCCGCTGTGCAGGTCAGGGCGGTGCAGCCCCAGGCTCGCGCGGTACCGCCGCACCCGGCGGCGCTCCCGGACGATCGTGCTCAGCACTCGGTACCCGTCCTTGATGGCGCTGAGGTTGCTCTCGCCACTGAGCCGGTGCTCCTCGTACGACGCGACCTCGACGACCCGCAGGCCGGCCGCGAGCGCACGCACGTTGAGGAACGTCTCGATCTCGAACCCGCCGACCTCTTCGTCGAAGAACGGCAGCACGTCGCGCCAGAACGCCATGTAGCCGTAGCACAGGTCCGAGAACCGTCCCCCGAAGGTCCATCGGACGGTGCGCGTGAGCACGGCGTTGCCGAGCATCCGCACACCCGTGAGGTCTCCACTGCCCCCGCCCTGGAGGAACCTCGATCCCTTGACGACGTCCGCGCCCGCCTGGAGCGCCGAGACGAACGTGTCGATCTCCGCCGGGGCCATCGACCCGTCGGCGTCCATCATCACGATGATGTCGCCGGAGCAGGCCGCGAATCCGGCCTGCAGCGCGTATCCCTTCCCCGCGCGCTGTTCGCGGACGATGACGGCGTCCGGGCGCAGCTCGAGCGCCTTCTCCACCGTCCCGTCGGTGGACCTGCCGTCCACGATCACCAGCTCGTCGACGATCCCCCCGATCGTCGGCAGCAGGCAAGCGAGGTTCTCGGCCTCGTTCAGTGTCGGTATGACCAGACTGACCCGCGGCGGGCACGGACTGCTATCCAGCACCGTCCCCCGCGTCTTTCCGTTGACGTCCTTGTTCACGTCGAATTCCCCCTCGTATACGTGGACCCTCCGGCCCGGACCCCCCCTTGGGTCTTGATGAACATATCTTAAAGTTGAGGCGATAAGTTACGGATTTTTTATCTCGGATCGGCAACGTTCTGACTCCTGATCTGCACCGGGTGACCAGTTCAGACCGCCAGTCGCCGTTGACCAGACGTCGTGCGGCGCGCCCGAGCGACCGGCGCAGGACGGGCCCCGGACCGCCGCGGGACGGGCCCGGGAGGGCGGGCGCGACGGGCCCGCCCTCCCGCAAGACGAAGCGCGGTGTCGCGTCGGCGGGGACACCGTTGAGACCGGCCCCGGGGCGCGGCCGGGCCGCTTCACGCGTGCTTCCGGTGGCCGTCGCCTCTATGATCGACCGGATGCCGCCGCGGGGCGGCGTGAGCGAACCCGCCCGGGCACCGGGCGGGATCGGACCGGGTGGAGAGGAGAGTGAGCGTGGGAATCGTCGGCAAGTTCGAACGGACCCTCCAGGGCGCCGTGGGCGACGCGTTCGCCCGACTCTTCGGTGGCCGGGTGGTGGCGGCCGAGGTGGAGGCGCAGCTGCGTAAGCAGGCGGAGGCCTCCCTCAAGGTGGTCGACGGCCACCTGCTGGTCTCCAACAGCTACACCATCACTCTCGCGCGCTCCGACTACGCGTCGTTCACCGAGGACGAGGCGCTGGCCGTGAAGACCTTCTCCCGCCACCTGTCGGATCACATCAGCGAGCAGGGCTGGGAGACCTACGGTCCGGTCACCGTGACCTTCGTGGAGCGCGACGACCTCCACACCGGACAGATGCGTATCGACGGGGTCGTGGACCCCGATGCCGTCCCGTTCCACATCTCGGCCGCCGCGCCGGCACCGCGACCGGGTCATCCCGCGCCGTCGTCGCCGTCGCGCCGCGAACCGAGTGCGAGCAAGGAGAACTTCGACATGCAGGCACCCGCCTCCAATTATCCCGTCGCGGCCGAGACCGGCCCCCGCAGCTCCGGCTGGGGCGGTCCGTCCGACGCGCCCACCCAGATCACCCAGGGGCGCTCGTCCCTGGCGGTCACGCTGCACCTCGAGGACGGCTCGGGCCGTACCTTCCGCCTCCAGCGGGGCTCCAACCTGCTCGGACGGGGTCAGGACGCCGCCTTCCGACTGCCCGACACGGGCGTGTCCCGGCAGCACGCGGACATCCACTTCGACGGGCGGGAAGCGGTTCTCACCGACCTGGGCTCGACCAACGGCACCACGGTCAACGGCGGCCCGGTCCAGGACTGGCAGCTGGCCGACGGCGACGTGATCCGGGTCGGACACTCGGAGATCACCGTCCGGTTCGACTAGCCTCGACACGAATGACCCCCGGAACCACCGGGGGCGGTGACACGTTGGTAGAGGTGACCCGACCGGCGAGGGGAGGACGGCACCAGTGCAGGGACTCGTTCTGCAGCTGTCGCGCGGCCTGTTGCTGGTGCTGCTGTGGCTGTTCATCTATCTCACGCTGCGGGCGCTGAAGACCGACGTCTTCGGCAACGTGGGCATGCGCTCCGGCGGCCGCGCCGAGCGCCGCGGCGGCGTGTTCGGTCGCGGCGCCAAGGCCATCCGCCACCTCGTCGTCACGCAGGGCGCGCTGGCCGGCACCCGCATCACGCTGTCGGAGCAACCGGTCCTGCTGGGCCGGGCGGACTCGTGCACGTTGGTGATAGACGACGACTACGCGTCCAACCAGCACGCCCGGCTGTCGCCACACGGCCCCGACTGGTTCCTCGAGGATCTGGGTTCGACCAACGGCACCTATCTGGACAGGACGCGGGTGACGACCCCGGTCAAGGTGGCCGCCGGCACGCCGATCCGGATCGGCAAGACCGTGATCGAGCTGCGCGCGTGACCCCGGCGCTCGTCTACACCGCCCGGTCCCACCTGGGGATGGTGCGGGACAACAACGAGGACTCGGCCTACGCCGGCCCGCGCCTGCTCGCGCTCGCCGACGGGATGGGCGGCCACGCGGCGGGGGAGATCGCCAGCCAGTTCGTCGTGGCCGCGCTGGCCCGGCTCGACGAGGACGAGCCCGGGCAGAACCTCACCGCCGCCCTCACCCGCGCGCTCACCGTCGGCAACGAGGCGATCGCCGCCCACGTGGAGGCGCACCCGGAGACCGAGGGCATGGGCTGCACCGCCACGGCGTTGCTGTTCGACGGCCGCCGCATGGGCCTGATCCACGTGGGTGACTCGCGCGCGTACCTGCTGCGCGACGGCACGCTGAGCCAGATCACCAAGGACGACACGTTCGTGCAGTCCCTCGTCGACCGCGGGGAGCTCTCCGCCGACGAGGCGCACTCCCACCCGCGCCGCTCGCTCATCCTCAAGGCCCTGACCGGCGAGCCGGTGGAGCCGACCGCCGTCATCCGCGAGGCCCGGGTCGGCGACCGCTACCTGCTGTGCTCGGACGGCCTGTCCGACCCGGTGAGCACGGAGACCATCGCCGAGACGCTCGCCACGGGCACGGTCGAGGAGGCGGCGGACCGGCTGGTGCAGCTGGCGTTGCGATCGGGCGGGCCGGACAACATCACCGTCGTGCTGGCGGACGTCCTGGACTCGCCCCGCGACGCGCCCGTGGTGCCCGTGGTGGTGGGCGCCGCGTCCGGCGACGAGCCGGGCCAGATCGACCCGGCCGCCGATCCGTACTCGGACACCGCGGCCGGCAAGGCCGCCGCGTTCTCCCGCGCCCAGGTCGCGTCGCGCGGCGGGGAGGTCGGTGGGTCCGGCGCGGGACGTGGAGCCGACGGGTCGGGCCCCAGGGGCGACGACGACGACGAGGGCGATCCCGCTCCGCCGCGTGGCAGCAGATGGCGTTTCGCGCTGAGCGTCGTCGGGGTCCTCGCGGTGCTGGCCGGGATCGTCGGCGTGTCGGCGCTGCTCGTCCGCAGCAACTACTTCGTCACCGAGGAGGACAACCAGGTCGTGGTGAAGAGGGGCATCTCCGGGGAGGTCTTCGGCATCTCGTTGGCCTCGGTCAGCCAGGTCGCCTGCCTGGCCGCCGACGGTGACCTGACGATGCACTCCCCCGACGCCATCCCCACCGGGTGCGACGTGTTCACGCTGGGAGACCTGCGCGAACCCGCCCGGGAGACCGTCCGCGCCGGGATGCCGTCGGGCAGCCTCTCCGAGGCGACCGCCCAGGTCTCCCGCCTCGCGCAGGACAATCTCCTGCCGGTGTGCGAGCCCACGCCACGTGACCGGGACCGCGACGGGGCCACCTCGTCGTCGCCCTCCTCCCCCACCGACGCGCCCGCGTCGCCCGGGGCGCCCACGGGTGAGCCCGCGCGGTCACCCGAGCGCTCCCCCGTCGAGTCACCCACGTCCCCCACCGCCCCCGCGCCGCTGCCCGGTGAGACCTGTCGGGCGGTGAGCTGACCGTGCCCGCCGCCGCATCGACCTCGCCCGCGTCCGACCCCCGGGGCCAGGCGGTCCCCGACCGTCCCCGCCGGGGCAAGGAACTCGTCCTGCTCATCGCGGCGACTGTGATCGTCGGGTTCGCGCTCCTGCTCGTCCAGCTGGCCCAGGAACAGGAACTGTCGCCGGCGCTGCTGTGGATCACGCTGGCGTTCCTCGGCCTGTCCGGCGGCGCCCACCTGCTCATCCGCTGGCTCGCCCCCTACGCCGACCCCGTGCTGCTGCCGGGCGTCGCGCTGCTCAACGGCCTCGGGCTCGTGCTCATCTACCGGCTCGACCTGGCGTACGCCGCCAACGCGGTGGCCAGCGGCAACGACCCGCCCGGCATGGACGTGGCCCGGCAGTTGCTGTGGACGTTCATCGGGCTCGGCGTCATGGGCGCGGTCCTGTTCCTCCTGCGCGATCACCGGGTCATGGCCCGCTACGGCTACACGCTGGGGTTCGCCGGGCTCGCCCTGCTGGCGATCCCCGCCCTGCTGCCCGCGCGGTTCTCCGAGATCAACGGCGCGAAGAACTGGATCATCCTGCCCGGGTTCACCATCCAGCCGGGCGAGTTCGCCAAGATCCTGCTCATCATCTTCTTCGCCTCGATCCTCGTGGAGAAGCGCGAACTCTTCACCACCGCCGGCAAGCGCGTGCTGGGGATGGACCTGCCGCGCGCCCGCGACCTCGGGCCCATCATCGTGGCGTGGTTCCTGTCCCTCGGCGTGCTGGTGTTCAACACCGACCTGGGCATGGCGCTGCTGATCTTCGTCACCGTGCTGACCATGCTGTACGTCGCCACCGAGCGGGTGAGCTGGCTGCTCATCGGCGTGGTGCTGGTGGCGGTCGGCGGTGTGCTCGCCTACGCGCTGTTCGGGCACGTCCGCGTGCGGTTCCAGATCTGGCAGGACCCGTTCGCGTTCTTCGACACCGGCGGCTACCAGAGCTCGCAGGCCCTGTTCGGGCTGGCCTCCGGCGGGATGGGCGGCACCGGGCTCGGCAACGGCCGGCCCGACCAGGTGCCGTTCGCCAACACCGACTTCATCACCTCCACCATCGGCGAGGAACTGGGCCTCATCGGCCTGGCCGCCGTGCTGATGGTCTACGCGATTCTCGTGCTGCGCGGCATCCGCGTGGGGCTGACCATCCGCGACAGCTTCGGCAAGCTCGTCGCCGTGGGCCTGGCGTTCACCGTGGCCATCCAGATGTTCGTCGTGGTGGGCGGCGTGTCCACGCTCATCCCGCTCACCGGCCTCACCCTGCCGTTCATGGCCTACGGCGGGTCCAGCCTGCTCGCCAACTACGCCCTCCTGGCCATCCTGTTGCGCCTGTCCAACGACGCACGTCGGCCCATGCCCACCCCGCGCCAGGCACCGGCGCTCGCCGAGGCCGCCACGGGCCTGATGCGCACGCCGCGGCTGCTGCCGGGGCGGAGGAACGGGTGAGCGCCGCGTGAACGCCGCCATCCGCAGGGTCGCCGTGGCCGCCATGGTCATGGTGGTGGCCCTCCTCCTCCAGCTCACCTGGGTGCAGGTCTTCCGCGCCGACGAACTGCGCGCCGACCCGCGCAACACCCGCATGCTCCTCGACGAGTACTCCCGCCAGCGCGGACAGATCACCGCCGGCGGGCGCGTGCTGGCCATGTCCCTGCCCTCGGATGGGCGCTTCGAGTTCGAGCGCACCTACCCCACCGACCCCGAGGTGTTCGGCCCCACGGTCGGCTACTACTCGCTGCAGTTCGCCACCGCCGGGATCGAGCAGTCCCAGGACGCCTTCCTCAACGGCTCCGACCCGCGCCTGCTGTCCCAGCGCATCACCGGCCTCATCTCCGGCCGTACCCCCCAGGGCGGTTCCGTCGAGCTGACCCTCGACCCGGTCGGCCAGCGCGTCGCCTACGACGCCCTCCGCCGCGGCGCCGGCCAGGGCCCGTTCGTCGGGTCCGTCGCCGCCGTGCGCCCCTCGACCGGCGAGGTGCTCGCGCTGGCCTCCAGCCCCTCGTTCGACCCGGGCGCCCTGTCCAGCACCGACCCGGACGTGCGCGAGGCGGAGATGGCCCGCATCGAACAGAGCCCCGACCGACCCCTGCTCAACCACGCCACCCAGCAGGCCCTGCCGCCCGGCTCCACGATGAAGGTCATCACCACCGCCGCGGCCCTCGAGCAGGGCATGGGTCCGGACACCCCCGTCTCCGGCGCCGACCGCACCCTCCTGCCCGGCACCGCCACCTACCTGCAGAACTACGCCGGCCAGACCTGCGGCGGCGGCACGGTCACCCTCCGCACGGCGCTCGAACTGTCCTGCAACGTCCCGTTCGTGGAGATGAGCCAGGAGATCGGCCCGGAGGCGTTCACCGAGATGGCCGAGAAGTTCGGCGTCGACGGCACCGCACCAAAGGATTTCGGTGTGCCCGTCGCGCCGTCGGGGCTCGGCCAGATGGAGGACGCCGCCCAGCTCGCCATGAGCGCGATCGGCCAGAGCGACGTCCGCATGACCACCCTGCAGAGCGCCATGGTCGCCGCGACCGTCTCCAACGGCGGCGTCCGCATGGAGCCGCAGTTGATCAAGTCCCTGACGGCGCCCGACCTCTCCGTCGTCGAGGGTTTCACCTCCCGCGACGCGGCCCGCGCCCTCACCGACGACCAGGCCGCCACCCTCACCGACATGATGGTCGGCGCCGAGGCCCACGCCGGCGGCGGCCTGCCCGGGGTGACCATCGCCTCCAAGACCGGCACGGCCGAGCACGGCGTCGACGCCTCCACGTCGATCCCCTACACCTGGTACATCGCCTTCGTCCCCGGCCGTGACGTGGCGGTGGCCGTGGCGATCGAGTCCGGCCCCGGCATCACGCGCGACACCGTCGGCGCCACCTACGCCGCCCCCATCGGGCGCGAGGTCCTGGGCGCCCTCCTCGGGGGCGCACCGTGAGCCTGAACTCCGGGGCTCTGCTGTCCCAGCGCTACCGTCTGCTGCGGCTCATCGCCACGGGCGGGATGGGCCAGGTCTGGGAGGCCGACGACTCCGTCCTCGACCGGCACGTCGCGGTCAAGGTCCTCAAGGCCGAGTACTCGTCCGACCCCGAGTTCGTCGAGCGGTTCCGCTCCGAGGCCAAGGTCACCGCGCGGATCTCCCATCCCGGGATCGCCACCGTCTACGACTACGGCCAGATCACCGACCCCGCCTCGGGCAGCCCGCTGTCCTACCTCGTCATGGAGCTCGTGGTGGGCGAACCGCTGTCGGACGTCCTCGCGCGCGAGGGCACGCTGCCCCTGCGCCACACGCTCGACATGCTCGAGCAGACCGGCCGCGCCCTCAACGCGGCCCACGCGATCGGGCTCGTGCACCGCGACGTCAAGCCGGGCAACATCCTCATCACGCCGACGGGGCAGGTCAAGCTCACCGACTTCGGTATCGCCAAGTCCATGGGCGCGTCCGCCGTCACCCAGACGGGAATGGTCGTGGGCACCGCCCAGTACATCGCGCCCGAGCAGGCGATGGGACACGAGACCTCGCCCGCCGGGGACGTCTACTCCCTCGGCGTGGTGGGCTACGAGTGCCTGTCGGGGCGGCGACCGTTCGTGGCCGACTCGCCCGTCAGCGTCGCGATGATGCACGTGCGCGACACCCCGGCGCCGCTACCCGAGTCGGTGCCCGGCCCGGTCCGGCGCGTCATCGCCGAGGCGATGTCCAAGGACCCCGAGCGGCGCTACCCCGACGGCGAGGCCTTCGCCGAGGCAATCGCCGACATACGGGCCGGCCGCGATCCGCGCCCGCCGAGTGCGTTCCTCGCCGCCGCGGGCGGGGCCGCCGCCGGCGCGGCCGCGGGTGCGGCGGCCGCCACCGCGGCGACCACCGTCCTCCCCGACGACGGCTCAGGCGTGTACCGCGCGTCGCCGGCCGGAGCGGACCCGACGCGCGCCTACACGAGCATGCATCCGGGCACCCAGGGCGCACCGCGCACACAGGGCCAGCCCCGCACGCAGGGACAGCGGGCCGCGCAGGCCCCGGGCCGGCCCCCCCGGTCGCCGGCCACCGGCCGTCAGCCCGCCCCGCCGGTCACCACGCGACCGCCCCGGCGGCGCCGCGGGGGCGGGTGCGCGGGCTGGTTCCTCGTCGTGTTCGTCCTGGTCGCCGCCCTGGCGGTCGCCGCGGCGGTCGCGCTGTCCAACCTCGGCGTCTTCGGCCCCGGCGGGTTGTTCGGCGGCGGCACCACCACTCCGCGGACGCCGTCCACCACGCCCGTCACCACCGTGACCACCCAGGCGCCGGCCCCCGCACCCACGCCGCGGCCGAGCCCGACCCCCTCTCCCACGCCGACACCGGAGCCCTCACCGTCACCGACCGGGGCGCCGGCCACCACCGACCTGCAGGACATGCTCGACTCGATCACCTCCGAGTTCAGCTCGTTCCTGCCACAGCAGGGCGAGGGCCAGCAGGGCGCACAGGGTCAGGGCCGGCGCCAGGGTGGCGAAGGCGGCGGCGAGGGTCGCGGCGAGGGCCCCCAGGCCAGCGGGCGGACCGACGGTGACGTCGTGCCCGTGCCGGCGCGCGGCGGAGGTGAGGGCGCATGACCACACCGTCCGTCCTCGCGGGCCGGTACGAGATCGGCGAGACCCTGGGCTTCGGCGGCATGTCGGAGGTCCACCGCGGCCGGGACACGGTTCTGGGCCGCGACGTCGCCGTCAAGATCATGCGGCCCGAGCTGGCCCGCGACGAGACCTTCTACCAGCGCTTCCGTCGGGAGGCCCAGAACTCGGCGTCGCTCAACCACCCGTCGATCGTCGCCATCTACGACCAGGGCGAGGAGCACACCGACGACGGCTCCCTGCCGTACATCGTCATGGAGCTCGTCGAGGGCGACACCCTGCGCGACCTCATCCGGATGGACGGCCCGATGTCGCTCGAGCGGGCGCTCGGCGTGATGGCCGACGTGTGCGGGGCGCTCGACTTCTCGCACAAGAAGGGCATCATCCACCGCGACGTCAAGCCGGCCAACGTCATGATCTCCCGCGACGGCGCGGTCAAGGTCATGGACTTCGGCATCGCGCGCGCGGTCAGCGACTCCTCGTCCACGCTCACCACCACCTCGTCGGTCCTCGGCACCGCGCAGTACCTGAGCCCGGAGCAGGCGCGCGGCGAGAAGGTCGACGCCCGGTCGGACCTGTACTCCGCCGGCTGCGTGCTCTACGAGATGGTCGCCGGGGTGCCGCCGTTCACGGGCGAGTCGCCGGTGGCGGTGGCGTACCAGCACGTCCGTGAGTCCCCGCGACCGCCGTCGGCGGTCAACCCGGAGGTGACGCGGTACGTCGACGCGGTGGTCATGCAGGCCATGGCCAAGAACCCGGAGAACCGCTACACGTCGGCCGGGGAGATGCGCACCGACCTCATCACGGTGCTCACCGGGGGCCGCCCGGCGGCGCCATTGGTGTTGTCCGACGACGACCTCGACGACGACGAGCGGCCCGACGCGCCACACGGGTTCACCGGCGCGGGGTACGGGACCGGCCGACCCCAGCAGTCCCCGTCGGACGCGCTCACCGAAGCCCACGATCTGGCGGGCGTGTCCGGTGGCGCGGCCGGCGGAGCCGCGGGTGCCGCGGCGGGGTCCCGTCCCGCGTCCCACTCGGCGGGCGGTCGCCGACCGGGCGCCCGGGACGGCGAGCGCCGCAGGCCGCGAGGGGTGGCGATCGCGTTGGCGGTGCTGCTCGTCCTGGGTGGCGTCACCGCCGTGTCCCTGTGGGCGACCTCGAACGGCGGTAACGGCGGAATCTCGCGGACGCAGGAGGTGACGATCCCGGAGGTGGCGCAGCGGCCGGTGGCCGAGGTGGTCGAGGAGCTCGCCGCGCTCGGCCTGGAGCCGGTGCAGGCGCCGGCGCCGCACCCGGAGATCCCCGAGGGTCACGTGATCTCGTCGGACCCGATCGCCGGCAAGCGCCTGGCGGTGGGCTCGGAGATCAACCTCGTCGTGTCCACGGGCAAGCCGATCCTGTCGGTGCCCAACGTCATGGGGATGTCGCCCGCCGACGCCCGGTTGGCGCTGGAGGAGGCCGGGTTCCAGGTCGTGCCGGAGAACGAGGCCCGGCCGTCGACACCGGAGGACCAGGACAAGGTCGTCGACACCGAACCCGCGCCGGGAGCGCAGGTTCCCTCCGACCGGCCGGTCCGCCTGACGGTGGGGTCCGGGCCCGAGCAGGTCGCGATGCCCGGGGTGGTGGGACAGGGCGCCGAGTCCGCGCGCGCGACGCTCGAGGCCGCGGGCTTCCGGGTCGACACCCTCCGCGTCGACGGCACCGCGCCGGAGGGCCAGGTGGTCGGCCAGTCGACGCCCGCCGGTCAATCCCAGCTCAAGGGCGCGACGATCACGTTGCAGGTCTCGGCCGGGAACCGCTTCGAGATGCCCAACATCGTCGGCGACACCGTCGAGGAGGCGCTGGGCAAGCTCAAGCAGGCGGGCTGGCGTGGCGGCCGCGGCCAACTCGTCGAGCTCCCGCAGAACGACCCGGACCTGTCGCGGGTGGGCCAGATCTACTCCCAGCAGCCGCCGGTGGGAGAGGCGGGCGTCAACGACCAGGTCGTGGTCCGGGTGATCCGCTTCGGCCTGGTGCCCGGGCCCGGCTGACCGCCCGGGGCGTGCCGGCCCCCGCAGCCCCGCCCGGGGCGCGCCGGGCCCCCGCGGCGCGGTCAGGCGAGGGCCGCGCCGCGGGTCCGGTCGAGCTCCGACTCCAGCCGCGTCACCAGCGTCTCGGACGGCCGCTCCCCGCACATCCCCAGCCAGTTGGCGAGCATGCGGTGCCCGCCGTCGCTCATCACCGACTCGGGGTGGAACTGCACGCCGTGGACGGGCATGTCGCGGTGCCGCATCGCCATGACCAGCCCCGACTCCGTCCACGCCGTCGGCACGAGCGCGTCCGGGATCGTCTCGGGCAGCACGGTCAGCGAGTGGTAGCGCGTGGCCGTGAACGGGCTGGGGATGCCGGCGAGGACGCCGGAGTCGTCGTGCGTGACCCGGCTCGTCTTGCCGTGCATGAGCTCGGCGGCGCGGTCTACGGTCGCGCCGAACGCCTCACCGATCGCCTGATGCCCCAGGCACACGCCCAGCACGGGCACGCCCGCGCGTCCACAGACCCCGATCAGCGGGACCGTGGCACCCGCCCGGTCAGGCGTTCCGGGCCCCGGGCTGAGCAGGACGCCGTCGTACTCGCCGATGACGCGTTCCAGACCGGCCGGGTCATAGCGGCCGTCCGGGCCGGCGAGCCGGGAGTCGTCGTTCCTCCACACGTCGCACGTCGCGCCCAACTGGCCCAGGTACTGGACCAGGTTGTAGACGAAGCTGTCGTAGTTGTCGACGACGAGAATGCGCATAGACGCAGCGTACTGCGCTCGGGCCGGGGAGCGTCTCCGGTGGGCTTGGTAGACTCGCCCCCGACATCCCCCACCACGAGGACTGAAATGCCCAAGTCAAAGGTCCGGTCCAAGACCGAGTACACCGAGGCGGCCGTCAGCCGCACCCCCGTCAAGGTCAAGGGGACCCCGACGGCGCGCTGGTACATGGTGCTCATGCTGGGTCTGATGATCGTCGGCCTGCTGTGGCTGGTCACGTACTACATCGCCGGCGAGCAGATCCCGTTCATGCGCGATCTGGAGACGTGGCAGAACTTCGCGATCGGCTTCGGTGTGGCCGTCGTCGGTCTGCTCATGACGATGAACTGGCGCTGACGGCTCTCCACAGACTCCCGCCGCGAGGCGCGCTCGCGCTTTCCACAGGCTTTTCCACAGGTCACCCCCCGCACGACGCGGGGGGTGACCTGCATTTTCTCCAGAATCTGTTCGTTTGTGCAGGTCAACAGCCTGATCGCAAGGCCGCCACCGACAGTGACCCCGCTCTTCCACACCCCTCACACACTGTGGACAACTCCCTCCACACTGGGGATAAAGCCTGTGGGACGACGACCAGGTCGACGCCGCAGGTCGGGCCCGCTCCGACTCGAACGACTTTCGAACTCCACGCGTGTTATTCCTCCACAGTGTGGATAACGCCTGTGGATAAGGGAGGATGGGCGGTGTGAGTGGTGAGGCGGTCTCCGGATCGGAGCCCAGGGCTGTGTCGTGGTCGCCGGGCGCCGTGTGGCCGGGCCTGCAGATGGCCGCGGGCCTCGTGCTGGTGGTGCTCGGGCTACAACGTCAGGAGCCGCTCGCGCTGCTGCTCACGGGCCTGGCGGCGCTGTTTCTCATCCCGTCCGGGGTCTCACAGCTGCTGCGGCGGCCTCGAATCGAGGTCGTCGACGGACAGCTGGCGATCAAAAAGCTCGGCCGGGTGTTGTTCGTGCCCCGGTCCGAGGTGGTGGAGGTGCGCGCCCTCGGGTCGGCCCGGTGGGGCGTGCGGCAGCACATGATGCGGCTGGAGTACACCGACGAGCGCGGCCGCGAGCAGCTCGACGTGTTCACCCGGCTCGATCTGGGCACCGATCCCCGCGACGTGGTGGAGACGCTGACGCGGCTGGGGTTCGGCGACCGGCGCGGCGACACGTAGGTCGGCGGGTAGGCGCCGCCGGGAGGCGCGGGGACTCGGGGCGCGCGTGGCGCGGCCGGCGGGGTCAGCGGAGGAAGACGAGGCCCGCGGTCATGGACTCCGCCGCGTACCACGCGGCGAGTCCGACGAGGACGACGACGACGAGGTACGCGGTCCACGACACGACCTCCCGCCCCCCGCGACCCACCCGGGCGGGCAGCCGCCGCGGCAGCACCACCAGCGCGACGGCGGCGACCGCCCCCACCGCGAGCCCGCCGAGATGCGCGCCCAGCGACACCCCGGGGACGAGGAAGCTGACGCCGATGTTGAGCACGAGCAGCAGCCCGATGCCCTTGACATCCAGGCGCAGGGACATCGCGACGATGGCGTACGCCCCCATCAGCCCGAAGATGGCCCCGGATGCTCCGGCGGTGAGGGCGTTCTGGCTGGTGAACATCACCGCCAAGGACCCGCCGAGAGCGGAGACCAGGTAGAGACCCAGGAACCGGGCGTGCCCGATGCTGCGCTCGATCCCCAGGCCGAGGATCCACAGCATGTACATGTTGAGCAGCAGGTGCATCGGACCGAAGTGCTGGAACGCCGAGGTGAACAACCGCCACCACTCGTCGCGGGCCGCCACCATCGGCGGGAACAGGGCCGTGGTCTCGAACAGGGCCGACGCGCTGTTCGCCATGAGGCTGCGCGCCTGCGCCGCGGTGGCGACGTAGACGGCGAGGTTGGCGGTGATGAGCCACGCCGTGACCGGCTGGAGGCGGAAGAAGCGCGAGACCGCGCCACCACGGTGGGTCTGGATGCTCATGGCTCCCGGTTCGTCGTGCTGCGGATAGACGTGCGGCGCGGGTCCGGGTGTCCCGGGACCCGCGCCGCCGACCGGCCGGGGAGGTCGGTCAGGAGATCTCGATCGACTCGATCACGATGTCCTCGGTCGGACGGTCCATCGCACCGGTACGGGTGGTGGCGATGGCGTCGACGACCTTGCGGGAGTCCTCGTCGGCGACCTTGCCGAAGATGGTGTGGCGGTTGTTCAGGTGCGGCGTCTGGCCGACCGTGATGAAGAACTGCGAACCGTTGGTGCCCGGGCCGGCGTTCGCCATGGCCAGCAGGTAGGGCTCGGAGAACTGCAGCTCCGGGTGGAACTCGTCCTTGAACTGGTAACCCGGGCCGCCGCGGCCGGTGCCCGTGGGGTCGCCGCCCTGGATCATGAAGCCGGAGATGACGCGGTGGAAGATGGAGCCGTCGTAGAACGGGCCGGAGGTCTCACCCTTGGCGTTGGCCTGGGAGTACTCCTTGGAGCCGTCGGCCAGCCCGACGAAGTTCTGCACGGTCTCCGGGGCGTGGTTGCCGTACAGCTCGACGACGATGTCGCCCCGGTTGGTGTGGATGGTTGCCTTCTGCGTTGCGATGCTCACGCGTCCCATCCTGCCACGATGGTGGAACCGATGTCGGCGAGGTGGTGGTCGGTGTCCGAGCGCTGTGCCACCATCGTCTCATGAGCACACGAAGCGATCGCGCCGCCCAACGTAAGGCCGTCAAGCAGGCGGACAAGGACCTGAGCAAGGCCGGGACCGCCGCGCGCAAGGCGTTCGACCTCAAGGACCCGCGGTTCCTCGGCGAGGCCGCCGTCGCCGCCACCCGGGGCCCGGTCGGTCTCGCCCTCTTCGGAGCCAGCCGTGGCATCCAGGTGCTCCGGGAGCGCCGCGCGGAGCAGGCGGAGGTCCTCGGTGACCTCGCCGCCGACGCCCGCCAGCACGCCGACTCCGTGCGCGAGAAGACCTCCGCCCTCGCCACGCCGGAGAAGAAGCGCAGCCCGCTGCGTCGCTTCGCGCCGCTGTGGATCGTGGGGCTCGTCGGCGGGGCCGCCGTCGTGGGTGCCACCGCCTACTTCCTGCGTGACCCGGGTTCGCCCGCCCCCTCCTCCCCGCCGGCGCCCAAGCCCACCCCGGCGCCGCCGCGGACGCCGACCCCGGCCGAGGCGGCCGCCGACTCTCCGGGTGCCGCGACCGGATCCGCGAGCCCGGACGCCGGTGCGTCCGAGGCCTCGGAGACGGGCGAGGACCTGACCATCGAGTCCCCGGATCCCGAGGGCCCCGCCGACCAGGGCGCCGAGTCCTCCCCGGCCGCGGGCAGCGCCGTGCCCGGCCCGGCGGCCGGTTCCGCGCCGCAGCCCTCCGATGACGCCGCTGCGGACGACGCCGCGACCGGTGGCCAGACCACGGACGGGAACATCACGGACAGATGAGCCGTTCCGACGCGCCGGCCCACGACCCGGCGCTCGAGATATCCGCGTCGGCCCTCGAGGAACTCGCTCCACTGGACATCCACGCGCTGTACCGACTGCGCGTGGACGTCTTCGTGGTCGAGCAGGACTGCCCGTACGCCGAGATCGACGACGTCGACGCCGACCCGGGCACCACACATCTCCTCGCGCGGGCGCCGGGCGGCGAACTGGTGGCGACACTGCGCGTCTTCGCGGACGACTCCGCCGACGGCCTCATGCACATCGGGCGCGTGTGTACGGCGCCGTCGTGGCGGGGGCGTGGTATCGCGGCCGGGCTGATCCGCCGGGCACTGGAACTGTGCGGTGACCGGCCGGTCGAGATCGGGGCCCAGGCCCACCTGGAGCAGTGGTACGAGCAGTTCGGTTTCGCCCGGTGCGGGCCGGACTACCTCGACGGTCGGATCCCCCATCTGCCCATGCGACGCGACCTCCTAGGATGAGACCAGGCTCACCCTTCGATCCCTTCCGAGGACACACATGACGTCTGACGCCCCCGCCGTCCCGCTGGTCAAGGCTCTCCTGCCCGAGAGCGAGATGCCGACGCACTGGTACAACATCCAGGCCGACCTGCCCGAGGCGATGGCGCCCCACCTGCATCCCGGAACCAAGGAGCCGCTCGGCCCCGAGGACCTGGCGCCCCTGTTCCCGATGGCGCTCATCGAGCAGGAGGTCACCCCGGAGCGGTACGTCGAGATCCCGGAGGCGGTCCGGGAGATCTACCGGCTGTGGCGGCCGTCGCCGCTCATCCGTGCACGGCGTCTCGAGAAGGCGCTCGGCACCTCGGCCCGCATCTACTACAAGTACGAGGGCACCAGCCCCGTCGGTTCACACAAGCCGAACACCGCGGTCGCGCAGGCGTACTACAACGCCGCCGAGGGCATCACCAAGCTGACCACCGAGACCGGCGCCGGCCAATGGGGTGCGTCGCTGGCGTTCGCCGGGCAGGCCTTCGGCATCGATGTCGAGGTGTGGCAGGTCAAGGCCTCCTTCCACTCCAAGCCGTACCGCCGCATGCTCATGGAGACCTTCGGGGCATCCGTGCACCCGAGCCCGTCCGACCTCACCGAGGCCGGTCGCGCGTTCCTCGCCAAGGACCCCGACACCCCCGGCTCTCTCGGTATGGCCGTCTCCGAGGCCGTCGAGGTGGCCGCCGCGGATCCCGAGGCCCGGTACTCCCTGGGCTCGGTGCTCAACCACGTGTGCCTGCACCAGACCGTGATCGGCGAGGAAGCCATCAAGCAGCTGGCGATGTTCGGCGAGGGCGCTCCGGACTACGTCTACGGGTGCGCCGGCGGCGGCTCCAACCTCGCCGGACTGGCGTTCCCGTTCGTCCGGGAGAACCTCGCCGGCGCCGGAACCCGGATCGTCGCGGTCGAGCCCACGGCCTGTCCGTCACTGACGGAGGGCGAGTTCCGCTACGACCACGGTGACGTCGCCGGCCTGACCCCGCTGATGAAGATGTACACCCTCGGCCAGGACTTCGTCCCGGATCCCATCCACTCCGGCGGCCTGCGCTACCACGGCATGGCGCCGCTGGTCAGCCACGTCAAGCACCTCGGCCTGCTCGACTCGATGGCGGTGGAGCAGAACGTCGCGTTCGCGGCCGGCGTCGAGTTCGCCAAGGCGGAGGGCATCGTGCCCGCGCCCGAGTCGACCCACGCGCTGGCCGGCGCCACGGCGAAGGCCCGCGAGCACACCGGCGAGGCCGGCACCGGGCCGTCGATCGTGATCGGCCTGTCCGGTCACGGCTTCCTCGACCTGCCCGCGTACGAGTCGTTCGTGCGCGGCGAGCTGGGCTGACGCTCGGCACGGGAGCTGTGCCCCACGAGACCACCAGACACGTTCCCCACCCTCGATAAAGGAGCCCCTAATGACCAAGACCATCGAGTTCACCGACCGCGTCGCGATCGTCACCG
Organism: Dietzia lutea; assembly: GCF_003096075.1. Taxonomy (NCBI): domain Bacteria; kingdom Bacillati; phylum Actinomycetota; class Actinomycetes; order Mycobacteriales; family Dietziaceae; genus Dietzia; species Dietzia lutea. The sequence goes on along the minus strand of NZ_CP015449.1, from coordinate 36,245 downwards.
GTGCGGCCGGCGGCCTGGGCCGCGCGTACGCCCTGGCGCTGGCCGAGCGTGGCGCCAAGGTCGTCGTCAACGATCTCGGCGGCGACGTCCACGGTGAGGGAGGGACCCCCTCGCTGGCCCAGCAGGTCGTCGAGGAGATCACCGCGGCCGGCGGCGAGGCGATCGTGGACGGCAGCGACATCACCGACGAGGCGGCGGTCGAGGCCATGGTGTCCACGGTCATGGACAAGTGGGGCCGCATCGACATCCTCATCAACAACGCCGGCATCCTGCGCGACAAGTCCTTCGCCAAGATGGACATCGCCGACTTCCGCAAGGTGCTCGAGGTCCACCTCATGGGCTCGGTGAACTGCACCAAGGCGGTCTGGCCGCACATGGCCGAGGCCGGCTACGGCCGCATCCTCATGACCACGTCCTCCTCGGGCATCTACGGCAACTTCGGCCAGGCCAACTACGCCGCGGCCAAGTCGGGGCTGGTCGGTCTGATGAACGTCCTGGCCATCGAGGGCGAGAAGAAGAACATCAAGGTCAACTCCATCGCTCCCACGGCCGCGACCCGGATGACCGAGAACCTGCTGCCGCAGCGGGTGCTGGACATCATGGGCCCGGAGACCATCGCCCCCGGCGCGCTGTTCATGGTCAGCGAGGACGCGCCCACCAAGACGATCCTCGGCGCCGGCGCCGGCGTGTTCGCGGTGTCGCAGATGGTCGAGAGCCGCGGCGTCTACCTGCCGGACGGTGCGCGCACCCCCGAGGTCGTCGCCGAGCGCTGGAACGAGATCGCCGACGTCACCGACGCCAACCCGCTGGAGTCGGCGTTCGAGCAGACGTCGAAGTACGCCGCGTTGGCCGCTCGCGAGCTCGGCCTGCACCTGGAGAGCTGACCGCCCGGGGCCTCGCCCCGCGAGCGTCGACCCGCGCCCCCGGCCCGCGCACATCCGGCGCCCGGCCCGCGCCCGGCCCCGCGCGCACCCGGCGCCCGGCCCCGCGAATCGAGAAGAGCGTTCCGCACACGTTTCCCGAGTAAGGGTGTGCGGAACGCTCTTGTCGATGGTCCAGAGGGCGGCAAGGCCGGCGCGGGCGGGCGGCGCGGGCGGCGCGGGCGGCCAGCGCGCGGGTTACTCCTGATCGGCGAACTGCGTCTCGTACAGCTCCGCGTACCGCCCGCCGCCCGCGAGCAGCTCGGCGTGGGTGCCCGACTCCACCACGCGCCCCGACTCGAGGACGAGGATGCGGTCCGCGGCCCGAACGGTGGACAGGCGGTGCGCGATCACCAGCGACGTCCGGTCGGACATCGCCTCCGTCAGCGCCTCCTGGACCGCGGACTCGTTGGTCGAGTCCAGCGCACTCGTCGCCTCGTCCAACACCACCACCGACGGCTCCGCGATGAGCAGGCGCGCAATGGTGAGGCGCTGACGCTCTCCACCGGAAAGCCGGTACCCGCGGTCACCGATGACCGTGTCGAGCCCGTCGGGCAGCGATGCGACCAGGCCCTCGAGCCGGGACCGGCGCAGCGCGTCCCACACGAGATCGTCGGTGACCTCCGGGCGCGCGAAGGTGAGATTCGCGCGGATGGTGTCGTGGAAGAGGTGGCCGTCCTGGGTGACCATGCCGACCGTACGACGCAGCGACGACGACGTGACCTCACGCACGTCCAGTCCCGCGACCCGCACCGCGCCCGAGTCGACGTCGTAGAGGCGGGGCAGGAGCGAGGCGATGGTCGACTTGCCGGCGCCCGACGACCCGACGAGCGCGACCATCTCGCCCGGCGCGGCGCGGAACGAGATCCCGTGCAGTACCTCCTGCCCGCCGCGGGTGTCGAGGACCGCGACCTCCTCCAGGGAGGCCAGCGAGATCTTGTCCGCCGAGGGGTAGGAGAAGTGGACGTCGTCGAACTCGATGGTCGCGGGGCCCTCGGGGATGTCGACGGCGTCGGGGGCGTCGGAGATCAGGGGCTCCAGGTCGAGGACCTCGAAGACTCGCTCGAAGCTGACGATGGCCGTGACGATGTCCATCGGGGCGTTGGCCAGCGCCGTCAGCGGGCCGTAGAGGCGGGTGAGCAGCAGCGCCAGCGCGACGACCGACCCGGCGTCCAGCCCACCGTTGAGGGCGAACCAGCCGCCCAGTCCGTAGACCAGTGCCAGCGCCAGGGTGGACACGAGCGTGAGCGAGTTCATGAACACGCTCATCAGCAGCGCGGTGCGCACCCCGATGCCGCGGACCCGCCCGGCGCGAGCCGCGAACTCCGCCGACTCCGCGGTGGGCCGGCCGAACAGCTTGACCAGGGTCGCGCCACCGGCGTTGAAGCGCTCGGTCATCTGGTCGTTCATCGACGCGTTGAGGTCCGAGGCCTCGCGACGGAGCCGGGCCAGACGCTTGCCGACGTACCGGGCGGGGAACAGGAAGATCGGCAGCAGGAGGACCGACAGCACGGTGAGCTGCCAGTTGATGCCGGCCATCACCGCCAGGGTGAGGACCAACTGCACCAGGTTGGACACGACCCCGGAGAGGGTGTCGGAGAAGGCCCGCTGGGCACCCATGACGTCGTTGTTGAGGCGACTGACCAGGGCGCCGGTGCGGGTCCGCATGAAGAACGCGACCGGCATCGTCTGCACGTGGTCGAACACGGCGCGACGCAGGTCGAGGATCAGGCCCTCGCCGATACGCGCCGACCACAGCCGGGTGAACACGGCCGCCACCGCCTCGACGACACCGATCGCGGCGATCAGGACCGCGAGCCCGATGACCACCTGAACCGGCGAGGACTCGACGATCGCGGTCACGACCCGGCCCGCGAGCACGGGGGTCAGGACCGCCAACGACGCCCCGAAGACGGAGAGGATCAGGAAGACGACGATCCGCCGGGTGTGTGGGCGCGCGAACTGCCCGATCCGGCGGAAGTTCTCGCGGGTGAAAACACTCCGGTCGAGCGAGATGCCGTTGTTCTCGGCCCGGTACAGCGTCCGCATGGCGGCCATGTGCATGGACAAGCCGGGCCACTCCTCTCACGCCGGTCGAGGGGTGTACCGACGACACCTCCGTACAACCCGGCCGGTGCCCGGCCTATTCCGGACCGGGTCGGCGATCGCGGGTCCTCGTCGTCGTCATCCTTCGGGCCTTCTGGACAAAGACCGACGGTATGTCTAGACACGGCGCGGGTTTTTGTCTAATCTCGGGTGCAACGCAGTGGCGTATGCCACACACAGTTGATTCGGAGGTCGTCAGCGATGTCCAGCACCGAGTACATCCGTCCCGCCGAAGGGACCGACGAGCACGAGGCGCCTCAGGCGCATCATGACCATCACGGGCACGACCACGCGGACGTCGAGCCGTACGCGTGGACCGACGCCAAGCGCTACCTGTGGCTGCTCGGAGTGATCCCGGCGATGGGCCTGTTCCTGTCCATGCCGTTCGTCGCCGGCTTCAACGCCCTCGGCTGGGAGATCCCCGCGACCATCGCGTGGTTCCTGCTGCCGTTCCTCGTCTACGTCGCCATCCCGCTCGGCGACCTAGTGATCGGCGCCGACGGGGAGAACCCGCCGGACGAGGTCATGGACAAGCTCGAGGCCGACCCGTTCTACCGCTGGTGTACCTACCTGTACATCCCGCTGCAGTACGCCTCGCTCATCGCCGCCTGCTACCTCTGGACCGCCGACGACCTGTCGTGGCTCGGTTACGACGGCGGCCTGGGCATCGCCGCCTCCATCGGCGTCGCCTGGACCGTGGCCATCACCGGCGGAATCGGCATCAACACCGCCCACGAGCTCGGCCACAAGATCGCCGGCAGCGAGAAGTGGCTGTCCAAGGTCGCGCTCGCCACCACCGGTTACGGCCACTTCTTCATCGAGCACAACCGCGGCCACCACGCGCGCGTCGCCACCCCGGAGGACCCCGCCAGCTCCCGCTTCGGCGAGTCCTTCTGGGCGTTCCTGCCGCGCAGTGTCGTGGGCTCGCTCCGCTCGGCGTGGTCGCTCGAAAAGGAGCGTCTCGGTCGCCTGGGCAAGAGCCCGTGGACCCTCCGCAACGACAACCTCAACGCCTGGCTCATGACCGTCGTGCTGTTCGGCTCGCTCATCGCGATCTTCGGCTGGGAGGTCGCCCCCTGGCTGATCGTGCAGGCGATCTTCGGGTTCTCCCTCCTCGAGGTCGTCAACTACCTCGAGCACTACGGCCTGCTCCGTCAGAAGACCTCAGCCGGCCGGTACCAGCGCTGCCGCCCCGAGCACTCCTGGAACTCCGACCACCTGGTGACCAACATCTTCCTGTACCACCTGCAGCGTCACTCGGACCACCACGCCAACCCGATGCGCCGCTACCAGATGCTCCGCAGCTTCGCCCAGGCCCCGCAGCTGCCGTCCGGGTACGCGACCATGATGGTCATCGCCTATGTCCCGCCGCTGTGGCGCAAGGTCATGGACAAGCGCGTCCTCGACCACTACGACGGCGACATCACCCGCGCGAACATCCAGCCGTCCAAGCGGGAGAAGATCCTCGCCCGCTACGCTGCCGGCTCGACCGCGGTGGCGGAGAAGGTCATCGCCGATTCCGACATCGCGACCGACCAGACCTCGCCCACCGGTGAGTACGTGTGCCCCAACTGCGGGAACCACTACTCCGAGGCCGCCGGCCTCCCGCGCGAGGGCTTCCCGCCCGGCACCCCGTGGTCGGCCATCCCCGACTCCTGGCAGTGCTCGGACTGCGGCGTGCGCGACAAGGTCGACTTCCTGCCGGTGAAGTGACCCCCGCGTATGGGGTGGGGACCCGACCCTCCCCCGCCCGGAACCGGGTTTCCGCAACAATGGACACCATGCCCCGTCACCGCCAGACCAGTGACCGACTCTCCCCCGGGGACGCCCGCGGGGAGCGTCGGCCGCTCCGCAGCACCGTGTTCGAGGCCATGCACGAGCTCCTCGGCTCGCGCGACTGGTCCGCGGTCACCATGTCCGACGTCGCCAAAGCCGCCGGACTGAGTCGACAGACCCTCTACAGCACGTTCGGCAACCGGCAGGGTCTGGCGCAGGCGTACGCGCTGCAACTGTCCGAGACGTTCGCCGGTGAGATCCGCGACTCCATCATCCGGTACCCCGGGCAGATCGAGACCGCGCTGCGCGAGGGCATCAACGGCTTCCTGCTCTCCAGCCAGCGCGACCCGCTCATCCGGGCCCTGCTCACCGGGGACATCAAGCCCGAGCTGCTGCGGCTCATCACCACCGAGGCCGGCCCGCTCATCGAGCGGGCCACCGAGGTGCTCACCCCCGCGCTCGCCGAGAGCTGGATGCGGATCGAGGAGTCGCAGGCCCGGTTGGCGGCCTCCATCATCGCCCGCATCGGCATCAGCTTCATCTCGCTGCCGCCCGAGGATCCCGACCAGTTGGCCTCCGGTCTGACCGAGGTCATCGCGCCCTACCTGCAGAAGGTCGTCCAGGTGGACCTACCGAGCTGAGCCGGCGCGGACCGGTCTCGGCCGGTCCACGCCGCTCGGCTCGCTCGGGCTCGGGCTCAGTGCCCGCGCTGAGGTTCGGGCTCGGGCTCGGTGCCCTATCCCCCGTCGCCGAGCATCGACTCGGTGCCCGGCTGGCCCGGGACCGGCACGCTCGCCTCCAGGAACAGCCCCCGTGCCTCCACGCACAGACGCTCGCCGGCGTGGATGGTCGCGTGCGTCCACGTCTTGCGGCCCTCGCCCTCCTGGACCCACGCGCGGAGCGACAGCGGCTCGAGCAGCGGGGTGGGCGACCGGTAGTCGATCTCGTAGTGCGCGGTCATCCCGAAACGGCCGCCCCAGTGGTTGGCGAACCCCATCATGTGGTCGATGATCAGGGCGCTGACACCCCCGTGGACACACCCGGGAGGCCCCTGGTAGACGGGGCCCAGCGTCACCTCCGCCCGCACCGAGCCGTCATCGCAGCCGTAGAACTGCACCGGCGGGGCGAGCGGGTTCTCCGGCCCGGCGACCGGGTTCGACCGGCGGGTGCCCGCACCCGTCCACATGGTCTCCAACCGCTTCGAAGGCGACGGGACTCGCGGTTCGAGCAGGTCAGCCACCTCGGCCAGGCGGTCCGCGATGTCCCCGAGTTCGACCTCCGAGTGCGCCAACGCCGCTGTCGCCTCGCGGAGCCGACGCAGCTCGGCCACCGCGCGGTCCAGATCGGGATCCGCCGGCGGCAACTCCGGGGTGGGGATCGGCTCGAACGTCTCGCCCAGTCGCTTCCGCGCCGCCTCGAGGGAGAAATCCTCGTTCGGCCCCAGCTTCGGCAGGGGCACGCCGCCGAATCCGGGACTATCGCTCTGTTTAGTCATACTCTTAGGATATGTCGACACCTGTCAATCCGAAGCCGTTCGATCCTGCTACCTATGGGCCCTGGGCCCTCGTCGTGGGCGGAAGTGAGGGCGTGGGCGCCGAGATCGCCTTCCGCCTCGCCGACCAGGGGGTGTCCACGGTCCTCGTCGCCCGCAAGACCGGGCCCCTCGAGGAGACCGCCGAGGCCGTGCGCGCCAAGGGCGTCGAGTGCCGGACCCTGTCCGTCGACCTCACCGAGCCCGGTGCCACCGAGGGCATCGCCGCGGCCTGCGAGGGTCTCGACCTCGGCCTGATCGTGCTCAACGCCGGCGCCAACACCTACGGCTCCGAGTTCGTCGAGTCGGACATGGCGCAGGTGCAGAAGGTCATCGACCTCAACATCACCTCGCCGATGCAGATCATCCGGCAGTTCGGCCCCGGACTCAAGGCCCGCGGCCGCGGCGGGATCGTCGTGATGGGCTCGATGGCCGGCTACCTCGGGCACGCCGACATGAGCGTCTACTCCGCGGCAAAGGCGTTCAGCCGCGTCTTCGTCGAGGGCCTGTGGCTCGAGATGCGCGAGTACGGCGTCGACGTCGTCGAGGTCATCCTCGGCGTCGTCCGCACCCCCGCGATGGTGCGCGCCGGCCTCGACATGGATCTACCCGGCTTCACCGTCAGCGAGCCCGAGGAGGTCGCCGAGGAGGTGCTGGCGTCCATCGGCAACGGGCCGATCCACGTCTGTGGCGGCGAGAACAACCGCAAGGGCGTCGAGTTCTCGTCCGGCGTCGAGCGCGGCCGGATCGTGGCCGGCTCCCACAAGCGGATGAAGGCCCTCCGCGGGAACTGACCCCCGGGTCCCGGGCGCGCTCCGGGGTCACCGGCGTGGGTACATCCCGCACCGGTGGGCCCGGGGGGCGTTGCTGTGTCGGGGAGGGCGCGCCAGTCGGGGCCTCGGTCAGCCCTCGATGGGCTTGCTCTGGTCCCCGTCGAGCATCCAGCGCGGCGTGACGAACATGCCCCTGACCGACGCGCAGAGCGTGTCGCCGGCGTGCAGCGTCCCCGCGCACCACAGTTTGCGTCCGTCCACCCTCTCCTGGCGGGCCTCGAACCGCAGGGGCGTGTCCAGCGGGGTGGGCGCGGAATAGGTGACCTGCAGGTCCACCGTCATCCCGATGTGCTCCGCCGCGGCGTTGGCCAGGCCGAGCATCTCGTCGAACAGCATCGCCACCACGCCGCCGTGCACGCATCCGGGCGGGCCCTGGAACTCCACGCCCAGCGTCAGGTCGGCGCGGACGGTGCCGTCCGGGAAGACGACGGCGTCCAGCGGCGGGGCGGCCGGGTTGCGCGAGCCGATCACCGGGTTGGAGGCGATGTGCTCGGGCACGCCCCACGAGTCGTACTGGGCCGGGGGGTGGGGGGTGGCCGCGTTCTCGATGCGGTCGGCCAGCTCGCGGGCCAACTCGATCTCCGCGGACAGGTCCTCGAAGTCCGCGCCGGAGACGAGGCCGCGGATGCGCCTCAGCTGGCGGGCGAGCTCGGTGGCGCCGGAGGCGTGGTCGGGCTGGTCGAGGAAGGTCTGAGCGGAGACGGCTTCCCCGGAATCTGGCTGTTCGGTCACGTCGTGTGACGTTACTCCGCGGCCGGGCGCCGCCCGCCGCGGCCCGGCGTCAGGGCGGTGCTGGCGCGGGCGTCAGGCCGACGTGCCTTCCTCGTCCCGGTGCTGCTGGTATTCGGCCACCCACTGCTCGGGCATGACGAACAGGCCCTCCGCGGTGGCACACAGGCGATCGCCGTGGTGGATGGCGCCCTGGGACCACACCTTTCGGCCGTCCACCCGGACCTGGCGTCCGGTGATCACGATCGGCTCGAGGATGGGTGTGGGGCTCCGGTAGTCCAGGTCGAGGTACATCGTCATCCCCGTGGTGCCGGCGTGGTGGTTGGCCCGGCCCAGCACCGCGTCGAACATCAGGGCCACGATTCCACCGTGCACACAGCCCGGAGGTCCCTGGTACTCCAGCCCGAGGGTGATCTCGGACCGGACGGTGCCGTCCTCGAGCAGCTCGAACTCCGCCGGCGGCGCGAGGACGTTGGACCGCCCGATGACCGGGCAGTTGGGGACGTAGCGGCGCTCCCGCCAGCTGACCTCCTGCCGGTGCTGCGGGCTCGCCGACGCGGCCTCGAGCTCGTCGGCCACCTCGCGGAGCCGGGCGGTCAGCGGGCCCAGGTCGGTGTCGAAGATCCCGCCGGTCGCCAGCGCGCGGATCCGGCGGACCTGCTCGACCATGTCGTAGAGGCCCGCCTCGTCGTCGTCCATCCGGTCGACAGGGCGACCACCGCCGCGCGCGGGGTCCAGCGGACCCAGGTCGATCTCCGGCCGTTCCCGTCGCACGACGGCGACCTGCCCGCTCACGCCTGCACCGACTCGACGGCGTCCGCGGCGGCCGACGCGCCGGTCGCCCCCGCCGCGCCCAAACCCGCGCGACGGCCGAAGAACGACCCGTCGCCCAGCGAGGTACCGGAGATGTAGCCGTCACCGTGGAGACCGTGCGTGCAGCGACCGGCGGCGAACAGGCCGGGGATGGGCTCGCCGGCGCGGCTCAGCACGCGCGAGTCCAGGTCGGTGTGCAGGCCGCCGAGGGTGAACCCCTGCGCCTTGAGCGGCAGGCCGTTGAAGGTGTCCGGTCCGCCGGCCCCCGTGGGGTACGCGCCGAACGGCGGCTCGAGCGGGCGCACCCACTGCGCGCTCTTCCCGAACTGCGGGTCCTCGCCCCGCGCCGCGCCCTCGTTGTAGCGGCGCAGCTGGTCGGCCAGCGCGTCGGCGGGCAGACCGCAGTCGGCCGCCAGCTCCTCGATGGTCTCGGCCGCGTGCATGGGCTGCATGCCCCACAGCTCGGACTCCGGGACGTCCTCGATGCCCTTCTCGTCGATGATCACCCACACCGGCGGGCGGCGGTGGTGGACGGCGGCGTGGCAGTACAGGCCCGGGTAGACCTCCTCGTTGATGAAGCGCTGACCGTCGCCGTCGACGAGCATCGAACCCACGACCAGGCGCGGGATGATGAGCATCGCGGTCTCGGTCTGGTGCATGCGCCGCACCGCGGCGCCGGCCTCCATGCCCATCTCGATGCCCGAGCCGTCATCGCGGCCGTCGGAGACCTTGTCCTTGCCCAGCTGCTGGGGCGCCCACTGCTCGAGCATCCGGTCGTTGTCCACGAACCCGCCGGTCGCCAGCACGACTCCGCCGGTGGCGCGGTACTCGCGCTCGGAGCCGAACTGCGTGGCGCGCACGCCCACCACACGGCCGTCCTCGACGATCAGCGAGCGCGCCTTGACGTCGCAGTGCAGGTCGACGCCGGCCTTCTCGGCGGTGGCGACGAGCGAGTCCATGAGGACGTTGCCCGCGAAGTTCGGGGCGGGCGGGCGGTGACCGCGGGCGGCCGGCGTCGCCAGCGAGGCGTAGGGCTCGGCGCGCTCCCCCATCCACATGAGCCCCGAGTCGTCACCCGGCATCCACGTGGGGGTGTCCCACAGTTTGTGGTTGAACACCGCGCCGTGGTCGACCAACCAGTCGTGGTGCTCGACGGCGCCGTCGCAGTACGCGTCGATCTTGGCCTGATCGGCGTTGGGTCCGAGGGCGGCGGTGAGGAACGCGCGCATGTCCTCGACCGTGTCGGAGATGCCGAGCGCCCGCTGGGTGGCCGTACCGCCGCCCAGGTAGACCTCCCCGCCGGACTGCGCGGACGAGCCACCGGGCCCGGAGGCGCCCTCGAGCGCGATGACCGTGGCGCCGGCCTCGGCGGCCTCGATCGACGCGCACGCTCCGGCGATGCCCATCCCCACGACCAGGACGTCCGCCGTGAAGACCGATGGACTGGTGTCCGATGTAGTGTCCGCCATACCGGAACTATAACGTGTTCACCCGCTCAGGCGGCGCATTAATGTGGGAGCCATGACTTCCTCCTCCGAGGCCTTGAGCCTCGATTCCCTCGACGCCCGACTGGCCACCCTCGAGGCGCGCCTCGCCGGCACGCACGACCGCCTCGCCGCCGCCGAGGACGAGCTGGCGATCCTCCGTATCCTCGCGGCCTACTCCCCGCGCGTGGACTCCGGCGACGCCGAGGGCGTGGCCGAGCTGTGGACGTCCGACGGCGTCTACGACGTCGACACCGGCCGCCTCGAGGGCCATGACGGTCTGGTGGAGATGGTGACCGGCGACGCGCACCAGGGCCTCATCGCGCACGGGTGCGGGCACGTCCCGAGCCTGCCGGTGGTCCTGCTCGACGGGGACCGCGCCGTGGCGACCGGCTACACCCAGCTCGTCGTCCGCTCCTCCAAGCCGGGTCGGTACACCGTCGTGCGGGTCACGGCCAGCCGGTGGGAGCTCGAGCGACTCGGGTCGGTGGACGCGCCCGACCGAGGGTGGCGCGTCGTGCTGCGCACCGCGCGCGCGATGACCGACGACGGCGAGGGCCGTGCCCTGCTGGGACGGTCCCGCGAGAGGTAGCGTGGCGGGCATGAACCGCCGACGCCGTGCGTCCGCCGATCCGACGCTCCGAGCGGGCCGCCTCGCGCTGCTCACGACGTCCGCGGTCCACCTGGGTTTCCAGTCGATGGTCACCTCGGTGGTCTATCCCCAGCTGTTCGACGGCCCCACCCACGGGATCGCAGAGCGCCAGGCCGATCACGCCCGCCGCATCGCCCCCGTGGCCCTGACGCTGTACGCGGCGGGCCTGGGGGCGACGGCGTGGACGACCTACGGGTCCTTCCGCTCGCGCGAACGCACGGGGCTGACCGCCACGGTCGTCGCCTGCGCGGCGGGCGTCGCGGCGCCGGCGATCACCGCCGGCGTCGTGCCTCTGCACGTGGGCATCGCTCGTGAACAGGTCACGCGACCCCGCATCGCCGCACTCCTGGCCTCGGACCGCCTGCGCACCGGCCTCGCCGCGCTGGGCGTCGTGGCCGCCGCACAGGCGTTGAGCCGAGGCTAGGGCCGCCGGGCGTGTACCGGACCTCCGGCGCCTGGTCGGTCAGGGCCGCCGGGCGCGCGTGACGGCGACCAGCGCCCCCAGGGCGACGACGCCCACGACGAGCGCCAGCACGTGGTAGGCGGGGATGAGCCCGATGCCCTCGGCGATGACCGCCGCCACCACCGCCGGGACGCCGAGCGAGGTGTAGGCCACCACGAACAGCGCGGAGAAGACCTGCCCGCGCACGGCCGGGGGCGCGCTCTGCGCCACCAACGTGTTGCCCATGAGGAACAGCAGACCCATGCCCAGCCCCGTGAGCGCGGCCGCGGCGATGAAGCCCGCCACCTGGCCGGCCTCCAGCGACAGGGACGCGACGACGAGCCCCGCGACCAGGGCGCCGACCCCGACGGCCACCCCGAGCCGCCACCGCTCCGGCCCGGATCGCAGGTTCCACACGAGCTGGGCGATCCCCGCCGCCGCCTGGAGGCTGGCCACCACGAGCCCGGTGACCATGTAGTCGGACCGGCCCATCAGGTCGCGCGCGATCGCCCCGCCCAGGCCCAGGAAGACGCCGCCGACGGACCACGAGACGGTCACGCACACCGCCGCGAGGGCGAACGTGGACCGGGTCTCCGCCGGGACCGTGGGAGGCCGCACCCGGAGGGCGTCGCGCGCCGTCGAGGAACCGCCGGCCGTCTCCGGGACGAGGGTGGCCACGCCGACGAGGAGCGCGACGGTGGCCGCACCGATCACGAGGTAGGGGTGCACGAGGGGTGACGACGACGAGGTGGCCACGGCGCCCGCGAGAAGCACTCCCACGGCGATGCCGAAGTTGGTGGTGGAGCTGCTGGTGAGTGCGCCGACGCGTGAATCACGGTTCGGATGGAGCTCGATCAGCGCGGCGGAGGCCGAGCCGGTGATCAAGCCCACCGCCAGACCCTGGATGACACGGGCCGCGATCAGCCACGCGACCGACGGGGCGGCGGCGAGCATGCCCATGCTCACCGCCAGCAGCGTCAGGCCGGCCAGGATCACCGGGCGGCGACCGATGGCGTCGGAGAGCCGCCCGAGGAACAGCAGGGGCACGAGGACCGCGAGTGCGTACACGGCGTAGACGACCGTGATGGTGGTGCCGCCGACGTCCCACGACTGCTGATAGTCGACGTACAGCGGCGAGGGGGTGGCGCTGGACGCCAGTGCCACCGTCACCACCAGGGCCATGAGGACGAACGGGACCCATGACGAGCGGGGGGTGGTCTGCACGGTCTCCCTATCCGCCGGATCCGGCGTCGGTCGGGGTGGCGTCCTGTGTCGCGGCGGGCTGCGGGCGCGGTCCGCGCGCCGGGCGCCGATGAGTGGAGCCTAGGGGATTCGAACCCCTGACATCTGCCTTGCAAAGGCAGCGCTCTACCAACTGAGCTAAGGCCCCGTCACCGCCAAGCATAAACGCCGGACCGCATCGTGCGGATCCGGCGTCTGCCTTGCGGAGTGGGCCTAGGAGGACTTGAACCTCCGACCTCCAAATTATCAGTTTGGCGCTCTAACCACCTGAGCTATAGGCCCTCGTACCGATGGATGAATCTACCCGACGCACTCCCCCGGACCCAAATCGGCACCCCGGACGTCGTCCCGGACAGCGCGCCGGGCGGCCTCGCGGCCGTCCCCCGGCGCCGTGTCAGTTGCGGCGGTCACTGAGCGTCACCTGCACTCCGCCGCCGGTCAGGCCGGCCGCGAGGTTGTAGATGAACACCGAAAGAGTGGCCAGGATCGACAGCAGAAGGACGTTGAGCAGACCCACGCCGCCGCTGTAGAGGAAGATCGTCGACGGCCCGATCACGGACGCGGACTCGTCGCCGGCCACCCCGGACAGCAGCCCGCCGAGCCGGTCCCACACGCCCATGCCCGACAGCAGCAGGTAGGTCACGCCGATCGCGACCATCCACACGAGGTAGAGGGCGAACATGAGCCCCAGGACGGTGGTGAACGCCGACCACGGGTCGATCCTGCGCAGCACGAGGACGGACTCGAGCGGCCCACGACGCTCGGTGGGCGATACGACCGGTGCGGCCCGACCGGCGGCCCCGCCCGAGTGGGCCTTGGACAGGCCGCCGCTCACGCCCTCGGCCCGGTGCTGGGTCGCCGCCGGGAACGCAGTGGTGGCCGCCTCGCTCGCGCCGGTCCCGGACTCCGCGGTCTCGGAACCCGCGGTCTCGGGACGCGCGGTGGCCGGATCGGTCGGGTCGGTCATCGCCTACTCCTCCGTTATGGACTCGGCCTCGGCCTTGTCCTCGTCGTCGGGCTCGTCCGCGTTACGGGCGATGGCCAGGAGCGAGTCGCCCTCGGCGAGGTTCATCAGGCGCACGCCCTTGGTCTGCCGACCGGCCTTGCGGACCTGCTTGGCGAACGTGCGGATGACACCACCACTGGACGTGATCGCGTACAGCTCGTCCTGCAGCTCCACGATCGTCGCACCGACGAGCTTGCCGCGCTTCGGATCGAACATGAGGGTGAGCACGCCCTTGCCGCCGCGCCCCTGGGCCGTGTACTCGCTCAGCGCGGTGCGCTTGGAGTAGCCGCGCTCGGTGGCCACCAGCAGGAAGTACTTCTCCTGGTCCGAGGTGTCCGCGCGGACCACGGACATGCTCAGCAGCGCGTCGCCGTCGTTGAACCGCATACCCATGACACCGGACGTCGCGCGGCCCATCGGGCGGAGCGTGTCGTCGTTGGCGTGGAAGCGGATCGACTGGCCCTTCTCCGACACCAGCAGCAGGTCGTCGTCCGGCCCGGCCAACGCGGCCCCGACCAGCTCGTCCCCGTCACGCAGGTTGACGGCGATGAGGCCGCCGGAGCGCGGGGAGTCGTAGTCCTCGAGCCGCGACTTCTTGACCAGGCCGTTGCGGGTGGCCAGGACGAGGTACGGCGCGTCCTGGTAGCTCTTGATCCGGATGACGCCGGCGATCCGCTCCTCCGGCTGGAACGCCAGGAGGTTCGCCACGTGCTGGCCGCGGGCGGTGCGGTTGGCCTCCGGGAGCTCGTAGGCCTTGATCCTGTACACCCGGCCCTTTGTGGTGAAGAACAGCAGCCAGTCGTGCGTCGAGGAGACGAAGAAGTGGCGGACGATGTCGTCCTGCTTGAGCTCCGCCCCGCGCACGCCCTTGCCGCCGCGCTTCTGGGCGCGGTAAAGGTCGGTCCGGGTGCGCTTGGCGTACCCGGTCTCCGTGATCGTGACGACGACATCCTCGCGAGCGATGAGGTCCTCGTCGGTGACGTCACCGTCCGCGGGGATGATGCGGGTCCGACGCTCGTCGCCGTACTTCTCGACAATCTCGCGCAGCTCGTCGCCGACGATCGCGCGCTGACGCTCCGGCTTGGCCAGGATGTCCTTGTAGTCGGCGATCTCGAGCTCGATCGCGGCGAGCTGATCGATGATCTTCTGCCGCTCCAGGGCCGCCAGACGGCGCAGCTGCATGTCGAGGATGGCCTGCGCCTGGTCGTCGTCGATCTCGAGGAGGTCCTTGAGGCCCTCACGGGCGACCTCGACCGTTTCCGATCGACGGATCAGGGCGATGACCTCGTCGAGCGCATCGAGTGCCTTGACCAGACCACGCAGGATGTGGGCGCGCTTCTCGGCCTCGTCGAGCAGGTACTGGGTGCGCCGGACGATGACCTCGATCTGGTGCGTGACGTACAAGCGCACGAGATGGTTCAGCGCCAGTGTCCGGGGCACCCCGTCCACGATGGACAGCATGTTGGCGCCGAACGACGTCTGCAGCTGCGAGTGCTTGTAGAGGTTGTTCAGCACCACCTTGGCCACGGCGTCTCGCTTGAGCGTGACGACGATGCGCAGGCCGACACGGTCCGAGGACTCGTCGTCGATCTTGGAGATACCGGCGATCTTTCCGTCGCGCAGCTGCTCGGCGATCGACAGGATCATGTTGTCCGGGTTGACCTCGTAGGGCAGCTCCGTGATGACGATGACCGTCCGGTTGCCCTCCTCCTCGATGGAGGTCTTGCCCCGCATCCGGATCGAGCCGCGACCCGTGGAGTAGGCGTCCTTGATCCCCTGGTCGCCGACGATGTAGCCGTGCGTCGGGAAGTCCGGGCCCTTGATCCGTTCCATGCACGCCGCGAGGGTCTCCTCTTCGTCGGCGTCCGGATTGTCCAGGCACCAGTAGATCGCCTCGGCGACCTCGCGCAGGTTGTGCGGCGGCATCTTGGTGGCCATACCGACGGCGATACCGCTCGAGCCGTTGACCAGCAGGTTCGGGATGCGCGAGGGCAGGACGACCGGCTCGGACGTCTTGCCGTCGTAGTTCGGCTGGAAGTCGACCGTGTTCTTGTCGATGTCCCGGACCATCTCCATGGCCAGCGGGGTCATCTTGCACTCGGTGTAGCGCATGGCCGCGGCGCCGTCGTTGCCCCGCGAGCCGAAGTTCCCCTGCCCGTCGACCATCGGGTAGCGCATGGACCACGGCTGGGCGAGACGCACGAGGGTGTCGTAGATCGCCGAGTCACCGTGCGGGTGGTAGTTACCCATCGTGTCGGCGACCGGCTTGGCCGACTTCACATAGCTACGCTCGGGGCGGTAGCCGTTGTCCCACATCGCGTAGAGGATGCGACGGTGCACGGGCTTGAGCCCGTCCCGCACATCCGGGAGTGCTCGCCCGACGATGACGCTCATCGAGTAGTCGATGTAGCTTCTCTGCATCTCGGCCTGGATGTCGACCGGCTCGATCCGGTCGTGGCCCCCGGCCTCGGGCGGCAACGTCGTGTCCGTCATGGGCTCCTCTTCTGTCGCGCTCGAAGCAGCGCCACCGGGCACGCTTCGACCCCACCAGTCTATAGGACCAGCGGAAACGCAGGGTCGGGCGCGCGGGGGTGCCGGGTCAACGCCCCACCACGGCGCCCGCTACGGCGCCGGTCGGAAGCGCACCTCGTCACCGGGACCGGCCTGGCCCAGCAGCGGGAGATCCTCCGGGTCGACCACCGCGATCACCGGGTAGCCGCCGGTGGTGGGGTGGTCGGCCAGGAACACCAGAGGTCTGCCGTCCCCCGGCACCTCGACCGCCCCGTCGGCGATGCCCTCGCTCGGCAGCTCGCCCCTGTCCACCCTTCGGAGCGGCTCCCCGTCGAGGCGCAGTCCCACCCGGTTCGAACGCGGGTCCACCCGGTACGGACGGGAACACAACGCCTCGAACTCGCCGTCGGCGAAGAAGTCGACCCGCGGCCCCCTGTGCAACCGGACCGTCCACACGTGCCCGATCGGCGCCACCGGCGCGAGCTCGACGTCGGGAGGGCTCACCTCGTCGTCGTCACACAGCGCCACGTGGTCGCCGTCCGTCACCGGCTCCGGCCCGAGTCCCGACAGCAGATCGGTGGACCGACTCCCGTACAGCTCCGGTGCGTCGACACCCCCCGACACGGCGAGATACGAGCGGACCCCCGCACGGGGTGCGCCGATCCGCACGCGGGAGCCACGGCGTACGCGGATCCGTGCGTTCAGCCCTTCGGTCCTCCCGTCGACGACGAGCGTCGCGTCGGCTCCCGTGACCGCGATCGCCGCGGGGCGCCCGAACTCCACCTCGAGCCCGCCGAACGTCACCTCGAGGGTGGCGCACGACTCGGCGTTGCCCACCAGTCGGTTGGCCAGGCGGTGCGACCGTGCATCCAGCGCGCCGCTGGTGGCCACGCCGACGTCCATGTGTCCGGCGCGTCCCAGGTCCTGGATCGTCGTCAACGGCCCCGCGGTGAGGACGCGCAACCCGCCGCGCGGGTCCCGGCCCGCCCCGCTCATCCCTGACACGGCACGAACCTCACGGTGTCCCCGGGCGCGAGGAGGTTCGGCCGCTCCCACGACGAGTCCCACATCGGCACCTGAGCCGTCCCGATGAGGTTCCACCCGCCGGGAGACGGCCTCGGGTACACCGCCGAGAACTCGCCGGCCACGCCCACCGACCCCGTCGGCACCTCGGTACGCGGATCCGGTCGGCGCGGCAGGTGGAGCACGGGCGGCAGCCCGGTGAGATAGCAGAACCCGGGGCTGAACCCGCCGAACGCGACCGTGTACTCGGCGCCCGCGTGCGCGGCGACCACGTCCTCGGACGCCATTCCGGTGGCGTCCGCGACCGCCTCGAGGTCCGGCCCGTCGTAGATCACCGGAATCTCGTGCAGCCGGCCCCCGATGTCGGCGAGGTCGGCGGGGGACCACGAGTCCACCGCGTCGCGGACCGCGGCCGCGGCGGCCGGGGACCCGTCGGTGGTCACGAGCACGGTGCGCGCGGCCGGGACGATGTCGACGACACGGCCGGCGAGACCCCCCTTCACCGCCGATGTCTCCACCACCGCTGCCGCCCGCAACGCCGCCGCCAGCGCCGTCGCCGCGGCCGTGTCGGCCACCTCGATGAGGTGCGCGGCCGGCCCGTAGGGCAGCACCTGCGCGGTCGGGGACGCGGAGTTTATCTCGGCGGCCATCACGGCACCGCGAAATCGTGGTCGGGGGTGTCCGTGATGAGCATGTGGCCGGGGGCGTGGGTGATCGCCAGCGGGGGCCGGGACTCCATGATCATCACCTGGGGTGTGACCCCGCACGCCCAGAACACCGGCACGTCCCCGTCTTCCGACACCGGCGGGTCGCCGAAGTCGGGTGAGTCCGGGTCCGCGATCCCCAGGGCCGCGGGATCGCCCACGTGGACTGGCGCGCCGTGGACGGCCGGGAACCTCGCCGAGATGCTCACCGCTTCCGCGACCCGGTCCTCCGGGATCATCCGCAGGGAGACGACGAGGTCCCCACGGAGTCGTCCCGCGGGGCGGCACGGCCGGTTCGTCCGGTACATCGGGACGTTGCGGGCGGCGTCGAGATGCCGCACCGGCACGCCGGCTTCGACAAGAGGGTGCTCGAAGGTGAACGAGCACCCGATGAGCAGGCCCACCATGTCGTCCGTCCACCACTCGCGTGCGTCGGTGACCTCCTCGGCCAGCTCTCCGTCCCGCCAGATCCGGTAGGCGGGCGCGTCGGTCCTCACGTCCGCGTGCTCCCCGAGGACCGCGCCCGTGACCTCACCGGAGTCGATCACGTCGAGCACCGGACACGCCCCGGGATTGCGCTGGGCGAACAGCAGCGCGTCGAACGCCATCGACCTCGGCACGGCGAGGAGGTTCGCCTGCGCGAACCCCCGACACCAACCCGCGGTCGGGGTCACGAGGCCGGCACGGAACAGTCGCCGCGCCTCGGCAGGGGTGGCCTCCGCCCGGCTCAGCTCGTCCGGGCTCACCTCGGCCGGGGTGACGCCGCCCCGCTTCACGCCGGGGCTCCCGCCATGAACGGGCGAACCGCGATCCCCGCCTCGTCCAGGGCTGCCCGGACCGCGCGTGCCATCGCCACGGCGCCGGGCGAATCACCGTGGATGCAGACGGTGTCCGCGTCGAGCTCGATCTCCGTTCCGTCGACAGCCCTCATACGACCGGTCGAGGCCAGGGCGACCACGCGGTGCGCGACCGAGTCCGCATCGTGGACGACGGCGCCCGGCTCACGCCGACTGACCAGGCTCCCGTCAGGGTTGTAGGCCCGATCGGCGAAGGCCTCTCCGACAATCGACAGCCCACGTTCCCGCGCCGCCTCGAGGAGGCGAGATCCCGGGAGCCCCACCATGGTCAGCGCCGGGTCGTGCGCGACCACCGCGTCCGCCACCGCCGCCGCCTGGACGGGGTCGGTCGAGGCGCGGTGGTACAGCGCTCCGTGCGGCTTGACGTACCGGAGCGCTCCGCCAAGTGACCTGCACATGCCGTCCAGGGCACCCAGCTGGTAGAGGACGTCGGCCTCCAGTTCGTCAGGGGCGATGTCCATGAAGCGGCGCCCGAACCCGGCGAGGTCACGGTATCCGACGTGTGCTCCCGGGACCACACCGCGCTCCACCGCCGCCCGGCACGTCCGCCTCATGCCGATCGGGTCCCCGGCGTGGAATCCACAGGCGATGTTCGCCGAGGTGACCACGTCGAGCATCGCCTCGTCGTCACCCGTCGTCCACTGCCCGAAAGACTCTCCCAGGTCGGCGTTGAGATCGATTTCTGGTCTGTTGATGCTGGTCGTCATCGGTCCGCCTTTCGTGGGATGGGTCCGCCCTGGTCATGGGTCACCGTGTTCAGGTCCACAGCTCACCGATCCCCTGCAGGGCCTGCACGCCCAGCCAGATGGTGAGCAGCCAGACGAGGACACCGAGCGCCAGCAGCCAGACCGGATAGGTGTACCCCTGCAGCAGGTCGCGCCGACGCCAGGCCGCCCAGAGGATCACCGTGAACCCCAGGGGCAGGATCACGCCGTTGAAGGCGCCCGCGAAGATGAGCAGGGTCTGCGGAGCCTGGCCCAGGACGAGGAACAGCACCAGACACACGAGGATGAACCCGACCGTCATGGCATTCCGCACCCTCGGTCGGACCTTCTGCGTGGTCAGGAAAGACACCGTCGTATAGGACGCGCCGATCACCGAGGTCAGCGCGGCCGCCCAGAAGATGATGCCGAACATCCTGAGTCCGACCTGGCCGGCCGCGTGCTCGAACGCGCTCGCGGCGGTGTTGTCCGCGGAGAGAACGGCCCCGCCGGCGACCACGCCGAGAATCGCGAGGAACAGCAGCGCCCGCATCACGCCGGTGACGATGATTCCGATCACCGAGCTGCGGGTGATCGTCCGGACGTTCTCGGGCCCGGTGACTCCCGAGTCGACGAGCCGGTGGGCTCCGGCATAGGTGATGTAGCCGCCGACCGTGCCCCCGATCAGCGTGGTGATGACGAGCGCGTCGATCTTCTCCGGGAGGACGGTGTTTCGCAGCGCATCACCGACCGGAGGGTTCGACGTGAAGGCCACCCAGAGCATCAGGGCGATCATCAGTACGCCGAGCCCCACCACGACGCGGTCCAGGGCCGCTCCCGCCCACTTGACGAGGAAGATCACCACGGCGAACGCACTGGTGATCACCGCGCCCAGTGTCGGGTCGAGCCCCAGCATCGCGTTGGCGCCCAGCCCGGTGCCCGCGATGTTGCCGATGTTGAAGACCAACCCTCCGGCGAAGACCAGGAGCGCGAGCACCCAGCCCAGGCCGGGGAGGACCGTGTTCGCGAGTTCGTTGGCCCGCAAGCCGGACACGCCCAGCACACGCCACACGTTCATCTGAACGGCGATGTCCGCGAGAATCGAGATGACGATCGCGAAGGCGAACGCCGCGCCGAGCTGGACCGTGAAGCTGGTGGTCTGGGTGATGAATCCCGGGCCGACCGCCGACGTGGCCATGAGGAACATCGCGCCCATGAGGACGGTTCGCGTCGACGTCGAACGCCCACTCTCGCCCGATGTCGTTTCGGCCCTCCCGGCCGCTGATTCCGTCGCGCCCATGGCGGTTCCCTTCGTGTGTGACAGCAGTCACCCTCTTGGATTGTTGAACGATACTACTGATTCTCCGGCCCTGCGCAATACCCGTCGTGAGCCGAGGAGGTAGGTTCCAGGGAGCGGCCCGGTACTCCGGACCCGGTACTCCGACGTGAGAACAGGAGGGGCGATGTCCGTCCCAGACGACGTGGACGTGGACGCGATCGCACGTCGCTTCCTCCGGACTCGCCGGCTCGGCACTCTCGACGTCATCGCCGATTCCCTTCGGGAATTCCTTGTGTGTGGTGAGCTCCCGCCCGGTTCCCGGCTCGGCGAATCCGCCCTGGCCGAGCGCTTGGACGTCTCCCGCAACACCCTTCGGGAGGTGCTCCGAATTCTGGAAGCCGAGGGCCTGGTCGAGCGTCGTCCGCACCGTGGCGTGTTCGTCCGGGCACTCACCCTCGACGATGTGCGAGACGTCTATCGGATCCGTCGCCTCGTCGAGGTGGAGGCGGTTCGCCGCGCGTCCGAGGCTCCCGGGGAACTCCTCGACGAGCTCCGTGAGGCGGTCGCCGAGGCGACCTCGGCGCTCGCCGAGGACAACCCGGTGGCGATGGGCACCGCCGACGTCCGGTTCCACTCCGCCATCACCGCCCTCTGCGACAGCAAACGGCTCACGGCTCTCATGGACCGGCTCAGCGCGGAACTCCGTCTCGCGTTCGCCCAGGTGGACTCCCCGATGGACTTCCACCGTGCTTACGTCGAGCGCAACGGGGCGCTGGTCGCATTGCTCGAGGAGGGGCGCTACGAGGACGCGGCCGCCGAGATGGAGCACTACCTCGACACCGCGGAGTCGGATCTGATCAGCCGCGCGTTCGGGACCCCGGGAACAGGGTCCCCTGGCTGAGATCGCGTCACGCCCGTATCAACTCACGCGCATCGGCGGCGACCCCGTGCGCCCCTGAAGGGCGCCTCGCGCCGCCTCCGGACGACTCGATCCGACGGCGTTGGAAGGCCCCCCCACGATTCGGTGATGTCGGCCACCATCCGACTACCCGGTGTCCGCTGAGCGGGCGGTAAACGTACGACATAACTGGCTTACCGTCCAGTTCTCAGCTAGCATCCCGTCTTCTCAGCATGCGGAGCGCGCCCAGCCAGGCCTCAGCACCTGGTTTTTCAGTGTGAACGCCGTGATCACAGCACGTTGGACACATTTACCCGTATGTGACGCGTCCGCTAACCACTCCCCTCCATCGCCCGATCGCAACTGATTGCTTAAATAAGGGCTGACTTATAGTAAAGGGATTTTCTTGGGAGATAGTCCTGCTAGGACTGTTGTGTGGCCCGGTCACCGGGCGCACACTTTCCCTGTCGCACGGAGCACCGTGCGAGGGGATCGGGGCGAGAGTCCGGATCCCCGGGGGGACGCCGCCACTCCCGAGGGGGATCGGGAGTGGCGGCACTACAACAGGGATAAATATGTTCAACACCGCTGCGCGCGGTGGCTCGAGCCGGGGGCTCTCGCCTCTGCAGCGATCGGGTCTCCGCGCGGTCACCGCTCTCGCCGTGACCGGCGCCATCACCGCTCCGCTGGTGGGTATCGCCACCGCCCAGACCGGGTCTCTCGGATCATCCGGATCAGGCGGGTCCACACCGCCCGCGTCGAGCACGACGCCGACCTCCAGCACCACCCCGACCACGACCCCACCGCCCTCCGCCGCCCAGGCGACGGTCGAGCTCCGGGTCCTGGTCCTCGACGACGGAGACTTCAGCGGCGAGGCGTTCGCCACGCGGCTGGCCGCCGAGGGCGTCGAAGTGGACCGAATCAACGTCACAGCGACCGGCCGACAGGCCATCACCCGGGCGATGCTCGCCGACGACGCGACCAAGACCGCGCGCTACATGGGCATCGTCTCCGTGGCCGCCGATCGCACCGGGCTGACCCCGGCGGAGAACGCGGTGATCGACCAGTTCACCACCGACTACGGTATCCGCGAGGTGTCCGCGAACGTCGCGCCGGTGGCGGAGGTCGGCCTCGTGCCGACCACCAGCGGCACCAGCTTCGACGCCACCACCGCCACGCTGACCGCGGGAGCACTCTCCGGCGAGTGGTCCTACCTCGACGGCCCCCTGCGCTTCGAGGATCTGAGCTCGACGGTGGCCGAGTCGTGGGGCTACGCCGCGACGCCGGCTGCGGGCGCGCAGTTCGTACCCCTGCTGACGGGCCCGTCCGGCGGCGGTGCCGGCGTGATGATGGGCGTCCACACCCAGGGCACTCGCGAGCGCCTCGTGATGACCGTCGCGATGAACCAGTACCAGCACCACTTCAAGGCGCTCTCCCACGGGATCGTCACGTGGCTCACCCGCGGCGTGTCGACGTCGCTCTACCGCAACGTGTTCAACGTTCAGGTCGACGACGTCTTCCTCGCTGACGACGAGTGGAACGCCACCGGCAACTGCACGTTCGGGGTGAACTGCAACGGTGAGCCCGAAGACGGGGCCCTCACCGAGTCCCGCATGGTCGCCTCCGATGTCGGCGTGGCCACGAGCTGGGAGGATTCGAACGGCATCGAACTGGACATGACCTTCAACGCCTTCGGCGCGGGCGACGACGAGCTCACCGGCGCCCTGCTCGCGGCGAAGAACCAGCTGCGGTGGATCAACCACACGTGGGACCACACCAACCTGGACGACCTCGGCCGGGCGGAGATCACCGCGCAGATCCAGCAGAACATCGACTGGGCGCGGGAGAACGACGTCCCACTCAACCCCACTGAACTCGTCACGGGTCAGCACTCGGGCACGGCGTCGGGACCCGCCGGGCGCGACAATTCGGCTCTCGCGCCCGCGCTGGCCGACACCGGCATCACCTGGATCGCCGGCGACGCGTCGGTCGAGCCGAACCAGCGGCCGCTCGGAGACGCGCTCACGGTTCCGCGCCACCCGATGAACATCTACTACAACACCTCGACCAAGGAGAACGCGGTCGACGAGTACAACTGGATCTACACCAGGTCGAACCAGGGCGGTTCCGGGATCTGCGAGACGAACGCCGCCTCGACCTGCCTGCCCGCTCCATTGCCCCTGGAGACCGGCTTCGACGACTACATCGTCCCGCAGGAGGCCCGGCACGCGCTCAGCCACGCGCTGAGCATGGACCCGCGGCCGCACTACGTCCACCAGTCCAACATCACCGGAGACCGCATCCTCTACCCGGTGTTGGACACGATGGTCCGCGACTACCGCGCGCTGTTCAACGACCGGTCCGCACCGCTGCTCAACCCCTCGCACGCCGAGCTGGGACGCGAGATGCAACGGCGCGCCGCCTGGGCGGACGCGGCGGACTCCGTCACGGCCACCGTCCGCGGCTCCACGCTCGTGATCGAGAACGGCGGTGCCGCCTCGGTCGAAGTCCCGGTCACCACCGGCAGTGACTCCGCCTTCGACGGCGAGGCCTACGCCGGGTCCAAGTCAGGCTGGGTGACGGTTCCCGTGGGCGGCGAGGTCACCTTCGAGCTCGGAGACGACGTCGGGTTCCTCACCCCGGACGAGGACGCGGAGGACCCGGCCGTCGCCGCCCGCGCTCTCCCGAGGGCCGCCAGGGCCGCCGCGGCCCCGTCGCCCGGTCAGAACTCCGTGGTCGTCCCGCCGATCAATGACGCCACCCGCGTCGGCGCCGTCGGCGAGGGCCCGTCGGCGAGGGGCTGACGACATGCGTATCGCCCTGATCAACGAAGGTACCTACCCCGTCAACACCGGCGGCGTCAGCACCTGGTGCGACCAGCTGGTGACCGGGATGCCGGACCACACGTGGGAGGTCGTCACCCTGACGGGCGGCAGCCGCACACCGATCACCTGGACCGTTCCGAGTCACGTCAGGTCCACGACCCTGTACCCGGTGTGGGCGCCCGTCCGGGCCGGCCTCCCTGAGAGCCAGCTCCTCACCCGGCGGAGGCGGGCCCGCGTGCGGGCCGCCCTCCGCGACCTCTGGGCGGCGATCCTGCCGCCCGCCGAGACCATCACGGTCGCCGACGGCACTGTGCGCCACGACCCAGCCCTCCTGGGCGCGGCGCTCCGCGAGCTACTCGCGGCCGGCGGCGGTGACCTCTTCCGACTCCTAGGGTCGGAGAGTTCCGCCGAGGCCCTGCTCGACGCGTGGTGGGGCCACTCCCCCGCGCTGGACCGGTCCGCCCGGCTCAGCGTGGGGGATGCGGTCGAAGCCGCCACTCTCGTCGACCGCACCCTCTGCGCCACCGACGTCCGGTTCGGCGACGTCGATGTGGTCCACGCCTCCTCCAACGGCAGCGCCGCGTTGGTCGGACTCGCCCGTAAGTGGCGCGACGGCGTACCGCTGATTCTCACCGAACACGGCGTCTACCTGCGGGAACGCTATCTCGCCCTGGCGGGCACCCAGCTCGGCTGGTCCGCCCGCTACGCCGTGTGCACAGCGCTCCGGGCCTTCTGCGTCCTCGTCTACAGCGAAGCCGACCTCCTGCTCCCCGTCAGCGACTTCAACGCACGGTGGGCCGTCCGCCTCGGTGCCGACCCGTCTCGGATCCACACCGTCCGCAACGGTGTGGACGTGTCGACGATGACACCGGTCGGCCCCGAGCCCGAGGTACCCACGATCAGCTTCGTGGGCCGCATCGACCCGCTCAAGGACCTCGAGACACTCGTCCGCGCCTATGCCCTGGTCAGGCGGGAACTACCCGCCACGCGGCTGCGGATCTTCGGGCCGTGCCCGACGGGCAACGCCCGGTACAAGGAGTCGATCGAGGAGATCATCGACGAACTGGGGATCGCCGACGGCGTCACCTGGGAGGGACCGACCGCCGGACCCCGCCCCGCGGTCGAGGCCGGCTCGATCGTCGCCCTGTCGTCGGTGTCCGAAGGCCTGCCCTTCACCACGATCGAAGCCATGATGTGCGGGCGCGTCACCGTCAACACCGACGTCGGAGGTGTCTCCGAGGCGGTCGGCCGGGACGGTCGATTGGGCGGCCTGGTCCCACCGCGGAATCCCGAGGCCTTCGCAGACGAGTGTCTCCGGTTCCTCACCGACGACCGGCTCCGCGAGCAGACCGGCCGACGCGGCCGGGAACACGCCTTGGAGTCGTTCGACCTGAGCAGCTGCATCGACACCTTCCGGGGCTGGTACGAGATCGCCGCCGGCATTCACAGAGACCACTTCACCGGTGGAGCTCTCGAGTACATCGCGAGTGTGGCGTCATGAGCGAGACCTTCCTCATCCCCGATCCACCCGGCCGGTCTCCGCGGCACGCGCGGCCGCTGGTCGTCGCCGCCGTTCCCGCCGAGGCCCACCAGGGCCTCGTCGGGCGCGCGGTCGACCGGTTCGACGTGGCCGCCCACCTCGAGGCGTCCGGCTTCGGCGATGCGCTCGCCCGGCGACACGGTGCCCACGACGTCTACGAATACGCCCGCACCCTCCCCGCCCTCGCCCCCGGAGCAGCCGAGACCGCCATCGTTCGTCCTCGCGTCCGCCGCGAGGGGTGGGTCCGCGCACTCCTGCTCCTGGCCGGCGCGGTCGTCATGGCGCTCTGCGCACCCGCCGCGATCGGCGTGGGCGCCGATCTGTCCATCGCGATCGTCGCCACCGGCCTCTCCGGCTGGGTCCTGGGACAGCTCCTCGGTTTCGTCACGTGGCGAAGGGTCGGCCTAGGGGATCTCCCCGGCGCTGCGCGCATCTCGGTCGGCCTAGCACCACTCGTCGCGGTCCCTCTCGTCGGCGTCGTCACCGCTGCGACCTGGTACCTCGGCGACGCACCTGCCCTGCCCACCGCCGCACTCTGCGGCGCGTGGACCCTGTACGCCGCTTCGCTGACCCTCGTCTCCGTACTCGGGGGTCTGCGACTGCTCACCGTACTCGCCGCGGGCTGCGCTGCGGTCGCCGTCGCCGCGACTTTCGCCGGCGCGGCGCTCGTGCCGATCATCGCTCTCGGGGTGCTGTCCCTGGGCGGCGCCCTCCTCGCCGCCCGGACGTACCGGATGACTACCCCGCTCCCGCCGGCGTGGCCCTCCCGGGACGACATCCGCGCGGCATTCGACGGCACGTGTCAGGCCGCTCTCATGTCGACCGCGCTGCTCCTGGCGCTCAACCTCGCCGACTCCGACGACCGGATCCCGCTGTCCATCGCGGTCATCCTCGCCGCCGCACTGTGCGATCCGGCGATCGAGGACCTCGGCAT
This sequence comes from Dietzia lutea, assembly GCF_003096075.1. Taxonomy (NCBI): domain Bacteria; kingdom Bacillati; phylum Actinomycetota; class Actinomycetes; order Mycobacteriales; family Dietziaceae; genus Dietzia; species Dietzia lutea. The sequence goes on along the minus strand of NZ_CP015449.1, from coordinate 9,439 downwards.
CCGGCTCAAGTCCCTGTCCTACCGCTCCGGCCGCTGGCGGTTCGTCCTCCGCGGCGTCCTGGTCCGGACTCTCATCTATCTTGGGGTCATCGCACTGGCGACCCTCTCCGCGACGTGGATCGTCGACCGGATCCTCGGAATAGCGGAAGACCCCGCCTCCGGACTCGTCCCGGACATCGTCGTCCTCTGCGTTGTCGCCCCGGTGTTCGCCGTGTTCGCCTTCGGTTCCGCGATCGTCCTCCGGGCCGGCCGCGTCGCCGAGGCGGTCTGGATCTCAGCGCTCGCCTGCCTGGGATTCGCGACGCTCCGCTTCGGACTACCGGTACCCGTCGGGATCGCCATGCTGTGCGGGGCCTGCCTCCTCGCGGTCTATCACGCGGTCTCAGCGGCTCTACACCCCCACAGCTGGTGAGCACACCACGCGCTGCGGTGCCGCTGTACCTCCACCCCGCATACGATCGCGAGCTCTGGGAGCGGGTCCTGCATCCGGGTGCCGCGGACCTCGTCGTCGTCAACGTCGACTCCGGGCCCGGACGCACCACCGACCCGGTCTTCGCCGAGGCCCTGCGCACCACACCCATCGACGGGGGTCCGACACTCCTGGGCTACGTCGACACCGACTACGGGCGGCGCAGCCTCCGGGACGTCCGCACCGATGTCCGCCGCTGGCGGGAGGAGTACGGCGTGACCTCGGTGTTCCTCGATCAGGTGGCGTCCGGCGTCGGGACCGACGGTCACCTCGACGCCCGGGTCATCGTGCCCCTGACCGGGCTCGTCCACGCGCTCCGCCGGGACGGCGCCCGTGTCATCGCAGGGAACCCGGGCACGCTCCCACACCCGTGGATTCTCCGGCTGCTCGACGTCACCTGCGTCCGCGAGATCGACCTCGAGACACACCTGACCGGCCCCGGTGAACCACCGGGAGGCGTCGACCCGTCGCGCGTGTGGCACCTCGTCTACGACTGCCCACCCGACCGCGCCCGCGAGGCCATCGACCGGTCAGTCGAACTCGGTGCCGGCTACGTGGGCCTCGCCGCCGACGGGTTGCCCCACCCGTGGGGATCCGTCGAATACCTGAACCCCGACGCGACCCCTGTCAGCAACTGCGGTTGACGTACCCGCGCTCACCCCGGGGCACCACGTCCCGGTCGCGCAGGAGAACCGAGATACGGTCACCCCGGAGACGGCACGCGGTCTCGAACGCCCGGGTGCCGCCGTCGGTGTACTCGATCTCGATCACCCGGTCGCCGTACGCCGCCAGATAGCGATCGCACTCCGAACCCCGCCCCCACGAATACCGCTGGCAGTCCTCGGCGACCGCATAGTCGAAACCGACCCGACGGATCTCCTCGTCCGTCAGCTCCGCCGCGTTCTTCTGCGCGACCGCGAGGCCCCGGGCGTGCGCACGGTCAGCCAGCAGCTCCGCATACGCGACCGCGTCCGCCCTGGTCAGACGTTCCCGCGACCGCGTCCAGGAGTCGAGATTGTCCGGCTCGACCGCGCGGAATCCGCGGTCGGCGCAGTCGGCCAGCCACGCGTCCACGATGGCGGCCAGTCGCGACCGCTTGGCGTCGGACGAGATGTCCAACAGCGGCTCATCCCACTCGGTGTCCACCACCGCGTCCCCGCCGGGGTCGCGCAACACGAGATCGGCGTGCCGACCGGTCCACGCCGAGGCCTCATCGGGTTGTGCCTGGAACGCGTTGAGGTAGCAGACCGAATAGACCCCGTTGACCGGCGACTCCGAGCGATTACGGATGACCACCTCGACATCAGCGGCGGGCGCGTACGCGCCACCGATCTGGTAGTCGACCACCGCGCCCGCCGGCGGCGGCTCGACCCCGGGCGGAGGGGACCCGACCCCCGGCTGAGCGTCGGGGTTCGTACCGGGGACCGGGCCGGTCGCGACCGAACCCTGTCCGAGCACCTCGCTGCCACACCCGGACACCACCAGCGCGGCAGCGCACGACAGGGCGACAACGGCCCGACCCACGCCGGTGACTGTGGTCTGTTTCACGCGGCAATCATGCCACCATCGCGGCGGAATGATCGACCTTTGCCCCGACGTCAGGTCAGACGTCCAGGAACCTCACGTCACGAGCGTTGCGGGTGATGAAGTTGCGGCGCGCGTCCACGTCCTCACCCATGAGGATCGAGAACAACTCGTCGGCCGCCGCGGCGTCCTCGAGGGTGACCTGCCGGAGCGTGCGGACCGACGGGTCCATCGTGGTCTCCCACAGCTCCTTCGGGTTCATCTCGCCGAGGCCCTTGTAGCGCTGGATGCCGTCGTCGACGTTGATCTTGCGCTTGTTCTCCAGGCCGATCTTGAGGAGCTCGTCGCGCTCGCGGTCCGAGTACGCGAAGTCCGGCTCGCCCTTGCTCCACTTGAGCTTGTACAGCGGCGGCTGCGCGAGGTAGACGTACCCGTTCTCCACGAGCGGCTTCATGAACCGGAAGATGAGCGTGAGGAGCAGCGTCGCGATGTGCTGACCGTCGACGTCGGCATCGGCCATCAGCACGATCTTGTGGTACCGCAGCTTGTCGATGTCGAATTCCTCGTGGATGCCGGTGCCCAGCGCCGTGATGATGGCCTGGACCTCGGCATTCTTGAGGACCTTGTCGATCCGCGACTTCTCGACGTTGATGATCTTTCCGCGCAGCGGCAGGATCGCCTGGAACATCGAGTCGCGACCGGACTTGGCCGAACCACCGGCTGAGTCACCCTCCACGATGTAGAGCTCGGACTTGGACGGATCCTTGGACCGGCAGTCCGCGAGCTTGCCGGGCAGGCCGCCGATGTCGGTCGCCGACTTCCGGCGCACCATCTCGCGGGCCTTGCGGGCGGCGACGCGGGCCTGACTGGAGGCGATTGCCTTGTTGACGATCACCTTGGCCTCGGCGGGATTGGCCTCGAACCAGTGACCGACGTGGTCGGACACCTGCCGCTGGACGAAGCCCTTGACCTCGGTGTTGCCGAGCTTGGTCTTGGTCTGCCCCTCGAACTGCGGGTCGGCGATCTTGGCGGAGATGACGGCCGCGAGACCCTCGCGGATGTCGTCACCCGTGAGGTTGGGGTCCTTCTCCTTGATGAGCTTCTTGTCCCGCGCGTACTTGTTGACCAGCGAGGTCAGCGCCGCACGGAAGCCCTCCTCGTGGGTGCCGCCCTCGTGGGTGTTGATCGTGTTGGCGAAGGTGTGGACGGACTCCGAGTACCCGGAGTTCCACTGCATGGCGACCTCCACCTCGTGGCCGGTGCCCTTGCCCTCGAAGTAGAGGATAGTCGGGTGGATCGCGGTCTTGGACTTGTTGATCGCCTTGACGTAGTCCTTGAGGCCGTCCGGGTAGTGGAAGGTCCGCTTGCGCTCGCGGATCTTCTCGGGCTCGGCCGCCGCCTCGCCACCGTCACCGGCGCCCTCGACGAACGCCTGCTCGGCGTCCACGGCGCTCGCCAGATCCGAGCCCTCGTCCGAACCCGGCGCGGAATCCTGGCCGCCACCCTCGCTGTCCGCGATCGCGTCGAGCTCCGCCGCCTTCTCGGCGCGCGGTCGGCGATCGGTCAGCGTGATGGTCAGTCCCTTGTTGAGGAACGCCATCTCCTGCAGGCGGCGGGCCACGATGTCGAAGTCGTACTCGGTGGTCTCGAAGATCGACGGGTCCGCCCAGAACCGGACCTTGGTGCCGGTGCCCTCCGCGGGCCCGGCGTCGACCAGCTCCGCCGGCACGGCCATGTCGAAGTCCTGCTTCCACAGGCGACCATCGCGCTTGATCTGGACCTCGACGCGGGTCGACAGCGCGTTGACCACGGAGATGCCCACGCCGTGGAGACCACCGGAGACCGCGTAGGAGTCCGAGTCGAACTTGCCGCCCGCGTGGAGCTGGGTCATGACGACCTGCACGGTGGGCATGCCCTGCTCGTGCATCTCCACTGGGATGCCGCGGCCGTCGTCGATGACCTCGACGCCGCCGTCCTCGAGAAGGGTGACCTTGACGCCGGTCGCGTGACCCGCCATGGCCTCGTCGACCGAGTTGTCGACGACCTCCCAGATCAGGTGGTGCAGACCCCTCGGCCCGGTGGAGCCGATGTACATACCCGGCCGCATCCGGACGGCCTCGAGCCCTTCGAGGACAGTGATCGATGAAGCGCCGTATTCCTTGGCTCCGCCGTTGTCGGCCTGGCTCCTGGCGTCCGCCACGTGCGAACTCCTCGCGTCTCGGGGGTCTGGGACCGGCCCAGTCTACCTGCGGGAACCGCCGCGCGGGCCGCGGGCACGCCCGACCCTCACCCGTAGGTGTCCCGCGGACCGCGACCCGACACATGCAGGGGGCCCTTCCGCCAACTCGGTTTCTCCGGTCCCTCCACCTTGAGCCGGCGGACGTGGCCCGGTCCCATGGCTGCGGCGATCTTGCGGAGGATGTCCGCGGACATCAGCCGCAGCTGCGTGGCCCACGCGGTACTCGACGCCCGCACGTGGAGGATCCCCTCCTCCAGACGCTCCGGCGTCGCGTGGCTCGCGACGTCCTCGCCGACGATCCGTCCCCACTCGGCGAAGAGCCGACCGGTGGTGACCTTGTCGTCCCATCCGCGCTTCTTGGCGACCTGGCCGACGAGACGCCCGAGCGGCTGGGGGTCCCACGGATCGGCGCCGGAGCCTGTCCACCCGCGCTTGCGCAGCCGACGACCCGCGCCGACCGGGCCGGTCCGTCCGCGACCGACCTGTTTGCCTTCCGCGCGCGCCTTCGCCCTGGCCTCCTCGAGCGCCTTCTTGGCAATGTCATAACCACGTTGTGGCTGGTCAGACGGTGTTATGCCGTCCCCGCCGGTTCCGCCCGTCATGCCCGGCCCCCACTTTCCGTATCGGTGTTCTCGTCGTCGTCGCCCTCGTCGTCCCGGGGTCGTGACAGCGTCATCGCGGAGTGACGGTCCAGGCCCTCGCCCGTCATCACGACGTCATGACGGACGCCGCGCAGTCCGGCCGGGACGTCCTCCCCGACCGCCGCGGTGATGAGGACCTGCTCGACGCCGGCCGCGACATCGGCGAGTGCGGCGCGGCGGTGGCGGTCGAGTTCGGCGAACACGTCGTCGAGGAGGAGGACCGGTTCGGCACCGTCGGCGCGGAACAGCTCCAGGGAGCCGAGGCGCAAGGCGAGCGCGAACGACCACGTCTCCCCGTGGCTGGCGAACCCCTTCGCCGGCTCGTCCCCGAGAGTCAGGACGAGGTCGTCCCGGTGCGGTCCGACGAGCGACATGCCGCGGTCGATCTCGTCGCCTCGCCGCCGACCGAGCTCCGCGAGGAGCACCGCCTCGACGAGTTCCGGATCGGTCAGCTCGGGCTCGTCGGGGGTGTCGGCAACGCGGAACCGGTAGGTGAGATCGGCCGGGCGGGACTCGGGGGCCAGCCCGCGATAGGCGTCGACGACAAGGGGCCGCAGCTGCCGGAGGAGGTCGATCCGCCCGACCACCAGTCTGGCCCCGAGTTCGGCCAGCCGGCCGTCCCACACGTCGAGGGTGTCCAGCACGGCGGCGGATTCCTCGGGCCGGCCACGCCGCATCGCAACGGACGCGGACTTGAGCAGCGCGGTGCGCTGGCGCAGCACGGACGAGTACTCGGCCAGGTCGCCGCCGAGCGAGGGTCGGCGTTGGGCCATGAGCTCGTCGAGCAGCCGACGCCGCTCGGCGGGCTCGCCGCGCACGAGGGCGAGGTCCTCGGGCGCGAAGAGCACGGACTGGACGACCCCGAGGATGTCGGAGAGTCGGCGGCACGGTGAGGTGTTGAGTCTCGCGCGGTTGGCCTTGCCGGAGTTGAGCGCGAGTTCGACGGTGAGTTCCCGCCCGGCGTTGTGGGCGAGGGCGCCGACGAGCGCGGTCCCGGCGCCGGTCCGGATCATCGGCGCGTCGCCCGCGACGCGGTGGGACCGGAGGCTGGCCAGCACGCCGATCGCCTCGAGGACGTTTGTCTTTCCGTGACCGTTGCGGCCGATCAGGGTGGTGACCCCCGGCTCGAGATCCAGTTCGAGCAGCGGCCAGGAGCGGAAGTCCAGGAGCCTGAGGTGACGCAGGTGCATACCGGATCGGTCCCGGGTCGCGGGCTCAGCCCGGCAGGCGCACGGGCATGAGCAGGTAGGTGTGGTCCGACTCGACGGGCGCGATGGCGCCGTCGGCACCCGGCTGGGGGAGGGTCTCGGGTGCGGGACGCAGAACGGCGGGGCGGCTGGGCTGCGTGAAGCCGAACGCGACGCGGGCCGAGTGGATGCTTCCCAGTCCGTCGAGCAGGTACCCGGGGTTGAAGGCGATGGTCAGCGGTTCGCCGACGAAGTCCACCCGGAGTGACTCGTTGGCCTGCGCGGCGTCGTCGCCGCCGGCCGAGAGCGCGAGCTCGCCCTCGCTGAACGCCATGCGGACCTGCACGCCACGGTCGGCGACGAGCGCCACTCGCTTGATCGCCTGCACGAGGGCGTCGACCTCGACGACCGCGATGGACGTGTGCTGGGGCGGCAACAGCTGCCGGACCTTGGGGAACTCCGCGTCGAGCAGGCGAGTGGTGGTGCGCTGACCGGAGACCAGCACACCCAGGATGCCCTCGGCTCCGATGGCGGAACCCGCTCCGAGGCTGAGGTCGACGCGACCACCGTGTCCGGCCGAGCGGGTGACCTCGGACAGCGCCTTGGCCGGTATGAGCACCTCTACGGCGACGTCCTCGCGAGCCGGCTCCCAGTCGAACTCCCGGATGGCCAGGCGGAACCGGTCGGTCGCGATGAGCGTGACCCGGGTGCCCTCGATCTCCATCCGGATGCCGGTGAGCATCGGGAGGGTGTCGTCCTTGCCGGCCGCGACGACGACCTGGCCCACGGCCTCCGAGAACGCGTCCACCTCGGCGGAGCCGGTGACCTCCGGCATGGCCGGCAGCTGCGGGTAGTCCTCGACCGGCATGGTCGGGAGGGTGAACTTCGCCGAACCGCAGGTGATGTACATCTTCTGCGCGGTCACCACCACCTCGACCGGGCGGTCGGGCAGGGCGCGGGCGATATCGGCCAACAGTCGTCCGGACACCAGCGTGCTGCCGGGCTCGGACACCTCCGCGGGCACCGAGACCTGGGCCGACGTCTCGTAGTCGAACCCCGAGATCGTCAGACCCGAGTCCGCCTCGAGCAGGACGCCGCCGAGGATCGGCACCGACGGCCGCGAGGGCAGCGTGCGGGCGACCCAGGCCACGGAATCCGCGAAGTCCTCGCGGGTGACGCGGAACGTCGGATCCGTGATCTCCATCGATGACCTCTTTCAGGCGGGGCGGATACCGGCTGCGGTATCTGGACGAGTGGTCTGTTTCGGGGGTCGTGCCGTGCGTCCCCGCCGAGACCGGCGGAACGTCTCCATGAGGGTAACCGCTCGCACCGACAGTGGGTACACGGAGTCGGTGGAACCCGGTCAAGCAGGCTCGCCGCTCCACATCCCTACTTCTTACAAGAACTCTCAAGAGAGATAAGAGGTAGTGGTAGGTCCTGTGAAATTGTGAGCCGAGCCCTGTAATCACAGGTCTTCGCCGATTTCGCCGTGTGAACGCCGCTGTCGATTCTTGTGATTTGGTTGAGCGCCCCGGTGGAATCACAAGTCTGCGTCCACCCTCTGTCCACCGTCGGTCCACAAGATCCCACAGCTTTGTCCACAGCTGTGAACGATGTGACGAAGGGGGTCGCGTGGGTCTCGGTTGTGTCGCGACGCGGTCGCAGGCGCCGTGACATGGCGGTGGCGGAGGGATGACACGGCGTCGCGGGCGACGTTCTCGGGGCCGACCCCGGGTCGTCTGCGGGAGGCTTCGGGCCGTCGTCGAGGCGTGACGGAGGCACGTGGAGGCGCCTCGGGGTCCGCACGAACCGCGCGCACGACGAATCAGCCCGTGTGGCGGGAAGGGGGCGGTCCGAGGAGCCCTCAGAGCGAGCGGGAGCGCTCCTTGATCCGGGCGGTGAGCTCCTGGATCTGGTCGTAGGTACGCCGGTCGTCCTTGATCTCCTTGAGGATCTTGCGCTGGGCGTACATGACCGTGGTGTGGTCCTTGCCGCCGAACGTGACGCCGATCTTGGGGAGGGAGAGGTCCGTGAGTTCGCGGCAGAGGTACATGGCGATCTGCCGCGCGCGCGAGAGCGACCGCGTCTTGGACGTGCCGCACAGTTCGTCGATGCTGGTGGAGAAGAACTCCGCGGTCACCGCCATGATGGTCGCCGCCGAGATCTGCAGGGAATCGTCATCGGAGACCACGTCGCGCAGAACGATCTCGGCGAGCGGCACGTCGATCTCGTGCCCGTTGAGCGACGCGAACGCCACCACGCGGATGAGCGCGCCCTCGAGTTCTCGGATGTTGCGCTGGACACGGGTGGCGATGAGCTCGAGGACCTCCCGGGGGACGACGTAGTTCTCCGACTTCGCCTTTTTGTCCAGGATCGCGATGCGTGTCTCGAGTTCGGGCGGCTGGATGTCGGTGATCAACCCCCACTCGAAGCGCGTACGAAGCCGGTCCTCGAGGGGCTGCAGCTGCTTGGGCGGCCGGTCGGAGGAGATCACGATCTGCTTCTGCGCGTTGTGGATCGTGTTGAAGGTGTGGAAGAACTCCTCCTGGACCTGCTCCTTGCCGATCAGGAACTGGATGTCGTCCACCAGCAGGATGTCCGCCTCGCGGTACCGCTTCTTGAACATGTTCTGGCGGCCGTCGCGGACGGAGTTGATGAAGTCGTTGGTGAACTCCTCGGTCGAGACGTACTTGACCTTCTGCTCGGAGTACATGCGCAACGAGTAGTGCCCGATGGCGTGGAGCAGGTGGGTCTTTCCGAGACCGGATTCACCCCAGATGAACAGGGGGTTGTAGGCGCGGGCGGGCGCCTCGGCCACGGCGAGAGCCGCGGCCCTGGCGAACCTGTTGGAGTTGCCCTGGACGAACGCGCTGAACGTGTAACGCTCGTTGAGGCCGGGAGCCGTCGCGGCGGACAGCGCCTCGTCGCGGTCGCTGCCGTGGAGGAGTCGCTCGGCGGCGATCTGTTCCTCGGTCATCCGCCGGGGCCGCGGGGTGGCGGGCGGGTGCTCCTCCTCGGCGGCCGGGAGATGGATCTCGTCGGCGTCGATGACCTGTTCGTCCGGGTCATCGGTGGGCGGTTGCCCGCCGGCCAGGGAGGTGTCGACCTTGACGGCGAGGTCGACGGGTTCGCCGAGCTGTGCGCTGAGGGCGCGGGTGATGGGCCCGCGCAGGACCGATTCGATGTTGTCGCGGGCGAAGGCCGACGGCGCGGCGAGCATAGCGAAGCCGTTGACCACGGCGATCGGCTGGACTAGGCGGAGCCACGCCTGCTGCTGGCGGGACAGCGCGGGATTGTCGTCGCTGGCCAGCTCGGGATCGGTGAGCCTGTCGAGGACGGCACTCCACACGTGTTCGAGCTCAGGAGACACGGTGGGTGG